>JBAQPU010000042.1:0-84480 GCA_049306095.1 Cyclobacteriaceae bacterium
AAACTTTTTGGTAAAGATTTTGGTGATGCGCATGACGCCACTTACGATGTAGCCGCCACAGCTCGCTGCTTTTTCGGATTGCTAAAGAAAAAAGTGGTTAGTCCGTTCGATTCTACTCCGGTATCAGAAATTGAATACGAAGAGCCTGACCTGGATGAAGCCAACTTTGCAAAGCGCGAAAAGAAAAAAACTGCCGGCTACTCTTTAACGGATCAGGCCGGGAAGACGATCGAAGGCCTTTACTGCCACCTGCACGTTCACTCTCAGTTTTCCGTGCTTCAGGCAACGCCCGATATCAAATCGCTGATTGGCAAAGCAAAAGAGCACAACATGCCGGCAGTCGCCCTTACAGACTTAGGAAATCTGTATGGCGCATTCAAGTTTGTTCAGGAAGCCTTCGCGCACGGAATAAAGCCAATTGTTGGTTGCGAGTTTTATTTGGCGGAAGAACGAAAGAAACTAAAATTCACGAAAGACAATCCCGATAAGCGATACAACCAGGTATTGCTGGCAAAAAATAAAAACGGTTATCAAAACCTGATTAAACTAAGCTCAATTGGTTTTACAGAAGGGTTGTACGGCATCCATCCGCGCATTGATAAAGAACTGGTTCAAGCGTACAAACAAGACTTAATCGCAACTACCGGAACGCTCTCAAGTGAGATTCCCTACTTAATCCTCCACGTGGGCGAACGCCAGGCTGAGGATGCCTTCAAGTGGTGGCACAGTGAATTTGGCGATGACTTTTATGTGGAAATCAACCGGCATGGTTTACCGGAAGAAGACCACGTAAATGAAGTGTTACTCCGCTTTGCAAAAAAGTATAAGGTAAAATATTTTGCTGCCAACGAAGCGTACTACCTCGATAAGGAAGAAGCCAACGCGCACGATGTTTTGCTGTGTATCAAGGAAGGTGAATTTAAATCAACACCCATTGGTGAAGGAAGAGGCAGACGATACGGCTTATCCAATAATGAATTTTATTTCAAGTCGCAGGAGGAAATGAAATCCATCTTCCTTGATATACCGGAGGCGATCGAAACCATCAACGAGATCCTCAATAAAATTGAAAGCTATAACCTTGAACGCAATGTACTCCTCCCGAAGTTTGATATCCCAAAGGGTTTCAAAACAGAAGACGATTATCTTCAACATTTAACGTTTGAAGGAGCAAAGAAAAAATATGGTGAGATCTCCAAGTCACTGAAAGAACGGATTGACTTTGAACTAGAGACCATTAAAAAAACAGGATACCCCGGATACTTCCTCATCGTTCAGGACTTTACATCAAAAGCGCGTGAGATGGGTGTTTCGGTTGGCCCCGGTCGGGGTTCAGCAGCAGGTTCAGCCGTTGCGTATTGTATTGGAATCACCAACGTTGACCCTATTCAATACGATTTGCTTTTCGAGCGTTTCTTAAATCCTGATCGTGTATCCCTTCCTGATATTGATATCGACTTTGATGATGCCGGTCGCGATAAAGTACTCAACTATGTGATTGACAAATATGGTAAATCTCAGGTAGCGCAAATCATTACCTACGGCACCATGGCTGCCAAGTCGTCCATTCGCGATTGCGCCCGGGTAATGGAGTTACCCCTGTCTGACGCAAACTTTCTTGCCAAAATGGTTCCCGACAGAGCGGGTACTTCGCTTGACATGGCTTTTCAGGAAGTAAAAGAACTTGCCGACATCCGGAAAGGAAACGACCTGAGAGCCGATGTACTCCGCCAGGCCATCGTACTGGAAGGATCTGTTCGAAACACCGGTACACACGCCTGCGGGGTAATCATCACACCCGATGACCTCACCAAGTTTGTGCCGGTATCTACCGCGAAAGATTCTGAAATGCTGGTGACGCAGTTTGACAACAGCGTGGTAGAAAGTGCCGGGTTGCTGAAGATGGACTTTCTTGGCTTAACAACCTTAACCATTATTAAAACTGCGTTAAGAAATATTAAAGAAAGCCGAGGCATCGACATTGACATTGACACAGTTCCTTTAGACGATGCCAAAACCTATCAACTCTTTCAGCGCGGTGAAACCACGGGAACCTTTCAGTTTGAAAGTGTGGGTATGCAAAAATACCTTCGCCAGCTCAAGCCCGATAAGTTTGAAGACCTGATTGCCATGAACGCCTTGTACCGCCCGGGCCCGATGGAATACATTCCGGAGTTCATTAACCGTAAGCACGGTCGCGCCATTCTAAAATACGATTTGCCCGAAATGGAGGAATTCCTTTCAGAGACCTACGGAATTACCGTGTACCAGGAGCAGGTAATGTTGCTTTCGCAGAAACTGGCGGGCTTCAGTAAAGGTGATGCCGATGTGCTTCGTAAGGCGATGGGTAAAAAACAGAAATCGGTGCTCGATAAAATGAAGGACAAGTTTATTGAGGGATGTAAAGCAAACGGACATCCCAAAGAAATTTGTGAAAAGATTTGGACCGACTGGGAGGCGTTCGCCCAATATGCTTTCAATAAGTCACACTCCACCTGTTATTCGCTGGTGGCCTATCACACAGCCTACCTGAAAGCAAACTTCCCGGCCGAATACATGGCTGCTGTGTTAACCCACTCGCAAAGCAACCTCGATAATGTTACCTACTTTATAGATGAAGCCCGAAGCATGGGCATTAACGTGCTGGGACCTCACATTAACGAATCGGGGGTGTACTTCGCGGTCAATAAAGATGGTGAAATTCGTTTTGGATTAGGAGCCATCAAAGGAGCTGGTGATGCTGCCGTTGAGGCCATTATTCAGGAGCGTGAAGCAAACGGCCCGTTTGAAGATTTATTCAATTTTGCCAAGCGCCTGAATCAGCGTTCAGTCAACAAAAAAACATTTGAATGTCTCGCACTATCCGGGGCATTTGATTCCTTTTCCGGCATTCACCGAAGGCAATATGTGTTTGCGAAAGAAGGCGATACCAGTTTGATTGAAAAGGCTATTAAATACGCATCCAAAACACAACTGGAAGAACAAAGCGCGCAAGCCAGTTTGTTTGGAGGCTCTTCAGGCACGGCCATGCCGAAACCAAAAATTGAATCGGTTGAGCCGTTCAGTGAACTGGAAAAGCTTGGACTGGAGAAAGAGGTTGTTGGAATTTACATTTCAGGACATCCACTGAATAACTTTCAATTTGAACTCGATACCTTCTGCAACGCAAGTTGCGCATCGCTAAACGATTTTATCCCACTGGAAGGAAAAGATGTTCGTGTTGGCGGAATCGTATCATCGGTTGAACACCGTACCACTAAATCCGGGAAGCCTTTCGGGAAATTTATCCTGGAAGATTACAGCGGCAATAGCGGAAAAGATGCCTTCACCCTGTTTGGAGAGAGCTACCTCAAGTTCAGAAACTTTATGAATGTTGGCTGGTTCCTGTACATCGAAGGCAATGTGATCAGAAGTACTTGGGGAAATATGAACCTGGAACTTAAAATCAGAAACATTGAACTTCTAAACGACCTGGCACAAAAACGACTGATGGGTTTTGCCCTGAGAATATCCCTGCAGTCGGTTTCCAATCAACTGATCGATTCGGTTGAAAGAATCTGCAAAAAATATCCGGGCAATGCTGCCTTACAAATTCATATCAGGGACGAGGCCGAGGCTCTTCAGGCAGAATCGCTCTCGAGGAATTACCGCCTGAAGCCCGTAAATGAATGTTTTCAGGATTTAAAGAAACTGGCCGAAATTGGTGTGATTACCGAGTCCTCAAACGTCAGGTGGCTGTCAGATGAGGCATCGAAACATCCGGAAACAGAAGGGCCCGAAATTGGAACAATTTCACCTACCTTTGTGTTGGAAGAAGCAGAAACATAAAAAGAACTATAAATTTTAATTTCAATGGGAAAAGCAATCGTACTAACCGACTCGAATTTTGATGAAGTCATCAACTCTGGAAAACCTGTATTAGTAGATTTTTGGGCCGAATGGTGTGGCCCGTGTAAAATGATCGGTCCGGTGGTGGAAGAACTGGCAGGTGATTATGACGGAAAAGCAGTTGTTGCCAAATTAAATGTTGATGAAAATCCGCAGACTACGGCTAAATTTGGGGTTAGAAGTATTCCTACGTTATTGGTATTCAAAGGTGGCCAGATTGTTGACAAGCAAGTTGGAGCCGTTCCAAAATCAGTATTGAATCAGAAATTAGCAGCGCAGGTTTAATTTTCAATTAGACAATATGCCCATTAGCCAATGATTTTTCGTTGGCTTTTTTTATGGTCATTTCGATCGGCCAGCAGGCGGAGGGAAATCTTCTGATCTCGGTAGTCGAATTTCAATTTCATGTCCATAATTAATGATAGACTAAATACCTCAAAAGATCTCTCACTTCGTTCGAGATGACGTAACGGTTTCGAGATGACATTCAGAGTTTTAGTTGTTTTAGTCGCTCCACCATCTCCAACACAGCCGGGCACACCAGTGTGTTTTTATAGGTCAGGTCCATGATCTGAACCATTTTCTTACGATCGGTGTGTGGGTATTCACGACAGGCTTTTGGGCGATCGTTATACACTTTGCAATAATTATCCTCATCCAAAAACGGGCAAGGCGATGACTTTAACACAAAGTCTTTGTCTTCATCGATTCGTAAATACTTTTCAATAAACTCACCAGGCTTCATCCGAAGAGCTTTCGCCACGCGTTCAACATCAGTTTGGTAAAAAATAGGACTGGTGGTTTTGCAGCAGTTGGCACAGGTCAGGCAATCGATCTCCTGAAAAACTTCCTCATGAAGGCTGTGGAACTGGTCATCTAGTTTACGCGGGTCTTTCTTCTTCAGACCGAGCAAGAATTTTTTATTCTCGGTTGATTTCTTTTTTGCATCTTCGTTGAACTGCTTCAAATCCATACATAAAGGTAAAAACCATTTTTGGGTATCTGATGAACGCCTCGAATATACTTGATCAAATCAGTCGCCATATTTCACTTGATGAGCGGGAGAGTCTATACTTTACATCATTGTTGATTCCTGCCAAAATTAAACAAGGGGAATATGTCGAGAAAATTGGTTCCATTACACAAAACTTCATTTATGTAGAATCCGGGTGTTTGATGTCGTATTCTGCCGACAAAAAGGGGGATTTACATGTTATTCAATTCTCTACAGCGGGTTGGTGGACAGGCGATCTTCAAAGTTTTACAAAAAAGCAACCCGCCATTTATTCCACCCGCGCGTTAGCGGAAAGCGCTGTCTTTTACCTTCCAAAAACGGATATGGATCAACTGCTGGATCGGTACCCCAAGTTTGAAAAATATTTCAGGATTCTTTTTCAAAATGCTTTGATCACACAATTGGATCGAATCATTCAAAATTTCTCAATTCCTGCAGAAGATCGATATGAACGGTTCCGGCAAAAGTATCCTACGTTTGAGCAATACGTTCCACTCAAATACATTGCTTCGTATTTGGGTATAACACCGGAATTTTTGAGCAAAATCAGGAGACGGCAGACTGAAAAGTGAATTTCTTAACCTGGTTCAAGGTACTTCCCCCGGTTTCTTAATCTGGTTCAAGTAGATTCGTTTACTCCCACCCTACTTTTGTTGTGTAATTAAAACAAACAAAAAAGCGATATGGAAACGATCACAGCAACAAAATGGGGAATTGACACCACACACACCGAAGTACAATTTAAAGTGAAGCACCTGGTAATTTCTACGGTTACCGGCTTCTTTAAAAAATTCAGCGGAAGCGTAGAAAGCGAAACCGATGATTTTGATGGCGCACAAGTAAGCTTCAGCTTAGATACCAACAGCATTGATACGAATCAGACCGACCGCGATGGTCATTTGAAATCACCCGATTTCTTTGCTGCCGAACAATATCCAACCATTGATTTTACAGGTTCATTGGCAAAAGTAGCAGGCAGTGAATATAAACTGGATGGCGCTTTAACCATTCGTGGAACAACAAAAGCTATTGTTATGGATGTAGATTTTGGTGGAACGGTTGTTGACCCTTGGGGAAATACGAAAGCAGGGTTTGAAATTAACGGAAAATTAAACCGCAAAGATTTCGGACTAAACTGGAATGCACTTACCGAGGCCGGTGGCATGGTGGTTAGTGAAGACGTAAAACTTCACATCAATGCCGAGCTCACAAAAAATTAAGTATACTATTAGAAAACCATCTCAAAAATAATAAAGAGAGTCCTGCGCGTAAATGTGCAGGGCTTTTTTATGATCATAAAACCCTATAACGAATCCTGTACCTTCTTCCAGTCGATATTAAAAGGCTTAGGCTCAAAGCCATTTTTTACTTTATACCTGCGGGCCTGATCGATGCGCTTATCATTATGCGGGTGAGTCATTAGAATTTCTAAATTTTCATCGTAGTCCAGGTCTTTTTCATTCAGGCGTTCAAAAAAACGCGCCAGGTTTTTCGGAGAAATACCCGCCTTTTCCAGAAGCTCTAACGCAAACTTATCGGCCTCTTCTTCCTGACTGCGGCTAAAACTGTTTCCGATAATATTCTTTAAAACTTCGGTTAATACACCAGGATCGCCACCCGACAGCACTCCTATGATTGCCGTCATCGAAAGTTCCTGCATCAGCTTTGTTACTACATGCCGCTTTTCAGCATGGCCTATTTCATGCGCCAATACAGCCGCGACTTCTTCCGGTGTTTCAGCTGCCTTCATCAATTCCGAGAAAACATAAATGTTGCCGCCCGGTATAGTAAAGGCATTGATTTGCTCATTTTTAATAATAGTAAACTCATACCGGTAGTGGGTTGTATCCAACGCCTGAAGAAGACGATCGGTAATTTGTTTCAAGGCAGTATCAGCTGCGTTATCTTTTACCGTGGGAAATTCATCCCAGATCATGTCTTTAAAAAGGTTACCCAGCTTTTCTTCCTGTTCATATGAAACCTCATAACTCAGTTCGAGGTCTGACTTGCCCAACTCTTTAACCAGGAAATATCCACCGGCAAACAGACCTCCGCCTATGGCCAGCAAAATAATCAGGTCACGCAACGTACTGCTTCGCATAGTTTAAAAAGGAGGTTTGTTAACCGGTTCGGAAGTCATAGCATCGGAAGGCCGTACTTTGTAAGCAGCTTCGTAAGCTATCTTACCAAAAAGCAAAAAGTAGTACATTTTGCCCTGACGTGCTTTGTAAGCAGCAATAATACTGATGATAAAATAGAGAAATGTTGCCACACCTGCGAAGATCGCATACGCCCAAAATTCGGTAGTCCACTCATAATGGCCAATAAAATTCCGGACAGCCCAAATCACCAACGCCCAGTTGATGATGGTGGTGGGAATATTCGATAAGAGCGACTGCAAACAGTGAAAATGAATGAAACGGCTCTTCTTCCGGTTTACAAAATAGTAGATAACGGCTGCAATCAGGTTGATGATTGGCAACGGCAGCCCAATGGCTACCGCTGCAAACATCATTAAATATGCCCCCATGGCATCTTCTTTCTCGCGTTCAGCAATTTCATGGGGTTGTGGTAAAGGATGAAATTCCATTTCTAAATTCGAACAAGTAAAAAATTTAATCTAATGAAAAAGGAGGATACGTATCCGTCATGTTGCCCATATACAGGTTCACACGCGTAGTCCACCGCATATATCCAACAATAAAGTTATGCATGCCGGCAGGCAGTTGTCCTGTAAAAAGGATGATCCACCATCCTACAAACCAAACAACCAACACAGCCAACGTAAGCAAGTACAATACGATACCATGCGGGATTAACACATAAAGCCATCCAAAGAAAGCCCGTACTAACAGCATGCCCCGACTCAGCTTTTCAGGATAAGGAACGTCAAAGGTGATGGCCTCATCTTTAGAGTCAATTCCAAAAGCAGGATAACCATCCGTCAGGTTAAAATAACGGGCATTCACTCTCATTTGCCATCGTTGCAACCCAACCTGGTATTCAAAAAAACTTTGCGGATAGCGTCCCGTGAACAAAATCATCCACCAGGCAATGAAGCCAAGAATGGCGCCCCACAAGCCCATAAAAATAAGCACAAAAAAATGTGGAAAGTAGATGTAAATCCATCCAAAGAATGATCGCAATAAAAGTTCACCTCGTGATAAACTTTCTGCATGTTTGATGTTAAAGGTCATAAGGGTTTTGGTTTATATATTTTTGAAAGTTAGGATTTTCGAACGAGAAAAATAACAGGGCGCAAACAGGCGCAAATTCATACCCAAGTTAAAATTGTGTATCTTTGTGCCACACTCCTCCAAATTCCCGTTTTAAAGCGCTTTCTGCGCTACGTTGAGCCAAGAGGGAATCATTTTTAGGAACTATTTATTTAAAAAGATGCACGGCTATCCGTGCTGTAAGTATTCATGTCATTCGAAAAATTAAATCTTATCGAGCCTATTTACAGGGCGCTGAAAACAGAAGGCTATACCAAGCCTACTCCCATTCAGGAACAAGCTATTCCTATATTATTAGAGCGTAGCGATTTGCTGGGTTGTGCCCAAACCGGAACCGGAAAAACCGCTGCCTTCGCCATTCCCATTTTGCAGTTACTGCACACCGATGAACTTTATGTGAAAGGCCCGCAGGGTATTAAGGCTTTAATCTTAACACCTACGCGTGAGTTGGCCATTCAAATTGGAGAAAGCTTTGCCGCATACGGAAAACATCTTCGTATAAAACACACCGTCATTTTTGGTGGAGTATCGCAACATTCACAAACCATCGCGTTGCGTTCAGGAGTTGATATTCTGATTGCCACCCCGGGTCGATTACTGGATTTGATGAACCAACGGTACGTAAAACTCGACCATCTTAAGATGTTAGTATTAGATGAAGCCGATCGTATGCTCGACATGGGTTTTATTCACGATGTAAAAAAGGTCATTGCCCGGGTACCGGCCAAGCGCCAAACGATTTTCTTCTCGGCTACCATGTCGCCTGAGATTTCATTACTGGCAAATACAATTTTAACAAATCCAAAACGAGTAGAAGTTACCCCGGTTGCTTCTACGGCCAACACCATTCAACAGGCTATCTATTTTGTAGAAAAGGGAGATAAAAGAAAACTATTGCGTCACCTGCTCGAGGATCGTTCCATTAAAACCGCGTTGGTATTTACCCGAACGAAACATGGCGCTGATCGGGTTGCAAAGGACCTTAACAACTCCGGCATTAAAGCAGAAGCGATTCACGGAAACAAATCACAGTCGCAACGACAACGAGCCTTGACAAATTTCAAAGCACAAACAACACGTGTGTTGGTGGCTACTGATATTGCTGCCCGTGGTATTGATATTGATGAGCTTTCGCACGTATTCAATTTTGAACTACCGAATGTTCCGGAAACGTACGTACACCGAATTGGTCGCACCGGCCGCGCGGGAGCTAGCGGAATTTCAATTTCTTTCTGCGATGAAGAAGAAAAGGAGTACCTGAAAGACATCCAGAAACTGATTGGAAAAACTATTCCTGTAGTAACAGATCATCCATATCCAATGACTCCAGGAGGAATTAAGAATCCACGGATCTCACCTCCGTTGCGTCAGCCTCAGCATCATGCAAGAAGGGGCAATGGTCAATCTTCACACCGAAGAAATACATTTTCTAATCGCAACAACACACAACCCAAAAGCAACAGCACAAGGCCCAACAGAAATGGAGGTCGATCGAGTGAAGGGAACGGATTCAGGTGGGGCAGCGAGGATAGAGATAAAAATTATTGAGGTAATTAAGCAGATGTCAGCCATCAACCCCCGACAGGCCGAAGTTCAGACCGACATCAACGCATTAAAACTTAAACAGTCTATATCCTACTGTAAGCTGAATCATCTGGTTTTTAGTTGAAGCCAGTCCGGGGTCATCATTAATGTCTGTCAATCCTAAATAGAAACGAGCTTCCACGATGATGCCCTGGGGTGATTCCCAACCGGCACCCACGTTCACACCAAAATCGGTTTTCTTATACGCTTTAGTATAATTCTGTTCCTGAAAAGGTGTACCCGCAATAGGATGATAATCTGACTCTAAGCAGGTTAAAAATCCTACCTGTGGGCCGAGCTGAAGATTTAATGAAGGAATGATTTTATACTTAACAGCTACCGGTATATTAACATACTTTGCGCTTACCTTTAAGTCTTCTCCGTCAGCCGAAATGGATGCACCCTGCTTTGAGTAAACAATATCCAGTTGAAAACTCACTTTCGTTAAACTATAATCGAGGAAACCCCCGAACTGAAACCCGGGTGAAAAACCATACTCGCTGTTTCCATCATCAACCACCATGGTTGAGAAGTTCATCCCTGCTTTAAGCCCTGCAGAATACTGTGCGTGCGCAACAGCCAGGCCAGCAAAACCAAAAACCAATGTGATCAGGAGTTTTTTCATGTTTTTACATTTTTCGCAACCGAAGCTACCAAAAAAAACACAAAAATTATCGTATTGAATAATAGTTTGATTTAACTACCTTCAATAGCTTAAAGGCTCACGAGAGTATGAAAAACCCATCGATTTTCCTTCTTATCACCGGACTTACCCTGGGAGGGTGCTGCCATGAAGATTTCATTACCCCAATTATTACCCCAAGCGGTGATTATGATTTTTTTGATGGAGCCCTTGATGTAACAGGGCTCTATACGGCCTCCGATTGTTCAGCAAATGCAGCCTATACAACCGTGGGGGCAACACCCGATGGTGAATCAACTGATTGTAGTGATCCCAGCAACAACCGCTGGTTTAAATTTACGGCCAGTGCAACCGGTTACCTGAGCATGTCTGTTCAGGTTGGCGGTTCGTACGGAACCCAAACAGAAACGGTAGTAACCTTGTGGAATTCTAATGGGGTCGAAATTTATTGTGAGTCGTATTACTATCCTGATGAAAGTGTATATCTTTCTTACGGTGATTTAACTCCAGGTGAAGTATACTATTTATCGGTTGATTGCACTTCAGACACCGTTGGCACCTTTGCATTGTGTTTGTCTGATACGGATTAATTTTATGGTATAATCGTATTTCAAAAATTTCCATATGAAAATAATATCTGTTTTACTGGTGTTTACAGGATTTATTCTGGGAGGTTGCTGTGACGAGAATTTTATGAATCCTGATTACGACTTTCGGGCGTTTGCCATTGATGTAACTCTTCGAAAGTTTGACGGCTGCCCAAACATTCCTGAGTTTACAACAGAAAATGCAACTCCGGATGGCGAGGCTCCCTATTGCTCCTCTAATCCCGTTAATAACCGATGGTTCAAATTTCTTCAATCAACCGATACCTACGTGGCTGTTGAAGTAAAGAGCGTTTCCATTGGTGGAACCCAACAAGCTACCATTGTTACTTTTTGGGATACCGATGGAAAAACCCCACTGGCTTGCATGCAGGGCTATGGCCTGGATGTGGATGTCTATGTTTCTCCTGGCAATCTCATTGAAGGAGAATGGTATTATATTTCCGTTGATGTGGCCGAACCGCAGTATGCAGGTACTTTTGACATCTGCGTGTTTACTGATTGAATTTCAGTGAAATAATCAGGGCTTAACAATTCAGGTGATTACCGATAACAAATATTCAAATACGGGCAGTAACGGCATTTTTCCACAAACGGGGTTTGGTCAAACACCGCTTCGGGGTCAAAGATTTCTTCCAGCAATTCCTTCAGGTGGTTTTCAAACTCAGGTAACAACCCGCTAACATCACCCACCGGTTGATTGCCCATGATAAGTCCGAACTTAAATGATTCATCAAATAAATTCATGCGATTCACAAGTCCCGGAATAATTTTGGCTCCTTCGGTACTCACCGATTTATTGTTCTTATAAAGCAAGGCGTACACAAGTGTTTGAAAAGCGGCCTTCCTGCTTTTTTCATCGCGTACAAATAAGGAGGGCACATTTTCAAAATCCAGTTTATCGCGGCCTGTTTTGTAATCGATGATGCGCACTTCATCGCCTTTGCGGTCGATGCGGTCAATCGTGCCGCCCACCACGGCAAAGCCGGGCGAGTGTTTAATTTTTGTGTTGTACAGTAAACCTGAAAGCTCAACCGCCTCCATTACAAACGGAGTGCGTTGCTTATCCAATGCAATAATCCGCCTGATAAATTTCCAGATTACTTCACGCACAATGAGCCCCTGTCCTTCGTAGATAACTTTCTTTCCGGAATCCAGGTGATACGCTTCCGAAAAAACCTGGTCGATCAGTTTATCAAATATCGCTTCGCTCTTATCAAAGTCACTCGCTTCTATCAGCTTGCTCTTTTTCTTTTCAGCCAGTTGCTTGTAAAAGCGTTCCATCACCTTATGAAAGAAATCTCCAAGCACACGCGCGTCCAGGTCTTCCTCCACTTCCCGGGCTTCTCTGATTTTCGCGATGGAGTTGAAATAAAATTTCAACCGGCACTCGAGGTAGGTATTCAAAGCCGATGGTGAAATTCCGCGGAAATACCGGTTGCCGCTGTTCATCTGCGCAAGCGCAGTCAGAATCTTTTCATCTTTTTGGATGGTGATCGGATGAATGGTTGCCGGCTGAATTTTATTATGGAGCGCAAACCGTTCGGGTTTTAATCCGCTTTCATAGATGAGCTGCTGCAAGTATCGGCTCATTTCGCCCTGGCCCAGCACATCGGTTTCAGAATTATAAAACAGGAAAATGTTTTCGGCCCGCTGCAGCACACGATAAAACAAATAGGCATACATGGCATCCTGGTGTTCGATGGTTGGCATGCCATACGCCTTGCGGATAGTATACGGAATATATGATCCTTTGCTTCCAAACGCAGGGAAGGCACCTTCATTCAGCGAGAGAATGACCACGTTTTTAAAATCGAGGTTTCGGGTTTCCAACACACCCATTACCTGCAACCCTTTTAACGGCTCACCGGTAAAAGGAATTTTTTCAGCACGCACCAACTGTTTGATGAGCCGTAAAAATGATTTGAGCGCCTGGCTGTTTTCTTTACTACTAACTTCCTGTGTAGGAGAATTACCGATCAACGTGCTCATCCGGTTTAATAATTTTATAAACTGAATGGCATACTCGCGATCAAAATCCGTGAGGTTTTCCAGCGAACCAATTTCCGTAATAACCTCAGAAAGATAAGCCAATGGAACGTGCGATGATTTCCTGAACATCAGTCGGTGCAACGGTATTGCGGTTGCCAAAAAACTTTCCGGAATGTGTACCCAATTGTGCGCGAGAATTTCCTTTCGTTTCGCGTTGGCTTCCGCGGCACCGGCCGCTACCACATACGGGTGTCCTAGCAGGCTGAGAACCTGACGGTGATTGAAATAATCTTCCCGCCTGGCAATTTGCAACTCCACCAGCAGTTCAATTAAATTAAAAAGTGGCGTATTGCTCAGCGAAAAACCCATGGTTACGTTCAGCTTCTCTATACTGCCGGCAATTCCGTGTAACACGGGCATCAGCAACTTTTCATCGGGCAGTACAATGAGGGTTTCCTCCGGCACCATTCCTTTTTTAAGTTCGGCATCAACGACTTGTGCCATCAGCTTTGCCTGCCCCACTGGTTGAGGAGAACTGTATAGTTTAACTGTTTTTTGCGTCCTGAAATTAGAAGGAAACCCGCTGCTGAATGTTTCCTTGAATACAGGATGTTGCTGGTACTCGCGGATGAACCGACCTGCCTCCTGCCGCACGTTGTTCACGTAATAATCATCGCCATCCCAATGCATCTTACTGCCAAGTTCCACGTAGTGCTCAATAATTTTTTCTTCCACCTTTGTCAATGCATTGAAACCAATAAACATGACCCCGGCCGGGTTACGTTTCATCGTTTCAGCATTCATTCGTTCAGCTACTTCCCGGTGCACCATTCCCTCGTAGGCAAGGCCTTCACGCTCCAGTTGTTCGCGAAAGGTTTTATATAGTTCAAATAGCTTAACCCATACTTCAATAAACTTCTTTTTGTTTGCGTTGAGCGTTTCGTCAAAACTTGACCAGAAATTGACCAGGAATTCGCGCTGCTCATCCGTCAGGTAGTCAAAGCCGGCATCAAGCTCTTTTTGATTTCGCAAGTCTTTAAACAGAAGTTCGGCATTGACCAAGTATTTGTCAGTCTCATCAAAATCGCGCAGCAGCATATCGCCCCAAAAATAAAACTGATCGAACGACTCACGCTGTGTGCCTTTTGCTTCAGGCATAATTTGCTGATAACTGTTGTGCAGACGATGAATCAACTCCAGTTTATCGGGTACACGAGCGGTCGTCATCTCGGAAATAAAATCTTCGATGGTGAGCAACGCAGGTGCAAAGTGCGGCTTTGTAATAATTTCGCTTAGGTGTTTCCTGAAATACAAAGCCGCCCTGCGGTTAGGAAATACGAGTGTCATGGAATCCCACGCGGGGTTCTCGCTGTTCAGTTGCTTTGCTAATTCACGTAAAAATGATTCCATCCCTAAAAATCCAATCCTAATTGTTGATCATCTTTCTTCTTTCCCTTTCTGGTTTTGCCCGGAGGCACCGAAACCACATCGCCTGTTTTGGTATACAGTAAATACCCTTCCGTTTCGGTGAATTGCATTTGGGTTAAGGTGTTCATGTATTCCAATACTTGCTTTTGATCTGCCTTGTTGGGTTCACCGGTTTTAAAATCAATAATGACAGCCTTTCCTTCGTGGGTTAACAACCGGTCGATGCGGCTGTCACCACCGCCCGGTAATAGTATGGGCACCTCCGTACGCACATTCCAGGGCGCGGAAAACCAGGAAGCGATCAACGGGTTGGTGAGCAACTCTTCCATCAATTCAAATACCCGTGGTTTTTCTTCGCTGGAAATCAGCCCCTCATCCACAAGTTTCTCCAACTCCGCTTGCCACTCATCTTTATATTTCACTTTCGATAAAATTGCATGGATATGAATTCCATGCCGTACTCGATCCAGGGTTTCGTTTTCTTCTTTTTGAAAATATCCTTTCGCAGTTTGCCGGATCACCAACTGATCGTGCCAGCTTGTGGCCGTATAGGTCGTTAGCTCCACGGGTGTTGGGGCGGGGCGAAGTTTCGCTTTAGCCGCTGTAGTCCATGTGCCTATAGTCCATGTCTGCGTTGCGCTGTCCCACGTTGACTGTAGTTCGATCGATTGTTGTATACCATCCATCAGCAACCGTCCAACATTCTTTTTGCCATCTTCGGGAGCCATGACAATTAATCCGTGCTCGGCACGCGTAAGGGCTACGTACAATAAATTGAGATTGTCGAGGTAGATTCGACTTCGTTCTTCCTGATAGTAATCTGCGAACAAGGTATCATCCAGTGCGCTGGAATACTTCACAGGTAAATAACCTGCTTTATCGAACGGAACTTCATCGGCTTTTACCCTCAGGTTTGGATTGCGACCAAAACCATGATCTACCTCCCATGCGCAAAAAGGGATGATCACATATTTAAACTGAAGACCTTTGGATTTATGTACGGTGAGAATTTGCACGGCATCTACTTCACCAGATACTTGAATCGACTTTTTACTTTTAATATCCTCCCACCATTCCAAAAACACGCCAATGTCATTTCGCTCACGGCTTGAGAACTCCAACACTAAATCCTGGAACGACTGCAGGTAGCTAAACTCACCCTTCACTTTTCCTAACGAGAATAACTCAATGAGCGATTCCGTCAATTCAAACAGCGGCATTTTTTTGAGTGCTGCCTTGCGTTTTGAGAATGATGCCGGTAAATTATTTTCAAAGTCAATCTGGTTGGCTACGGTAAACACATCGGCAAGTAACCGGGTTGGTTCGTGAAGGCGCGCATACTCGTAACCTAATTGTGCCCGCGCAATGGCATCATCAGCGTTTAGTAAATAACGCAACGCACTCACCAGCAGGTTAACCGTACCGGCACCATCTAACCGCAACGAATCGTTGGAAACAACTTCGTACTGGCACCCGGGCTTCGCGTGTCCGGACCTTCGATAGTCCATTAAATGTTTTACAATCTGCTGGCCTTCCTTGTTTTCCCGAACCAAAATGGCTATATCCTTGAGGGCGACCCCCATCTCCTGAAGTTTTTCGAGGTAGCCGGGCACACGTTGCAGGGCAGCTTCACGCCATGTCAGGTCTTCCTCATCTTTCATCATCGTGACCGATACGAACCCAACTTCTTTCTTGTGCTGTTGTTGGGTTACATCGTGGTAAGCCTCCACTGAAAGTGGTTTGCCCGTTTCGGCTGCAACCATTGTGGCCAGCGTGGTAAACAGTTTATTATTAAACGACACAATTGCTTCCGCACTCCGGTAATTATGATTGAGCTCTTTTGTGCTGATCCGATGTTCACCTACCGCTGCTCCTACTTGTTGCTGAAGCAGGTTAAGATCGCCTCCACGCCAGCGGTACACGGCTTGTTTTACATCGCCCACCACCATGCTGGTGTAACCCTGATCTAATCCGTTGGTAAGCAACGGCAGAAAATTTTTCCACTGTAAGCCTGAGGTGTCCTGGAATTCATCGATGAGGTAGTGACGGTAAAACGATCCAACTTTTTCATAAATGAAAGGCGTGTCGCTATCCTGAATCACACCGTTCAGAAACCGGGGTGCATCGGCCAACAGCATCATGCCGTTTTCATCTTTGTACTCTTTTAGCTTTCGTGAAATATCTGTGATCAATCCAAAAGCATAAAAGTTATTCAATGCAACATCCGCAGAAAGTGCGGCCTTGTAATTTTTTTCACGGTAGGCAAGTAAGTCGCGGAGAATAGGAATAAGCTGTTCATCGGCCAGTTTCATCATCAGGCCCGCATGTCGTGTATCTTTACCCGGAAAATTTTTGCTTAGCTGATAATCTCCCTGAGGGCGCTTGCCTAGAGCTTCTTCATCAAAACCTTTTACCGTTGTTATTCTTGCGATTTTTTGAAACCACCCATACACACCGCCACTGGCATACTTAAAATCATCGTAGGTCAATCCGTTTTTCTCAATGATGGCAACAGCTTCGCGCGCTTTCGTGCTAACGGTCTTAATAAACTCATCTTTCCGTTTTTTAAGCTTAGCTAACAACTCGGGAAAGAAATTATTCACGGATGTTGTTTGCGAAACCTCATCTTCGATTTCGCGGTATTCTTCTTTAAAAATTTCTTCCGAAAAACTGATCAGGCTGCTGCGCACATCCCACGCCCGTTCATTAGCCAGGTTTTCATTTGCAAACTCCACCACCCACCTGGTGAGTTGCTCATGCGTGCCCAATTCATCGATCAGGTTGTCGATAACTTCTTCCATTACGGGTGCCTGCTCTACTTCCAACCGGTAATCGCCTGCCAACCCGGCTTCGCGCGTAAACGAGCGGATTACTTTCTGAAAAAAGGCATCGATGGTGCTGATGGAAAACTGTGAGTATTTGTGGAGTATTTCAGCTTGTGTTTCCTGCGCATACAGTTGAAAAGTAGAGGCATCCAGCCCCAGGTCTTTTCGCAGTTCTTCCGAAAGATCATTTTCCCGGCCTTGCGCAAAGTCATCCAGGTAGGCCAGAATACGATCCTTCATTTCCTGTGTGGACTTATTTGTGAAGGTTACCGCCAGAACATGCTTGAAGTAATCGGCCCGCGATCGCAAGGCGAGTTTCAGGTACTCTTTTGCCAATGTGCGTGTCTTGCCCGAACCGGCTGAGGAACGATATATGGCAAAGGGCTTACTCAATACTTTACTGCATCAGAAATACAAGTATATTCAACTCGTGCGACAAATTCTGTCAGTTTCGGAAAGATTGTTTCAGGTAAAAAATAGTTAAATTGAAAGAATAACGTGTCTATGTTCCGAGGGCTTTACAATTTTTTGCTTGCATTTCGCTATTCCTTTCCCATCCAGTTGTTGCTGAATAACTTCAGGCGCAACCATGTGCTGTTGCTGTGCTGGATTATCCTGTTTGCGATGATTACCGGAAATTTTGGGAAGTACCTTGGCATCCCCTACCTCTTCCTGGATCCGGAGTATATGAACAAGGTGAATTTTACCAGCTTTTTCATTATAGGATCAACTACGGCCGGGTTCACGGCTGCCTTTCAAATTACCTGCTACATCAGCGATGGCCACCGGTTTTCTTTTGTTGGAACCATGCACCGTCCCTTTACAAAATTCTGGATCAACAACGGCATCATTCCATTGGTATTTATTGCGATTTATATCTATCAGATCATCAGCTTTCAAACCAGCAATCAATACACCACCGGGTCTAAACTTGTACTGAATCTCCTGGGTTTTCTTGCGGGATATTTCATCATGACCTTACTTTTCTTTGTTTATTTCTGGATCACCAACAAAGATATTTTTAAATACGTTGTTTGCCGGATTGACGAAAAAATAAAAGAGAAGGTAGCCGTTACCCGTGCCAGCGCCTTGCGAAAGCTGGATATTGCACGAAAGAAGCAAGTGCGGGTAGACTATTACCTTGATAAATTCCGCATTAAAAAAGTAGATGAGAGTAACATCAATTTCTATGATAAGGCCGCCATCATACAGGTGTTCGATCAAAATCACTTTAACCTGGTGGTGATTGAGGTGTTTATTTTTGGCCTGGTATTGTTATTAGGAATTTTTAAAGACAATGCCTACTTCCAGTTGCCCGCGGCTGCCAGCGTCATGATTTTTCTCACCATTTTTGTAATGTTATCAGGTGCATTCGCTTATTGGTTTGGCGGATGGTCCTCCACTACCGCGCTTGGCCTTTTTCTGCTGCTGAATTTCTTAGTAGGAGAAGATTTTTTCTCAAAAAAATACGAAGCCTTTGGGTTAGATTACCAGGAAGCACCGGCTGAATATTCGGTTGCTGCCCTGCAGAAATTAAACGACAGCATTCGTATTCAGCAGGATCGTGACACCACCCTGGTGATGCTGCAAAACTGGCGCAAGAAATTTCCGGCCGATGAAAAACCAAAAATGGTTTTCTTATGTGTCAGCGGTGGCGGCAAACGGGCGGCACTGTGGGCGCTAAACGCCCTGCAAACTGCCGACAGCCTGACGAACGGAAAATTAATGGATCACAGTATTCTGATTACAGGCGCATCGGGCGGATTAATTGGCGCTACTTACTTTCGTGAACTGAAACTGCGTGAAAAACTTGGTGAGGATATCCACCCTTATTCCAACAGCCATCGCGATCGGATTTCAGCCGATAACCTCAATCCGCTCATCTTTAGTTTGCTCGCCAACGATTTGTTTGTAGGATTTAACAAGTTCGAGTATGCCGGTAATTATTATTTGCGCGATCGTAGCTACACCTTCGAAGATCAGTTGAATAAAATTACAGAAGGCCTGTTAGACAAGCCCATCCATGTCTACAACCCATACGAAACGCAAGCCATTATCCCGATGGCCATTCTTACACCCACCATTGTAAATGACGGACGCAAATTGTACATCGCTTCGCGTCCGGTATCGTTCATGAATACCGATGCCCTTAGCTTTCCCGGATACGCCTTTACGAAATACAGTGGAGTCGATTTTTTTAGTTTACTCGAACAACAGGATGCCGGAAACATCCGGTTCCTCTCGGCATTAAGGATGAGTGCCACCTTTCCATACATTACACCCAACACAACCTTACCAACCAACCCGCCTATTCAGATTATGGATGCCGGCATTTCAGACAATTTTGGTTTGTCGGATGCTGTTCGCTTTCAGTACGCTTTCAAAGATTGGATTTTGGAAAATACATCGGGAGTCATTTTTCTTTCTATCCGTGATTCACCTAAACTAGGGACCATCACGGCCAAAGGAGGGCAAACGATTATTGATGATGTAACGCAGCCCATCAGTTCGGTGTACAACAACTTTGAAAATTTTCAAGACATCAACAGCGATCTTCAGATCAGCTTAATGAAGACCTGGTTTACCAATCCTATTTACCGGGTTGATTTGCAATATCAGGTTGAAAGCTACGTACCTATTTTGATGCACATGGACAGCATCCGCCAAAACAGCTCCCGGGCTTCTTTAAGTTGGCGGCTGACTACCCGCGAAAAGCAAGGAGTTATCAATACCATTTATTCACCCATGAACATGGAACAACTACAAAAGCTGCAGGAGCTTTTAGAATAATTTCCTTAAAAGATTATATTTGGTTGTGCGCGCACTGCTCCTTTTGTTCCTCCTTTTCGTTTCCCTTAGAGGGGTTGGTCAAAGTACATCGCAACAGGTAATTGACAGTCTCAAACAAAGGCTTGAATCGGCCCAGGATACAACGCGGGTCGATATTCTGATCAGGCTGGCCCGTCTCAATTATAATATAGACATGAAGGAGTCGCTGAGCCTGGGAGAAGAAGCCCTGGAATTGGCCACCTCATTGAATTACATCCGGGCATAAACGAGTCGTACAGCATTCTCAGAAGAGTCCACCGAAGGATCGGCAATTTTTCAGTGGCTATTGAATATGCGCTTAAAAATCTGCCCCTCTCCGAGCAACTGAAGGATACCCTTGAGTTACTGGACTCCTATCAAACGTTGGGGAATATTTATTCGGCACTACAAAATTTCAAAGAGGCACAACGATATTTATTCAAAGCCCTTGCCATTGGAAGGAAAACCGATTCGTCTAATTTAGCTGATATATTGAACTTCATTGGCCGGCTGTATGGCAAAACCGGGATGTATGACAGCGGACAGTATTACATTCAGGAAGCCTTGCTAAGAGAAATGGAACGCCCTCGTGCAGGGTATGGGCTCTCGTACATTTACAACAACCTGGCTGAAATCTATTACTATAAAAAAGAATACGCTAAGGCCATTGAATTCTATTCGCTGTCAGAAGGATTAGGAGAAAATAAGCGGAGTGACTATGGAATGACGTTCACCCTCAACGGGCTTGCTCTCGTGTATAAAGATTTAAAGGAATATGACAAGGCTGTTGCTACTGCACTGAGAAGCGTTGAGATTTCGAAAAAAAATTCATTTCGCGATAAAACCAAAGAATCGTACGGTATTCTACACGAAATTTTTGAGCAACGGGGCGATTTCAAAAATGCGTTAGTTTATTACAAACAGTTTAACCTGTACCAGGACAGCATCTTCAATGAAGATCAAATGAAATACATCGATAACCTGCGCATCACCTACCAAACCGAAAAAATTGCCAAAGAAAACGAACTGTTGAAGAAAGACGCGCTACTAAAAAATTCGCAACTCAATCAGCAATTTACCCTGGCTTGGGTAGCCGTGGCAGCCATTTTGTTTTTATTGGTGATCAGTACGCTCTTGTACCGAAATAATCAACAGCGAAAGAAAACCAATACTATTTTA
Organism: Cyclobacteriaceae bacterium; assembly: GCA_049306095.1. Taxonomy (GTDB): domain Bacteria; phylum Bacteroidota; class Bacteroidia; order Cytophagales; family Cyclobacteriaceae; genus UBA2336. The sequence continues at coordinate 21,204 of JBAQPU010000042.1, forward strand.
GAAGAATATAGCCGCGACCTCAAGCAACAAGTAGAAGAGCGAACCCGCGATCTCGTAAAAACCAATATGGAACTGGTGAGTCAGAATAACCAACTGGAGCAATTCGGGTATATCCTCGCTCATAATTTCCGGGGTACAGTTTCACGAATCGTTGGCCTGACCGGCATGCTCAAAACCGATTCACCGGACAATACAGAAGTAGTTACCATGCTACAAGGGTCGGCCAAAGCATTGGACAACTCTATTCACGATCTGAATGCCATTCTTGAAATTAAAAGGGGAATTCAAAATTTAAGGGAACCGATTAGTTTCCACGACCGCCTCGAAAAAGTCAAAAGTATGTTGCGTGATAAACTGCGTGAGTCAGATGCAACCATTGAGGCAGACTTTAGCAAGGCTCCAACCTGTTTTGCTGTGCCGGTGTACATTGAAAGTATTTTATACAACCTGGTCAGCAATGGAATTAAGTATTGCGTTCAGGGGCGAAAACCCGTGATCAAACTTAAAACAGTTCTTGAAAATAGCTGGATTATCCTGACCATACAGGACAATGGGATGGGTATGGATCTTACTAAGTTAAAAGATAGAGTATTCGTTCTTTACCAGCGATTTCATTCTCATGTGGAAGGAAAGGGCATGGGCTTGTTTTTAGTAAAAACACAAGTGGAGGCGTTGAACGGAACGATAGAAGTAGAAAGCAAGGTTAATGAAGGAACCACCTTCAAAATTTATCTCCCCCATATCAACGGAAAATAGCAGTCGGCAATTTTGTTTATGGCCTGCTTTTTAAAACCTGGCCTTTCCGTTCACCCGTGTGTCTGCCATCTTGCGCGGTAATCGCGCCATTAATGATTACATATTTAAACCCAACAGCATACGCATGTGGTTTCTGATAGGTAGCCCGATCGCTCACCGTTTTTTCATCGAAAATCACAATGTCGGCAGCCATGCCTTCGCGCAACAGACCCCGATCGTGTAATTTAAATTTAGCTGCCGGAAGCGAGGTCATTCTGCGTATGGCTTCTTCCAATCGAATTACTTTCAACTCACGAACATAGGTGCCCAGCACTTTTGAATTGGTGCCATATGCACGCGGGTGCGGCATTCCCGAACCAAACCTGTTTACACCCGCATCGGAGGCAAACATATTAAACGGATACTGCATTATTCGCTGGAGATCCTTTTCATTCATGCTAAAAAAAACCATCTGCACCCGTTCAGTTGATGCCACCAGCTCAAGAATTGTTTCCGCTTCCTCAATAGCTTTCGGTTTACGGCCCGTTCGTTTATTAATTTCAGAAATATTTAACCCATTGTACGTACTGTCGGGCTGGTAACGAGCCACCACAGCATAACTGAAATTTTTTAATTCTTTTCGCTGCAACTCCGCCACCATTTCTTTTTTGATTTTCATTCGCGTATCCGGATTTGCGAGTCGGTTCCGAACAGAATCCAATCCGCCAGACAACGCCCAGTTGGGAAGTGTCGTGCTTAGGGTAGTACTGCTGGCAACATAGGGGTACTGATCAATGGTTACCTCGATCCCCTCCTGCCTGGCTTTTTCAACTTGTGCCAGTGTTTGTTCAGACCGACCCCAATTTGGTTTATACGTTACTTTAAAGTGCGAAATCTCCACCGGTATGTTTGCCTGCCTGCCAATGTTAATCGCTTCTTCAATGGCTTGCGTCACTTCAAATCCTTCGCTCCGAATATGCGAAGCATATACACCTCCATGGCGGGCTGCAGCCTTTGCCAGGCCAACCACTTCAGGGGTTTTAGAATACATGCCGGGTAAATAGATCAACCCTGTCGAAAGGCCTACCGCTCCGTTTTGCATACACTCCTCCACCAGTTTTTCCATTTTTAATTGCTCCTCGGGCGATGGGTCACGGTCGCTTTCACCCATCACCTTTGCCCGCACACTGTTGTGACCCACCAGCGTAGCAAGGTTCACAGAGGTTCTAATACTATCCAGTCGATTAAAAAAACTTTTGATGTCTACTGAAGACCCTCCACAGTTTCCTGTAATGACAGAGGTTACACCATCTAAACAAAATTGTCGGTTGTTGGAACATTCAGAATACTTGACTCTACATGAGTATGAACATCAATAAACCCAGGGGCGACCATTAACCCCTTGGCATCAATATAGTATTGGGTTTGTGCCCGATCGAATTTACCAATAGAAATAATCTTCCCGTCTTTAATAGCTACGTCTCCATAAAACCACGAGTTGCCGGTGCCATCAATAATTTTTCCATTGCCAATCACCATGTCGTACGACTGCGAGAAAGCGGACGCACAACTGAACATCAGAATTAAAACACGATACATATCCATACAATTGACTCACCTAAGTAAATGCATCCGGTAGTAATAACCTACAGCTTTTTATGGGAAAAGGAGGTTTGCCTGCCTGACGGGCAGGCAGGCGTCCCAGTCCCGGTAGCGATCGGGATGGGAGCAAACAGCTATGGCAATAGGCTCTCCTTTCAATTCAATAATTTTAGAATACGCGCACACGCCTCATACTCTTCCTTCTCCTCTAAACTTACCAACATACCCTGCAGGGCATGTTGATAGAACTCGGGAATGATAAAGCACCGTGGCGCCAGGTAAATTCTTGCTGCCGGCCTTCCGTTGTAATGGCTTTCCAGGCGCTCCAATAATTCCAACTCCGTCAGCAATTTTTGCTCAGGATAATTGGAGGTTTTAATCCCGTTACACCTTGGCCGGATAGGCATACCCAAAACTATTGACGATCTGTTTGTAAAATTTTTCAATCAGTTCCGGGCTACGCTCACGCGAACGAAGGGCTGTTTTTCCATCGGGTTTTTTCTTTCTTTTCATGAATCTAAAATAGCTGCAAGCTTTGACAGCTTGTGTCGGGCTCTTAACTTACAGCATGATTCCACAAGCCAAGATCTTACGGGTTTTCCAATTGATCAGTCTTTTAAAAGGCGGTGGCCGAACCGTTGACCAACTTGCCCAGCAACTGGATGCCACCTCCCGCACCATTTACCGTTATTTCAAATTGTTGGAAGAAATCGGATTTATTATTGATCAGGATTTTCACGGCAAATACTTTATTCATCGTGAAGAGGGCGAAAACCCGGAAGACCATTTTACCCTGGAGGAAGTGAGCATTCTGCGGCAACTCATTCAAAGCGGTGCGGGTGGTCATCCGCTGCGCGAGAACTTATTACGAAAACTTGCCTTTCATTCCGAAGCCAAAGAATTGCCGGAACAATTTCTAAAACTACGTGTAGCCCGTATGTTCCGATCCATTAATGAAGCTATTGAACAAAATAAGCAGGTTGTGTTAAAAAATTATCATTCCGCCAACAGTCAGGAAATTACCGATCGCCTGGTTGAACCATTTCAGTTTGGAGAGGGATTTCAGTCGGTTCTTGCGTTCGACACCAAAGACAAGCAGTGTAAATACTTTAAGCTGGAGCGCATTGGAGAAGTAATGATTTTGGATAAGTCCTTCAAATTTCAAAAGCTGCATGAGAAATCCTCGACTGACATTTTTGGCATCAGCGGAAAGAAACAAACCTGGATTACTCTTCAACTAAGTTTACGAGCTTATGTACTGCTGCGAGAAGAGTTTCCGCTTTCGCTTCCTTACCTGGAAAAGGGTGAAACGAATGAAGGACGAAGCTATACTTTCCACGGGCCTGTACTCAACTTTAAAGGGGTAGGGCGGTTTGTGATGGGGCTTGCCGAAGAGATTACCGTGACGAATCCGACCGAATTCAAGACATATATCAAAGAAAAATTAAAACAACAGAAGTTAGTTTAAAATTTAGGTGGCACCATGTATTAACACCTTACCATTTAAAAAATTCTGGTTGTACGGGAAAGACCTACACCCTACCTTCAAAGAAAAAAGTTATGAAATCATCACTGGTCGCCCTTTTCTTTATTGCTTCTATTCTTTCGTTTGGTCAAAACCTCCGTTCAGGCGGTGCTCTTAAACCCGAGCAGGCGATTATGGACATCCGTCATTACACCATAGCATTAGAGGTTGACCCCCAGGCCAGGTCTATTAAGGGATACACCGAGATTGATTTAATTTTATCGACCTCCTCTCCTGTGTTGTTGCTTGATTTGTGGCATGGAATGAAAGTAGACCAGGTAACCGTACAGGGCAAAAAGGAAATTTTCAACCACAGCGAAAACGATTTACTCTCCATCACCAGGTCAAAACCATTTCCTGCCGGTAAAATAAAAATTAAAGTAACCTATAGTGGAATACCCGGAGTAGCAGCACGTGCACCATGGGACGGTGGCTTTACCTGGAGTAAGGATTCAAGCGGAAATCCATGGATTTCAATAACCTGCCAGGCAGAAGGAGGAAAAATATTCTTCCCTTGCAAAGATCACCCCAGCGATGAACCTAACGAAGGCGCAGACATGATTATTACCGTACCGAAAGGTTTATCGGTTGCAGGACCAGGGCTGTTGAAAAAAGTAACTGATTCAAAAACGACTTCCACCTTTCATTGGAAAACAAACTATACAATCAGCAATTATTGTCTTGTTTTTAACATTGGCAAATATTCAAAAGTAACGCGAACCTATACTTCTGTTCTCGGAAACAAAACCCCGATGGAGTTTTATGTATTGGAAGAACACGCAGATAAAGGATCTCACCACCTGGAGATATTGGAACGTACATGTCGTGCGCTTGAAAAATATTTTGGTGAATACCCCTGGGCGAAAGAAAAAATTGGAATTGCCGAAACCCCCCACCTGGGTATGGAGCATCAATCGATGAATGCCTATGGAAATCAGTTCCGATACATAAAAGTAGGTGGAGAAGATTTTGACTGGTTACTCACCCATGAGTTTGGTCACGAATGGTGGGCCAACAAGGTCACCAACCGCGATTGGGCACACATGTGGATACAAGAAGGCATTTGCACCTTTGGCGATGCGCTTTGCATTCGTGAACTGGAAGGCGAAGAAGGTTATCAAAAAGTAATGCAACGTAATGCCCGTAATGCACAAAATGTAAAACCGATTGTGCAAGGTGAAGTAGTGGACTCCGATGACACGTATCACAGCGATATCTATGGAAAGGCCGCGCTGTTCATGCATACAGTACGTTTTGTGATTGGCGACAGTATATTTTTCCCTACCCTGAAAAAACTGGCAACCGATCCGCAATACACGTATGACAATACGGTAACCACTGATGATGTTGAAAACCTTTTCAGCACGGCTTCAAAAACAAACCTGAAACCCTTGTTTGATTTCTATTTACGCACTACGAATAAACTTGAAATCAATGTAAAACAAACAGGCGAAAGTAAATTTGCTGTTAAGATTACAAACTTTGATGGATTGAAACTTCCTGTTGAAATATTAGCTGATGGAAAAATCACAAACGTGATGCTGGATAAAACCGCTGTTACGGTTGAAAGCAAAACACCGCTTCAAATTGACCCGAAAGGATTTTATTTAAAGAGGGTGGTGTTGGAGTAATTTGCTTTTTAATCTAGTGAAATAAACTCTCCTTCACTTACCTGACCATCATTTACCGTGTAGAGCGTAATTCCTGATCCGCATTTCAGGAATTATTGGTCAGTTAAACTTTATCGACATCCACGGATTGAATGATAGCTACCTGACCGACCGCGTAAAAAATATTTATGCCGTAACTCCGGAAAAAGTTTCGCAAATGACCAAAGATTACTTCAAATATGAAGACATGATCATGGTTTTGGTTGGCGATAAAAAACTACTGGAGAAGCAAATCAAAGCACACCAGGAAGCACAAAAAGTAAAATAGGTTTTCTTACCTACAGGTTGAAGTCAGGCCAAGAGCCTGACTTCTTTTTTAGGAACTCTATCATCATAAACTCATATTAATAAAAGGAAGACTCCGCTTTCCAATCTTGTTCCACAGACCTATTTGAATGCCTTTCATTTTTCCTGTTAAATTGACAAGACCGATCTGGACACCAACTCGCTCTTCTGAAAGACTAAAAACTCCAATTTGCAAACCCTTTCCTTTCCTCCATGAGTTAAAAAAACCAATCTGGGTTCCGGTTCCCTTGTAAGAAACATTGAACAACCCAGAAATCATTACACCTTTCAACTCTTTATAATCGCTTCCTATTGGGGCAATAGACAATCCTTGCAATCGATCTGCAAAATGAAAAGCACTAATTTGAACTCCCTGAATAGAGAAGTCCTCACCCATATCCATCCAACTGATTGCAACACCCTTTACTTTGTGTTCACCAAATCCTTCACGCAACGTGGGGTCTATTTGCCTGATAGAATCCCGATAATGCCTTTCTGCATCAGTAGCTTTTTTATAGGTATCTCTTTCAAATAGTGCGCCCACGCCCATAATCACACCCATAACACCACCATATGCTACTCCCATAGGCATTATTGGAGATACATTTAAATAAACTCCATTAACTATGACCGAGTCTTGAGATGGTTCAATTGAATCCAATGTAAGCCCCGCTATTGTTAATCCATTGATAACCTCTTTTTTTGATGGAATAAACCCGATACCATTTCGCGAATTCCTTAGAAAGATATCGTATTTTGAAGTATCTAAAGTTTGAGATCCCGTTTGGGCTTTTAAACTTACACTCCAGAAAGAAAGTAGAAGTGATAAACTAACACTCATGCGCATATATTATCATTTAGTATTTCGAAATACCGAACGTGTCGAGAGGATCACAACCCATTCATCGCAACTGACAAAAAAATGATTTGCAGAAAATGCAAATAAAATATACAAATGCATGACCTGCTATTTTTATGGGCTTACCTCTAAATAACCCGATGCCTCCACTAACTTTTCGAACTACTCATCAAACAAGTAAGTTGCATTTGGTAGGAGTACACTATCTTGCCGCTTCATTCACTGATGACAGTTACCGAACAACTTTATAAAACCCTTGAACTGCTGCGTAAAGAGCGGCAGGCCGATCTGGAACAATACCGGCAAAAAGTTCAACTTGTCCCCCTGCATAGAAAAACAAAAGAAGGAAAATGCTGGTACCCGGTACGGTTAGGGCGCCATTATATTGGAACAGGCGAACGCCTGATCATTGAAGTTGACCGCACCAATAACCTGGATCAACCCCATGTTTTTCAAAGCGGTAAAGTGGTAAGCATTTTCAGCAACACCAACAACACACCCGAAAAACAATATACCGGAGGGGTAGTCAATTATGTGCGCAACAATACCATGGTGATCACGCTCAACAGTGATGACCTCCCCGATTGGATTGATGAGCATTTATTGGGGGTTGATTTGATGTTCGATGAGATGGCGTACCGCGAAATGGAAAGTGCCATGAAAGCTGTGATCAAAGCTGAAGGCTCAAGAATTGCAGAATTACGTGATGTGTTACTGGGAAAGAAAGCTGCTTCATTTCTTCCTGAAGCTGAAACCCAGAATCAAGGAAACCAGAATCCAGAATCAAGACTTAACATCAGTCAGTTTAAAGCACTAAAAAAAATCCTGACTGCCTTAGACGTTGGCAACATTCACGGTCCGCCCGGAACGGGAAAAACAACAACGTTGGTTCAGGCTATTAAACTTACCGCTGAGCAGGAAAAGCAAGTGCTCGTGTGCGCACCCAGCAATGCCGCGGTTGATTTGCTTGCCGAAAAATTAACTGAACAGGGTTTGCGTGTTCTTCGGATTGGCCACCCGGCACGCGTTACGGAACAATCGCTGAGCAAAACACTGGATGCTCAAATTGCCATGCATGAACATTATAAAGAGCTGCGCGTGTTGCGTAAAAAAATGACACAAATGCGCGACATGGCCTACAAATACAAGCGTGAGTATGGCTACGCTGAACGGCAACAACGAAAGTTGTTGTTACAGGAAGCCAAAGCCATGAAAGCCGATGCTGATGTGTTGGAATTTTACATTGTAAATGATTTACTGAACAACAGCGATGTCATCACTTGTACCCTCGTGGGATCTGCCAACAATACCCTGCGCGGCAGGCGGTATAAAACCGTTTTCATCGATGAAGCCGGACAAGCCCTGGAACCTGCCTGTTGGATTCCCATCCTTCGGGCAGAGCGCGTGATTTTTGCAGGAGATCATTTTCAGCTCCCCCCTACGATCAAGTCCATTGAAGCCGCCCGCGAAGGATTGTCACAAACGCTTTTTGAAAAATGTATTCAGCAACAACCACAGACTGCTTCGATGCTACAGGTGCAGTACCGCATGCATGAAGATATTATGCGCTTCTCATCGAAGTATTTTTATCACGATGAACTGATTGCTCATGAAAGCGTGGCGCGTCATGCCATTCTGAAATCAGGTGATGAAGGGGAACCGGTTCCGCTCCTACCCATTGATTTTATTGATACAGCAGGTTGTGGTTATATGGAAGAGCAGGATAAAGAAACCTTAAGTCGTTTTAACGAAGAAGAGACACAACTTCTAATTAGGCAAATCGAAAAACTGGTTCGCGAAATCGGAACAGAACATTGGACATACACCATCGGCATCATTACTCCGTACAGCGCACAGGTAGAAAGACTGGCTAAACTTGCTGAGACTTCGGAAGAAATTTCTCACTTAGCCAGGTATGTCACCATTAACACAGTGGATGCCTTTCAGGGGCAGGAACGCGATATTATTGCCATTAGTTTTGTTCGCAGTAATGATAAAGGTGAAGTCGGTTTTCTTTCTGACATACGCAGAACCAACGTAGCGATGACTCGCGCAAGAAAAAAACTGATCATGGCGGGCGACAGCGCTACCCTGGGCACACACTCGTTTTATGTTGAACTGCTGGAGTACGTGCAGCAGAAGGGTTTTTACAGGAGTGCTTGGGAAAATCAGTAAACAGTAAGCAGTATATAGTAACCAGTATCCAAGACTTTGAATTTTGAATGTTGAATCTTGAATGAATTCTAGGATACAGAATCAGGAATAAAGACGGTTACAGTAGTGCCCACATGCCTGGTAGAGTTAAGTGTAACCGTACCCTGCAATTTTTCCGTTACCTTTTTTACAATATACAACCCAAGTCCGTTTCCCTTCGAACGTTCATTTCCACGAAAGTACATGTCAAAGACCCGGTCAATATACTCTTCACCTATTCCCTGTCCGTTGTCTTCCACCTCTATAGTATTACCACCTTCTACTGAACGTGCACTTAATTTAATCGAATTATCTATTTCATTGCGAAAAAAAATAGAATTCTCAATCAGGTTTTCACAAATGATTTTGATAAGAGCCGGGTATGAATAAAACGACATATTTGGATCAACATCGATTGTTACTTTAATATTATTATCACGAATCTCATTGTGAAGGTGATCCAAAACACTTTCAAAAATATCCTTAATGAAAACCTCTTTATAAGCCAACTGCTGAGAGCCCATGTCGCTGATGGATTGAAGTTTCATCAGCATCTTATCAAGATTGCGGGCTGTTTCATTTACTTTCTCAAACAACTCAAGGGCAGCCTTATCTTTTACCGTGATGTTTGCAACTTCCGCTAATCCCATAAACGTGGTTAACGGCCTTCTGAAATCATGCGATGATCGATAAAAAAAGGTATCCAATTCTTTATAGGCTTGTTTCAATTCCCTGGTTCTCTCCTCCACCATAGTCTCCAGTTTTTCATTGATCTGAACAATAGCTTGATTCGATAATTGTAGTTCTTCCGACTGCGCCTGAACTTCCTCGCTGCTTTCCTGAATTTTTCTGTTGAGTGACCGCACCTTCTTATAATTGATATACATCACATACGCACCACCTAAAAGCATCAGGAAAAAGGTGGTTCCAAAAAAAATAATCAATTGCTGTTGACGCACCTTATCCTGCTGAATTTCAACCTCCCTTTCACTGATCTCTTTGTCCTTTTTCAGTATCTCGATCTGCTGGTTTTTTTGAAGGATAGTATATTCATTTTGAAGACTGCTTACCCGGTTTAACAACGAAGTGCTGTAAACAGAATCTTTCAGTTGGTCATATCTCCTGAAATATGTTAATGCCCGCTGAGGATTCCCACTCACCTCGAACCATTTTATTTGCGCCAGGTAAAGTGGCAAGAGTATCTGCTTCGCGCGTAGTTTAACAGCCAATTTCTCAGCCTGATCAAGATACTTTTTAGCCGTTTCCATGTTACCTACATGGATATAAAGTTCACCCAGCGATTCCAGTCCCCACGCCATTCCCAGCAGGTCATTCTTTTCTGTAAGAATTTTATAGCTCCGTAACTGATATTTCAGCGCTTCATTATACTTCTTTTGATGAATCAGCATGATTCCTATATTGTTCAGTGTAGAGGCAATCCGCGATAGGTCACCCAACTCCTCCCGAAGCGTCAGCGCTTTTTTGAGGTAATAGTTAGCACTGTCATAGTTACCGGTGGCATCCTCAAGTACCCCTAATAAATTAATGGCGGTTGCTTCCTCTACCTTGTACCGATTCTTGACCGAAAAATCCAGGCATTTCAGGGCAAACTCTTTTGCCAGGCTATACTGCTTTAGTTCCTGATACACGTATCCGATTTGCCACAGCAACCTGGCCCTTTCTAATTCAAAACCATTTTCACTGGCAATCTGCAGGGCTTCATAGAAATTTAGCAGGCTCGTTTCAAAGTTTCCCAGGTCCATCAGGGAATAACCAATATCAGTAAGAAGGTTAACAAAATCCTCCTTCGATGCGTGTTGTCGATACCGAACCTTCAGGTCATTAAAGATAGCGAGAGCCTCCACATAATTTGACTGCTTCATTAAAACAACCGCCTTCTGATACTTCAAGTCAAATAACGACTCAGATTCACTATCCTGCTCATTTATTTTTTCTGCTTTACCGATATATACCAGCGCTTCATCAAAATTCGATTCTGATGAATAGTACGCTGCAAGTTGAACGTAAATGTCTGATAACATAAACTTTACGTTCATCGTTTCCCGTATCCGCATGGCGCGAAATAAAAACAATCGTTGCTTTTCTTTATTTCCCTGAACTCCATAAAAATTACCAAGATTTCTGAACAAGACTGAGAGTTGCATGGGTGCAAGGCTGTCCTTCAATACAACATACGCTTCATTGAAGAAAACAAGAGCTGAGTCAGCTTTGCCTTGTCGATTCATTAATATTGCCATTTGGGTCAGGCCATATCCTTCGGCTCCCTGATTGCCCGATTCTTTTGCTAACGGAATTCCCTCTTTATAATAACGAAAAGCGGCTTCCATATTACCCGATAGTCTTTCATAGAGCCCAACATAAACAAGGGTCTCGCTCTTTCCTTTGTCGTATCTGATTTTGTCAGCCAGTTCAAGTGCTTCCGTTAATGCCTCTCTCGCCTTTGTTTTGTTGTAGCCGAACCAGTCGAACGCTATCGCGTTCAGTAAATCAACCCTGGCAGTACCCGAAAGTTTATTTGCGACTGATTGTAAACTATCCAGCCGATGCTCGTCTATGGAGGAAAATTTTTGTGCAGCAACCGGGTAAATGAACACGATTCCCCAGAAAAAGAAAAAACACTTGAGCAATAAATGCCTCACACAGATTTGATTAGCCTGCAAATATCGGTTATATTTCTTAATGACAGTACTGGTAACCGGTTCAAATTACCCGTTCCATTGCCTGCAAACGTTTTATGAATTGAGCCTGAATTCACTATCTTCCCGATCTTTAAAAATCACAGTATGAAAATATGTAAAACAGCCACGATGGCTTTTCTCCTGGTTTCAACTTTCCCCGTTTCTGCGCAAGATATCGTTGTTCCTTACGAACAATTCACCTTACCCAACGGTTTAAATGTCATTCTTCACAAAGACAACACCGTTCCGCGGGTGAGTGTTAATATGTGGTACCATGTCGGATCAGGAAGTGAGAAACCCGGTCGTACCGGATTCGCCCACCTCTTCGAACATATTTTGTTTGAGGGATCACAGCACGTTCCGGAAGGAAAATTTGACCAATGGCTGGAAGCAGCGGGTGCTAATAACAATGGATCCACTACGGAAGACCGCACCAATTACTACGAAGACCTGCCCAGCAATGCCCTTGACCTGGCCTTGTTCCTGGAGTCAGATCGTATGGGTTTTTTAACACAATCCTTAAAATCAACAACGGTTGACGGCCAACGCGATGTAGTAAAAAACGAACGCAGGCAATCTTATGAAAACAGACCTTACGGAAAAGCTTCGCTGGAACTTCCGGCATTGCTTTACCCGAAAGATCATCCGTACTCATGGACGGTGATTGGTTCGATGGAAGACTTGTCAGCCGCCAGCCATCAGGATGTGGTCGATTTCTTTACGCTGTATTATGCTCCCGGAAACGCATCGCTGAGTATTGCCGGAGATATTGATCTAAAAGAAACACGAGCCGCTGTGGAGAAATGGTTCAGCGATGTACCTGCCGGTAAACCGGTTACAAAAGTGAATCCTCCTGCTGTTGGCCTGACGGAAGAAAAGAGAGTTGTGCTGGAAGACAAAGTACAGCTACCGCGAATTATGATGGTGTGGTTGTCTCCGGCTGCTTATACTCCCGGCAATGCTGAGCTGGACCTGGTGGCCAATCTTTTAACGGGTGGAAAAAACTCGCGGTTGTATAAAAAACTGGTGTACGAACTTCAAATTGCGCAGAATGTTTTCGCATACCAGGAATCCAAAAAGTTTTCATCTGAATTTACATTAGTGGCTACTGCCCGGCCGGGCGTAACGCTTACTCAACTTGAAAAAGTGATGCAGGAAGAAATTGATAAACTAAAAGCTGAATTTCCGAATGAACGCGAACTACAACGGGTAAAAAATCAATTTGAATCCGGATTCATCAGTCAGATTGAAAGTGCGGGTGGTTTTAGCGGAAAAGCCAATCAATTAAATCAATACTATTATTACACAGGCAACCCCGACTACTTCAACGAAGACCTGCAACGTTACAAGGCTATTGGTGTGAGCGACATTTCAGCAGCCGTACGGTTATACCTGAAAGATAATGCCCGTGTAGTGATGAGCATTGTTCCGGAAGGCAAAACTGACCTCGCTGCAAAAAAGAATTAATCCCATCTTTAAGACACCGTTATGAAAAAACTGACTATACTTTTTCTCTCCTTATTAATAAGCACAGTCGCTTTTGCTCAGGCTCCCGACCGTTCCGCGCCTCCGGCCCTGGGGAAGGCTAAAAATTTACAACTTCCCGCTATACAGAAATTCACACTCTCAAACGGACTTCCTGTTGTATTGATGGAGAAGCACACCGTACCGTTGGTGCAGGTAAACTTACTTTTGCAAACAGGTTCGTTTGACGATCCTGCCGGAAAGGAAGGGTTGTCCAGCATCGCCATGGATTTGTTGGATGAAGGGGCCGGTGAATACAATGCCCTTCAACTTGCCGATGAAATTGAGTTTTTGGGCGCCAGCATTGGAACCTTCAGCCGCGCGTTCAGTTCAGAAATTGATTGCTCGACACCCGTTGCGAAATTAGATGGTGCATTGAAATTGATGAGCACCATTGCCCTGAAGCCAACGTTTTCAGAAACCGAACTCGAGCGTGTTCGAAAACTCAGGTTAAACGGATTGCTCACCGCGTACGATGAGCCCACCACCATTGCCACGCGGGCTTTCAACAAACTTCTGTTTGATGTGAGTGCGCCTTACGGAAAATTTGCTAACGAGCAATCGATTAAGTCGTATACGAAATCGGATCTCGAATCTTTCCATACCCGAAACTTTGTAACAGGTAACTGCACCCTGATTATTGTAGGCGATGTGACAAAAGCTTCCATTACTCCTTTGCTTGAAAAATATTTTTCATCCCTTCCTGCCGGTGCAGTTACGAACGCACCTAAACCAACTCCCAGGCAAATTAAGGGGCGAACAATTTACCTGGTTGATAAACCTGGCGCAGCGCAATCGGTTATTCGCATAGGAAAAATTGGTACTTCACGTGGCGATGCAGCCTACAATGATATTGTAATTATGAACACCATTTTAGGCGGATCGTTCGCTTCGCGCTTAAATACCAACCTTCGCGAAGAACATGGCTATTCGTACGGAGCCGGTTCAGGGTTTAACTTCTGGTCGGTACCGGGGCCTTTTACCGCCAACTCTTCCGTTCAAACCGATGTAACTGGTCCTGCATTGGGAGAGTTCTTTAATGAATTTAAAAAAATGCGGCAGCCTATGCCGGAGGCAGATTTAACCCGCGGTAAAAACTATGAAGCCCTGGGTTATGCCGGAAATTTTGAAACCAATCAAAGTATAGCCGTTGCACTTTCCGAACTGGTGATGTTTCAGTTGCCCGACAATTATTTTAACTCATATATTGATAAAACACTTGCGGTAACAAAAAAAGGTGTGGAAGCTGCCGCTAAAAAATATATCACACCCGATAACATGCTGATTTTGGTGGTGGGTGATCGTGCTAAAATTGAAGAAGGAATAAAAAAACTCAACCTGGGCAAGGTTAATTTCCTGTCGATAGAAGATGTGTTGGGGAAGAAACCGCAATTATAATATTAAACTACCGAGGTCTTATTAGTCGTCTGACCACTCGAAGTGGTCTGACGGTTATAAAATAAATTAAAACAACATGAAACAAATAATTCTCTTGTTCTTGATCAGCACGCTTCTATTGGCTTGTTCCTCAGAATCAAAATACGATCCGCAAGACGGACTTGCATCAATCACAGAAGCAGGATTTGAAAGTCACCTGAAAACGCTAGCCTCCGATGAATTCCAGGGCCGTATGCCTTTTACAGAAGGTGAAAACAAAACCATCGCCTACCTGCAGGAAGAAGTCAAGAAACTTGGATTAGAACCCGGCAACGGTGAGAGCTATTTACAGGAAGTTCCCATGGTGGAAATTACGACCACTGCCGACACATTATTAAAAGTGAGTGGTGGTAAAAAGGATTTTACCCTCTCGGGCTTTAACGATTATGTAATTTGGACGCCCAATCCTGAACAAGAAGTAATTAACCTTGAAAATGAAGAATTGGTTTTTGCGGGTTACGGAGTGGTTGCCCCTGAAAAAAACTGGAACGACTATGCCGGATTGGATGTGAAAGGAAAAATTGTGATGGTGCTGGTAAACGATCCCGACTTTGGAACCTCCGATTCTACCTTCAAAGGCAACACCATGACCTATTACGGCCGCTGGACCTACAAATTTGAAGAAGCCGCCAGGCAAGGCGCAAAAGGATGTCTCGTAGTGCACGATGATGTACCTGCAGGCTATGGTTTTTGGGTGGTGCAAAACAGTTGGAACACAGCAAAACTTTACCTCGATAACCGAGGAAAAGATATTCCGGTATGCAGTGCCGTAGGTTGGGTTTCACAACCGGCTGCTAAAAAATTATTTGGAGCGGCAGGCAGTGATTATGCACAGGCAGTATCACGATCAAAAAAGCAGGGATTTCGCGCTGAGCCGATGAACCTGAAACTTTCAACATCTATGAAGGTGAACGCGAAGTATTCTAAATCATACAATGTAATTGCAAAGATTACTGGTACAACCCAACCTGATGAATACCTTGTGTACTCCACCCATTGGGACCACCTGGGCATTGGCAAAGCCGATGAAAAAGGTGACACTATTTATAATGGAGCACACGACAACGCCAGCGGCTCGGCAGGGCAGCTTGAAATCGCAAAAGCATTTACGCAACTCAAAAATAAACCTGCCCGCACGGTGGTTTTCTTGTGGGTAACGGCTGAAGAGCAAGGCTTGTTGGGCTCAGCTTACTACGCACAAAATCCGGTGTATCCGAAAGAGAAAACCGTTGCCAACATCAATATTGATGGAATCAATCCTTACGGAAAAAATAAAGACATTGTGTTGGTGGGTATGGGGCAATCGGATCTGGAAGATTATTTAAACGAAGAAGCAAAACGTGTTGGGCGATATGTTTCTCCTGAACCGAATCCCGTTGCCGGTTATTACTTCCGTTCAGACCATTTCAATTTTGCAAAAGTTGGTATTCCGGCACTATATACCAGTGTTGGTATCGACAATGCTGAGAAAGGACCTGAGTTTGGAAAACAATTGCAAGACGATTATGTGGCGAAACATTACCACAAACCCTCGGATGAGTTCACACCTGAGCTTTGGAAAGCTGATGGCGCCATTGACGATTTGAAATTATTATTCAACGTAGGCAAGCGGCTTTCCATGGAAAAAAGCTGGCCGCAATGGAAAGCTTCTTCTGAATTTAAACCAATTCGGGACGGGTATATGAAGAAATAAACTTGTCGGACTTGCGTGTTTCGATTTTTATCGGGGTTCCGGCATCTCGCTCCATTCCCGTGCACATTTGTAAGCAAGCGTTCGGTATTCATGATTCGTTGAGATCGCGGCTCGAGGCCGCGAGAAATAATTTGCCGGACTTGCGTGTCCCGATTTTTATCGGGGTTCCGGCATCTCGCTCATTATTGTGCGGATTTGTAGATAAGTGTTTAGGCGGTTCATGATTCATGGAGATCGCGGCACCCCGAGGGACCTCACAGACCACAGACAATTTTAATTCCTTCTCTTCACCCCTCTTAGCGCTTTAGCAGTCCAGGGATCTTCGGGCCAGGAATGTTTCGGGTAGCGCATCCGTAATTCTTTTCGAACTTCCGCATACGTGTTGCCCCAAAAACTTTTTAAATCCTGCGTTACCTGAACAGGTTTATAGCCGGGAGATAATAAATGCAGAATCATTTTTGTTTTTCCTTCGTTTACGGTTGGCGTTTCCAGCAAACCAAAAACTTCCTGTAACCGCACCGCCAATTCAGGTGGTCGGCCATCAGCATAATACGTAACCGCGATCATCGAATCACTCGGCACTTGAATTTTAGAAGGAGCAAGAGCATCCAGTCGGGAAGCAAGGTTCCAGGGTAATAACCCGGCCAGGATTTGCTGAAGATCAAGTCTCTTAAAATCCGATTTCTTCGAAACGGAATTTAAATAAGGAGTCAGCCAATCTTCCAAGGTGGCCAGCAAGGTCTCATCACTCACATCGGGCCATTCTTCCGTTTTTCTCCATGTACGCAAACTCAGTACCCGCGCTTGCCATCGCTCTTCCGGCTCACTCCAGCCAAGTATTCTCAATCCTTCCCTTCTGATTACATCAAATAAAACGCTCAATCGCTTTTCCTGCGGAATGGTGATAAGAGACTTTGATTCAAGCACCAGTCCACCAACACTTTTTTGCTGAACGCCAACCACCATTTCACGTTCTGCATCCCACCGCACCACCTCGCGCGCAATCGCTATATGATGAAGCTCAGTTTCATCAACAGCCGCAGCTAAGAATATTTTCCCTTCCTTTTGTCCGGAATCTAATTGAGCGATGGCAAGCCAGGGTTCACGAATTAAATCGTCATGTTGTGCAAGCGTTACGATTTTTCCATTCGGAAGTTTATATCGATTGCCATTTTTATCCAATTGTTTCGCAATCCTGTCGGGGTACGCTGCGGCTACCAGTAAACCAATCGCGTGGCCTGCCGGCATTGAATTCTCTTCCTTGATTTTAAAATTTCTTCTCCATGCCATTGAAAGCCTTTCAATCCGCTCCAAAACATTTCGGTCAGCCGTTACCCGCTCTCCTGCTCTCCATTTTCTCAACGCTTCCACGCGCAACAACAAATCAGCGCTTGCTTCTTTTTGAAACGGGTCGCGTTCTTCCATCACCGCGGCCACATCGCAAGCCAATGCTACCAGGTTATCATCCTGCGCTTCCAACAACATGTGAGCAATCCGCGGATGCGTAGGCAATTGCACCATCGCTTTACCGCGATCGGTAATGGTGCTCTCCTGCAAGGCACCCAATTGCTCCAGTAATTCCGTTGCCTGAAGTAATGCTCCTTTCGGTGGCGGAGTAATCCATTTTAATTCTTCTATTTTCTGAACGCCCCACGCGCTCAATTCTAACACGAGCGATGCCAAATCCGCTTCCAATATTTCCGGCTTCCGAACCGGTTGCAATTGATGATGGCTTCGCTCACTCCACATCCGGTAACAAACACCCGGCCCTAATCGCCCCGCCCTGCCCGCTCGTTGATTCGCTGAATCAAATGTAACTCGAACCGTTTCTAATCGGGTAAAACCCGAACGCACATCGTATCGCGGAACGCGTGAATATCCGCTGTCGATAACCGTTGTAATTCCTTCAATCGTGAGCGATGTTTCGGCTATGGAAGTAGCCAATACAATTTTTCTTCTTCCTTCAGGATGCGGCAAGATTGCTTCCTGCTGTTTTTTAAAAGGCAGATCGCCATACAAGGGAACAACAGCTTCCGGAATTTCATCAAGATCCTGAAGCACACGCATGATGTCACCCGTACCGGGAAGAAAAACGAGCACGTCACCCGGTTGGTCTTTCAATGCTTTCCTGATTAACCGGGTGGTGGAACGCGATACGGAGTCATCATCCGCCTGGTGATACCGGATGTCAACCGGAAATTGCCTGCCGGTGCTGGTAATAACCGGAGCATTTCCGAATACCATGGATAAACTATTTCCATCTAGCGTTGCCGACATGATCAGTAATCGCAAATCGTCACGTAAGATTTGTTGTACCTGGTAACTGAGTGCCAATGCTAAATCGGCCTGCAGACTGCGTTCATGAAATTCATCAAACAAAATAATTCCAACATCTTCCAACGTGATGTCTCGCTGAATCATGCGTGTTAAAATTCCTTCGGTTACAACTTCAATCCGGGTAGCATCGCTGGTACAATTTTCAAACCGGATACGATACCCTACCGTTTTTCCAACTTCTTCCTTTAATAAAGAGGCCATTCGTCCTGCTACCGAGCGAGCCGCTAATCTTCTTGGCTCCAGCATTACAATTCTTTTTCCGGCAAGCCACGGTTCATTCAAAAGCTGTAACGGAAGAATGGTGGATTTACCCGCACCGGGAGGGGCTTGCAAAATAGCAATCGTTCTTTCCTGTAGAACAGACTTAAGTTGGGGAATGACTTCGAGTACGGGGTATTCCATGAGGGTGCAAAACTATCATTTTCGTATTGAAATAAAGATTCTGGTGCCCTCCAGGGCCGGGCGGCCCCGCGCACGCAACGGAACTGAATTTTATCCGCACATTCCCCTCCAGTCCAAAGATAAAATTAGGTTCCTTATGCGCGCGCTGATTTATTGCTGTCGCCAGAATAGACCTCTAGACCTTCGGGCACTCCTCCTTACAAAGGAGGAGTGTAGTTTGCATACCAAACTAATTCCCCTCCTTACAGGAGGGGTGACACGAGCGAAGCGAGTGTCGGGGTGGTCTTATCCTTTACACCACTAATAACTCCCGTTAGCTTAATCGGCCGGGTTGCAGTATTTTTGAGGTCTAAATTCAATTTTCATGAGTACGGATGTTGCCAGCGCGAAAAAGAAACAGGAAGCCCCCAACCTTGCGGGCCACAAAGCACCGGAACCTTACAAACCCAAGAACAAAGTACGGATTGTAACGGCTGCCAGCTTGTTCGATGGCCACGATGCCGCTATCAATATCATGCGCAGAATTATTCAATCGACCGGTGTTGAAGTGATTCACCTGGGGCACGATCGCAGCGTGGAAGAAGTGGTGAACACTGCCATCCAGGAAGACGCGCAAGCCATTGCCATGACCAGCTACCAGGGCGGGCATAACGAGTACTTCAAATACATGTATGACTTGTTACAGGAAAAAGGTGCTGGCCACATTAAAATTTTTGGCGGTGGCGGTGGCGTAATCCTTCCGGAAGAAATAAAAGAACTGATGGCGTACGGTATCACCAAGATTTACTCACCTGATGATGGCCGCGCGTTGGGTTTGCAGGGTATGATTAATGATCTGGTTGAGCGTAGTGATTTTCCAACGGGAAAAACAATCAGCAATAGGCAATTGACAGTTGACAATTATCTGGGTATTGCCCAGACCATATCGGCTGCCGAAAATTATTTCGAAGAACATAAAGAAACATTCGAGAGCATCAGAAAAAAAGCTGAATCATCAACAGCCCCTGTGTTGGGAATTACCGGAACAGGTGGTGCGGGTAAATCATCGATGGTGGATGAAATCGTGAGAAGGTTCCTCATCGACTTCAAAGACAAAAAACTGGGGATCATTTCTGTCGACCCCTCCAAAAGAAAAACAGGAGGCGCTTTGTTGGGTGACCGCATTCGCATGAACGCCATTAATAATACTCGCGTGTTCATGCGTTCGCTGGCAACCCGTCAATCCAACCTGGCTTTGTCGGCTTACGTGAAAGAGGCCATCCAGGTATTGAAAGCGGCAGGATTTGATCTGATCATTCTCGAAACTTCTGGTATCGGGCAAAGCGACACAGAGATTCTCGATCACAGCGATGTCGCCATGTATGTAATGACTCCTGAATATGGTGCCGCTACGCAGCTCGAAAAAATCGACATGCTTGATTTCGCTGACATCATTGCGTTGAACAAGTTCGACAAACGTGGCGGGTTAGATGCTTTGCGCGATGTAAAGAAACAATATCAGCGCAACCATCAACTGTGGACAAAAAAGCCGGAAGATATGCCGGTGTACGGCACCATTGCCTCTCAATTTAACGACCCGGGCACGAATCAACTTTACAAGCATGTGATTGATAAGATTGTAGAGAAGACTGGCGCTAACCTAAAATCTTCCTTTGAGATCACCCGGGAGATGTCGGAGAAAGTATTTGTGATCCCTGCCAACCGCACACGGTACCTGAGTGAAATATCGGAGAATAATCGCGGCTACGATACTTGGGTAAACGAGCAGGCCGAAGTTGCAGAGAAACTCTATGCGATTAATAAGACAATTAAAACATTGACCGTCATTCCGAGCGGCAGCGAGGAATCCCCTAATCGAAAGGGGGATTCTTCGGTCGCTGCGCTCCCTCAGAATGACGATCTAATAAAAGTCCTTCAGGCGGAATTTGATCGTGCGAAACTGAACCTCGATCCTAAAAACTGGAAGTTGATTGAAACCTGGTCAGAAAAAGTAAAGCAATACAAGGAACCGCTGTTCAAATTCAAGGTACGCGATAAGGAAATTGCCATTCAAACACATTCTGAATCGCTTTCACATACCCAGGTCCCAAAAGTTGCGCTGCCGAAATATTCCGGCTGGGGCGATTTACTGAAGTGGATGCTACAGGAAAATGTGCCCGGTGAATTTCCCTACACATCCGGAATCTATCCTTTTAAACGCGAAGGCGAAGACCCTACGCGCATGTTTGCCGGTGAAGGCGGCCCTGAAAGAACGAACAGAAGATTCCATTATGTGAGTTTGGCCATGCCGGCCAAGCGTTTATCCACCGCGTTTGATTCGGTGACGCTGTATGGAAACGATCCGGATTACCGACCGGATATTTATGGCAAGATTGGTAACTCCGGTGTAAGCATTTGTTGTTTAGATGATGCCAAGAAATTATACAGCGGCTTTAACCTCGCTGATCCCAAAACTTCGGTGTCCATGACCATCAACGGTCCTGCCCCGATGTTGCTGGGATATTTCATGAATGCCGCCATTGATCAGCAGTGCGAATTGTACATCAAGGAGAACGGACTCGAGGAAGAGGTAAAGGCGAAGATTTCGAACATCTATAAAGGAAAGGAGAATGAAAGACCTGCTTACCAGGGGCCGCTTCCAAAAGGCAATGATGGCCTCGGTTTAATGTTGCTGGGGGTAACGGGCGATCAGGTTCTGCCAAAAGATGTGTATGATAAAATTAAGACCGAAACACTTTCGCAGGTTCGCGGTACGGTTCAGGCTGACATCCTGAAAGAAGACCAGGCACAAAACACCTGTATTTTCTCAACAGAATTCGCGTTGCGTTTGATGGGCGATGTGCAGCAATATTTTATCGACAAGAATGTTCGAAATTTCTATTCGGTATCCATTTCAGGTTACCACATCGCGGAAGCGGGTGCTAACCCCATCACACAATTAGCCTTTACCCTGGCAAACGGCTTTACGTACGTGGAATACTACCTGAGCCGCGGAATGGATATCAACGAGTTCGCGCCTAACCTGTCGTTCTTCTTCTCGAATGGTATCGATCCTGAATATTCAGTGATCGGTCGCGTGGCAAGAAGATTGTGGGCTAAAGCATTAAAAAATAAATATGGCGCGAATGCCCGCAGCCAGATGTTGAAGTATCACATTCAAACATCCGGCCGATCCTTACACGCGCAGGAAATCGACTTTAATGACATTCGCACCACCCTACAGGCTTTGTACGCGATTTATGATAATTGTAATTCGCTGCATACCAATGCCTACGATGAGGCCATTACCACCCCTACCGAAGAAAGCGTGCGCAGGGCGATGGCGATCCAACTCATTATTAATAAAGAGTTGGGATTAGCGAAAAATGAAAACCCGTTGCAAGGTTCATTTATTATTGAAGAACTTACCGATCTGGTAGAAGAAGCCGTGCTTACTGAATTCGATAAAATTACCGAACGCGGTGGCGTGCTGGGCGCCATGGAAACCATGTACCAACGAGGTAAAATCCAGGAAGAAAGCTTGTACTACGAAACGCTGAAACATACAGGCGAATACCCGATCATTGGGGTGAATACATTCCTGAGTTCAAAAGGTTCTCCTACCGTAATTCCGCAGGAAGTGATCCGGGCAACCACCGAAGAAAAAGAATACCAGATCAAGATGTTGAGAAGCCTGCACCAATTCCAGGGAAGCAAAGCATCCGAAAAAATTGAACTGGCGCAGCAAGCCGCTATTCAAAATCACAACATTTTCGAAGAACTGATGGAGGCGTGTAAAGTGTGCTCCCTCGGACAGATTACGAAGGCGCTGTTTGAAGTGGGTGGACAGTATCGGAGGAATATGTGATGATGCTATACATCTGTTTTCTTATCAGATTTACTACTTCAATTTTTCCTGAAGAATTATATCAACCTTTTCCAATGGTTGATTCACGCATGTGATGTATCCTTTTTCATCTATTAGATAACTGAAGGGAATTGCCTGAATTCCAAGTTCATTTAATATCTTCTTCTCTGGGTCAATTAAGTTCTCCCAAGTCAAATTATCCTTCTCAATCGCTTTTCGCCAGGCATTCGTGTCCTTATCAATTGAGAGGCTGATCACCGTGAAGTTTTTGCTTTGATACTTCTTTAAAAGGTCAATCAAAGCAGGGTGCTTTTCACGGCAGGGGGCACACCAAGAAGCCCAAAAATCAACAAAAATTACTTTACCCGAATATTTGGGAGAAGTAACAATTACATTGTTGTTGTTAATCAGTTCAAAAGCAACAAACTGCTGACCTGTTCCATATTTGTTCATGTTGCGGAGGCCAGCCTTTACAAAGGCAATGTCTTCCATTCGCATTGCGGTTGTATCTAACAACGTATATAACTGAATAAATTCTTCGTATGTAAAAACTGGATTGTTCACAGCAAGATCACCTAATATCCAACCATTTACAGGCTGCTTAGGATCACTGGTAAACATGAGTTTTAGTTGTTGAAAACGAAGGGTATTGAAATTTTCTTTGTCTCTGTTAGCATTACAGAACGCTCTGTAATCATCAAGCAGTTGTTGTGAGTATGATCCTTTGATGCTGGTGATACGATAAAGATGTATGGTTTGGTTATCTTTGATAGTTGTCGAGTATTTGCCATCCACAACTATCCGGCTATTCTCTAAATAAACCCAAGCAACATTTGCAGGAGGTTCAAGGTTCAGCCATGCCCGGATGGGCTTATCAACGTTACCATTAAATTCAAACGTATTATTTTTTACCAAAACACTGTCCTTTGTGTTTGAATAGGACAAGTATATGTACCCATTGTAATCACCCGAAATAGTTCCTTTTATCGTATAACCTTCCCCGTCAAATAGCGATGGAACAAATCGCAGTAAAAGCAAACTAATCAGAGTTGTCTTTATCATAAAATTTGGGATACAAGTATCCATCAGCTTGTCGTTACAAAATAGGAGTGTATGTCTCTATACTTCTTATTTTGTTGTTCTCGAGAAAGATAATGATGGGATAGATTGAAGTCAATTGAGATTCCATAAGAATATTTCCTGTATCGACAAAACACTTGTTGTTCGCTAATACCTTATCTCCCAGTTGAAGGTGAAGAAGTTTTCTGTCTCCAACTCCTGTAAAAATAACAGTGGACTCAATAGAGTCGAATCTATTTTTTACAAAAAATGTTGCGTTTTGAATACAGCCACCGCATCCTTCTCTAGGAATAACTATAATAGATTTTGAATCGAGGATATTTGAGTTGATTTCTAAAAGCTTGGCTTCCAAAATATCGAACTGGCTCATGGGTTTGGCTATGCAACCTACTAAAGCGAAAATAACCATAGATAAGTTATGAATTGCTTTCATTATTTTGAAATTGCTGTATTAAATCTAGTAAATACAATTTGCTCATCATTTATGTTGTATAAGTCTCTACGAGCAATGTAATAACCATCACGTCCAATGAAATGCATAGATAAATCATAAATTTCACTATCAAATCGCATTTCTACAAGCTTATCCAAATCCTCAGTCAAAACAGAAATGGAAAAATCTGGAATTCGATTCCCCATTTTTACACTATCAACTGGGGGTCTAATATATGTTTTCCTGAAGTACAGCTTATTATATGGGTCGTACTTGATAGTAGAAAAGTCAGAATTTGAAAAACTATAGATTTTCTGCTCTTCATTGTACTGATTTATATCATTCTGGGTACCAAATCGTATGTCCTCCTTCATCGGTTGCATTTTATCAACGAAGGATGAAGTTACTTCACTTTTGCTTTTGATATTTCCAGCCAAATCAGCTTTATAGATAGAACTGACTATTGGATAACTAATCACAATTTCTGTGCCATTCGAAGAAAGGCACGGGATATATTTGAAACCAGCACCCCAGAAAGCCTGAGAATAGATTTCAGGCAATGGTGTAACGTATGATGCTGTTCGGGTTGAAATATCATAGCATAATACATTCTTGTAGTTCTTGTAGTCATTCAACCGTGCGTGAAGCGTGCACGAAATGAATATTTTATTTCCCAACTTAATCAACGGTGCAGAATTTGAAGGTTCCGGGAATGCATTACCTGAATCATTTTTAAAATCAAAAACAGTAAATTTATCCTTTACCTTACCATCTAAGTCAACAAGAAAAAGCGTTCCCATGTTTATATTGTAAATTAGGAGACTATCAAGGCTTACGAGCAAGTGTTGAACAATATCTAATCTACCAACTCCGTTCGGGCCCTCTACTTCAAATTTAGTTTTCTTAAAAATTGCTTGTGAAGTAAGTTTGAATATGTTGATAGAATTATCAACCGAATTAAGAAATGAATAATACTCTATAGAATCAATCAAAGCATAGTTGACCGATCCGGATTTAAAAGTTGATTTTTCATCCAAGTCAAATGTGACTGCCCCTGACTCTTTTAGATGGTACTTGACATCAGATTTCGAAGAACTATGATGATCATTTTCTATGCGATTTTCATTTTGTGAGCATCCATAATATAACAATGTTGAAACAAAAAAGAATATTCCTCTCATATCGATGAAGTGCAGTTTGAATGAAAAAATGCCATGAATACACACACCCATGACATTTTATTGAGTGAAATTACTCGACCACCCAGCCACCGGTTCCGTTACAGGCAACACCGGAGCCGGCTAGATAGCATGTGTCTCCACCTTCACCATTTTCACGACAAAAACCATTGTTGGTACTTGAATCAGAACTAACAATACAAAACAAGGCCCGAGTACCAAACGAAGCTGTTGCCACTGTTAGCAGCAACGTGCCCACAATCAGAATTTTTTTCATTTAATTGATATCTAAATTTCTGCTCAACATCAAGCATTACCCAAAGTAATAATCCTTCAGTGCAATTTTATTGCACTGAAAAAATAAATCAAAAAATGTTTTACTCTTCCGCATAATAGTACCGCTTGCGGGTACGGCAATAATGAACAGGCATACCATTTGCTTTGACTGCCGTTAAATACTCGAACAACATCCTGCGTGAAATGCCAAGTTTTTTAGCTAATTCTTCAGGTGTTCCCGTTTTCTGTTTTTCAATTAATTCCAACAACTAATTCATCCGGTTAATGTACCTGCCTAATAAGGTCAGAGTCATCTAGGAGTAACATTGAGGGTTAACCGGTTATCCTAAACAACCCGAATATCAACTTATCTTCAGATTGAAGCGACTTCTCATAGTCTAAAACATGGAGTCCCTTTTCATTTATAAAGAAAATATCCGCTCTGTATTTTCCCGGTAAAACAGTTTCGCTGACATGATTAAAGGTGCTATCGATTACCATATATAAACTCGGACTGGGAAACCGTGTACTCTCTTCAATTTCTGAAGGTCGTAGATAGGCCATCCTGACAAAGTTTTCTGAAGCAGGATCTTTAGTGATATAATGAAACTCCGGATTAGTTAAAACATACTTATCGTTTTCTTCTTTTGTTCCTATTCCTCCCCTTTCCCGAAGGCTTTTGTGAGGATTCATGGGGTTGATTTCAGGAATAAGATTTGAAGGAATATGCAATTTTTTCAGTCCTTGACCTCTCTTTAAATAAATTGTTTTATCAATTGGCGAAGCAAAAAGCAGAAAGTCCCCCTTCATATCAAAATAAAAAGCGTTCGTATATTTCCACGAATACGTTGTCCAATAACCAGCATTGTAGCGACTGGAAAAAAAACCTTCGAACGTTTTTTCACCTGTCATAATGTTAACGGTTAGCACTGCCGGCATTTTTGTAAAATCAAAATCAAAAACTGACGGGTCATTCATGGTCAGCGGCAGTCGCACAAATTTTCCTGATTTTTGCATAGGCCACAACGAAGAAACCTGAGGACGGGTGGAGTGACTTTCATTGTCTGTATCGTTTTTCCATTCATACTTTTTCAAAACCACCCCATCTGCATTCAATACAAAAAGGCATCTCTGCCATTCGTTATAAATAAAAGTAGAGTCCATGGTAATAGTCAGGTGTCCAAGCGATGGGTCAATCGGGCCAATTCCATTCGGGCCGTCTTGCTGCAGAATAATTTTCTTTATAAGCCGCTTGTCCTCATAGTCGTAAATGCAAATACTTTCGCTTGGTGCATGAAGAAAACTAACTGCATCCCTTCCCTGAAATTTAAAACTATTGATGGATAACATTGACAAGTTTAACGTGCTGTCAATCTCAAATTCAACATCGATAATATACTGTAAGACTGCTTTATCTTCAGATTTCGCTGTTATCTCTGTAACATTTTCATTGTCATCACCTTTCTCATTTTTCTGATGGCAGCCAATGGCTGCCATCAGAAAAATGCATACCAAAAACTTGTTCATTGCTATTGAGGCTGGATCGTTCCGTTGCAATTACAATCATCAAAAAAACCACAGGTTACGCATGAGTCCCCTGGACTTCCAACATTTTTCTTACACGAGCCTGTATTCTTAGAAGAATCAGAGCTTGATGTACATTGGCCACCATCTGGAGGCGGTAAATAGGCCAACGATTTTTGAGCTACTCCACCGAACATCAGTAAAATAAAGATTGCTGCCATCGTAAAATTTTGTGAAATTTTCATATTCATTTGGGTTTAATTTATTCTCAATAGTAAAGTCTTTCAGTGCAATTTTATTGCACTGAAAAAAATAATCAAAAATTATTTCTAATCATCCGCATAATAGTACCGCTTGCGGGTACGGCAATATTGAACAGGCATACCATTTTCTTTGATTGCCGTTAAATACTCGAACAACATCCTGCGTGAAATGCCAAGTTTTTTAGCTAATTCTTCAGGTGTTCCCGTTTTCTGTTTTTCAATTAATTCCTGCAAATACCGCATTCGCTGGGTGTACTTGTCAAACTGCATGAGAGAGGGTTTATTACTTGCATATTACAGATTTAAAAAAACATGGTGAGAACCGATTGAGTATTAGTACTCAATCTGAAACTTTCGGTTTTCGAAAAAAGGTGTAAAAATCGATGAAAATCGTTTTTTTTTTTTTTGAAAAGGTACATGCTATTTTACGCTGCTATGGCAGGTAAAATGGATTTAGGACTTCGCAGGTGATAGAAAGTCATTATTCATGCCCAAAAAATTACACGAGTGCTTTTATACCTCGCTTTACAAAATATACAGCGAGGTCTTGTTGTTGTCAATGCATGGTAATTCTTAAATCCAAACAATAAAAATCACCAACTTGGTAGGTTATCCAATAGGTTAAGGTGGTACTTTTTCATTCATCATTTTGGTGAAATAGAATTTTCAATTGCATGATTTGGCATTAACTTACAATGGGTAAATCCCCTGGCTGGTCTAATAAGCTTATGCATGTCATCGTTTAAAATCATTTTGGTTTTTGTTCTCGCAGGGGCATTGGGCTTTTTGCTTTCTTCAAGGTTATCGGTTGATCTGCTGCCCGATTCAAGCCTGCCAGTGGTTACGGTTTCCTATTCGCTACCCGATGCACCCCCGCAGGTGATCGAACAACAGGCAACCGGCCCGTTGGAAAATGTGTTGTCGCAGATTTCTCAAATCGAGGAGATTTACTCCATTTCCGGTTACCACCAGGGAAGTATTGAGTTGACGTTTGAAAAAGAAGCCGATATGGCGTTCAAAAAATTTGAGGTAAGCTCTGCCATCCGGCAACTTTACAAAAAACTTCATCCTCAACTGAGTTACCCCCTCGTTGAGTTTCGCAGTCATGACGATAAAAGTAAAAGCCCGCTATTGGTGTACCGCATCAACGCGAAGCTGGAACCGTTTCAAATCAAAAAAACAGCCGAAGATATACTTGCTCCGGCCCTTGCACGAATAGACGGCATGCACGATGTATCGGTACGGGGCGCGCAGGAAATACAACTTACCATCGCGTACGATCCTGAAAAGCTCAAACAATTTGGAATCACCTCGGGTGAAATTGTTGGTCACCTTCAAACCAACTTCAGTTCATTTTATCCGGGGGTGCTACTCACCTCCGGTAAGCAACGATTTACGATACAGGGAGGTAAGGCCCCCGAGCATATCGAAGACATCCGGAAAATGATGATCCGCACCGATGCGGGAAATTATTTTTCGCTGGACCAAGTGGCACGTGTTTACCTGGAAGCCAGTAAACCAAGGGAATATTTCAGGATAAACGGCCAGAATTCTGTTACCCTCACCCTCTTTGCCGATGAGGGAACAAACAGGCTTGTGCTTGCCGAAGAAATCAAAAGCAAACTAAACGAACTTGAAAAGCTGCTTCCAGCAGGATTTAGTTTAGTGTTGGATTATGACGATACCGAATTTCTGCGAAAGGAGATTGACAAAAACCTGCTTCGCTCTGTCCTCGCTATTGGCGTTTTGCTAATATTTCTTTTGGTGAGCTATCGCAACGCCCGGCACCTGCTCATTTTAGTCTCCGGCATATTGGTTAGTCTGGGCCTGACAGCGTTAGCTGCTTATTTTCTAAAAATTCAAATACACCTGTACACCATAGCAGGGATAACCATCTCGCTAGGAATCACTATCGATAACTCCATTGTCGTGCTGGATCACTTACGGGTACAAGGCAATAAAAAAATCGTACGGGCTATTTTGGGCGCCTCGCTCACCACCATGATGGCGCTCATGCTTGTCTTTTTCTTGCCGGAAAAAGAACGGCAAAACCTAACCGAATTTTGCATTATTGTTTCGGTTGCAATTGGCTGCTCGGTATTAACCGCAATTTTCTATACGCCTGCTTTGCATGATGCTTTTCAATCGCTCCATAATAAACAATCCTTCACGATCAAAGGCCTGCGCAAAAGAGTTCGTTGGTTTAATGGATATCAGTCAGTCATTCTATTTGGTGCGCGGTTCCGTAAATCATTCATCACCATTTTCATCCTGTTGTTTGGAACCCCCATTTTTTTATTACCCGCCAAATGGGAAAATCACGAATGGTACAATAAAACAATCGGCAGTACATTTTACCAGGAGACCATCAGGCCCTACACCGATAAGGTGCTGGGAGGCGCATTACGCTTATTTGTTCGAAATGTTTATGAACGAAACGGCTACCGCGAACCACAACGAACACAATTATATGTGCAGGCCGAACTACCGAACGGCAACACGCTGGAAGACATGAACGGTGTAATGGCAGGTTTTGAAAGTTACCTCGCAAACGTGGAAGGCGTTGAAAAATACCTGACGCAGGTGTACTCCGGACAACACGCTACCATCAGCATCAGCTTTACGAAAGCGACCGAAAATTCTTCCTTGCCTTACATACTCAAGTCCCGGTTGATTGCACGTTCGCTCGATTGGGGTGGTGTGCAATGGAATATTTACGGTGTGGGACAAGGCTTTAGTAACAGCGCAGGTGAATCGCTTCCATCGTACCGGGTAGCGATGAAGGGTTACAATTATGACCAGCTTGAAGCATATTCAGAAATATTAGCCAACAAATTACTGAACCATAAGCGCATCCAAAAAGTAAATACAAACGAACGTTTAAACTGGGGCGAAAAAAACGTTGAACAATTAGTTCTCGATTTTAGTAAAAACGTATCGGGCTGGTCGGCACAACAAGTAACCGGGCAACTGCAAGAGAAAGCCTTGCGCAACACACCCGTGTGGACCATCTCTTTACATGACCGACAATTTCCGGTGTATGTTCAACCCGACAGAAAGCCCCTGACCATGTACGAATTGATGGAAACCTCGCTGGTGCTTCCCGACAGCCAACGCACAAAAATTTCAGCCATGGCCGCTATTCGAAAAGAAGTCACCGAAAATGCCATTCATAAGCAGGATCGCCAGTACATTCGCATTGTAGGCTTCGAATATTACGGTGGTTACCAATTTGGAAATGAGTACCTCCAATCAATGTTACAAGAACTAAAACAGGAGATGGTTCCGGGCTACACGGCTAAACAAAGTTCGTGGAGTTGGGATTGGAACAAGGTAAAACGCCAGTACGGCCTCATCCTGCTCCTGATCGTTGGCGTGTACTTCATCGCGGCCATCCTGTTCGAAAATCTTAAAGAACCGTTTTACATCGTGCTCACCATTCCGCTTTCATTCATCGGGCTGTTCCTTGTCTTTTCATTTTTTGATCTTTATTTCGACCAGGGCGGATACGCGGCATTTATTGTGTTGGGGGGCCTGGTTGTAAATGCCTCCATTTATATAGTGAACGATTTCAATAACCTTCACAAAAGAAATTACAACCGACAGGTAGCCAAAGCGGTAACGGGCAAAATGAGACCCATTATTCTAACCATCACGTCTACGTGCCTGGGGTTGCTGCCTTTTATGATTGGCGGACAGAATGAGGTGTTTTGGTTTGCGCTGGCTGCCGGTACCACAGGTGGGCTGATTTTTTCAATACTTATTGTCTTTGTCTTTCTTCCTGTTTTATTAATCAGAATTTCTCCATCGGGTTCTAAAAATATAAAAGAGCAGTATTAATTGCTCTTCATTTTTTCATGGTACATTGAAAGAACAAATCTATTCAAACATGGTCAAATTCAAGGGTAGTTTCTTATGTATTAATTCGCCCGATTTCCTTTTCAATACATAACAGGGGAGCGTTGCACCATCTGGCAGGTAATTTTTAATCATTGTCGGAAGGTTAAATTGCGGATAGAACATGGTTCCATTTCCTCCAACGATAAAAGCCCAGCTCCTGAAGGAATCTATTCCACCAATAAAAACAAGTTTCACTTTTTGTTGATCGAACTGATCGGGGGCATTGAGAAAGCTTACAATTGATTCGGGGGTATTCCAAAGTACAAGATAAACGCTCTGGTTACTATTTTCACCAATAAAAGCGTCAATAATATTTTTTGAAACGCGTTCCTGGCTAGTTTGTTGCACTTCCGGTAGGTGTTGAAAACTGAATTGCTTTTCAAGACCAATATATCTAGATAGATCTTTAGTTATTTCAGGGTCAATGGGTTTGTCTTTCCAATAATCAACATGGTATACATTGTTCTTTATTGGCTTTATATTTTTTTGCTGTGTCGGGGCTTCAAATGTGAGATGATGAAATGCTTCGACCAAGCTTGGTTTGGCGTGCGGATCGAA
The DNA here is from genome assembly GCA_049306095.1 of Cyclobacteriaceae bacterium. Lineage (GTDB taxonomy): Bacteria > Bacteroidota > Bacteroidia > Cytophagales > Cyclobacteriaceae > UBA2336. The sequence goes on from JBAQPU010000042.1 coordinate 53,224, forward strand.
TTGGGTTGCCTGAAGGAGAAAATGTTCGATATATTCAGGTACAACACTATCTCCAGACTTCCTCAATTGAATTTTAAAAAAACTACTCTCGTTATGCTTGAGAAATTTTTTTGATAACGAATTTTTATAATTTAATTCATACGACTTAATAAAATGCTCTCCTGTATGTTTATCAATAAAAATTTCATAAGTAATATCAAAAATTTCATAATACTCACCCGGTCGAATGTTGGTTTTATCAAAAGCTGAAATTTCGTACCTGATTTCGTTTTCAAGTTCTTCGGTTTGCTCAACATAGAAATCATACCGATGTGAGTTAATGTCGTATTTCAAGCCATTCTTTAATAGAAAAGCAAATTCATTATAATAGAAATCAAAATAACTTCGCTGAAAATCTGCGCGATCGCTGGCAAAATCAAGACTTTCTCTTTTTTGTAAATACGTTATCCGTTCCTGCACAAATTCGGGTCTAATCTTGCCTTTATATCCCTTTTCATCCTGAAAAAAAAGTTCTGCGTCCAACAATTTCACAAAAGATTCATTCTGTTTAATGGTATGATGCAGGAATGCGTGGGCAGAAAATCCTTTCGCCCGTTTATCAAGCTGATTAAGAGCTTCTGCAACAATTTTTCTGGCTTGTTCAGAAGGTTTGGAAGCCATCACAACAACTTCATTCATTTCAGTAACCGAAGGGGCAAGGTAAACTGTTACATTACCTTTATCAGCAGTGGCTAAAAATGATGTCGACTTATATCCCACTCCTGAAACTACATACTGGTGATTAACTTTTTCAGGAGTGACCACAAACTCGCCCAGGACATTAGCGGCAAATACCTGCGTTAAATCCGGGCAGCGAATGGTTGCATAAGCTACTGGCTCTTTAGTCACGGAATCAACAATAGTATATTTTACCCTCGGTTGTGCCATTAAGCACCAACATTGAGCAAAAATGAACAGGCTAATTAAACAGAGCGTCTTCATGCGTTAAAGATTTGAGGTTTTCTGGGACAGTAATTCGTAATATCGTTTTGAAAGTTCAGGAAGGCTTGAATTTGCAACATGAGGCAATAATACCTTACCATCCCTGGTTAAGATAAAGCCGTAAACGCCAAAATCATAGGACAAAGCATCGTTGTACCGCATGCTATTGCTGAGATAATATATTGGAAGGGGTGATTTATTCATTTGAACGTAAGCAAAATACTCGTTCAAAGAATCAAAAGAAATAATAATTGCTATGGTATAGGCATCAGCAATAGTGGATTGGATTAAACTAATTTCCTGCGTAATACAATCCTGGCAAGCATCCCAATTGAAATTCAACAGGTATGTAGGTTTGTTTGACAATGCAGCTAAACTCTTAATTGAAATAGCGTTGTTTTTTGAATCAATCAGTTGCGTGTCGGTTGAAACACTGGCTCCTTCCAAAATCCACTGCATCTCAATAGTATTCAGGTATCCATTTTCTAATGCTGTGCTCGCAGTAGCAAGGCGTTGGTTCGTTGTTGAAAGACTATTGTTTTGCTTTTTAAGCCAAAAAAGTGCCATGGCTGCCAATACAATAACTACTATTGGCGTTATTCTTAATACGCTATTCTTAATTACAGTCATTTCATTCTTTAGTTAATCAACAGCGGGATCCTAAACTTGAATTTAACCAAGACCGGATTGCTTACTTTGTTCAAGGCGGCAAGCGTATTGCTGGTTTTAGGGTATTGTTTTGAGGTTTCTGGTATAGCTCCATCCTTAAAAAGTTCGGAAGACAATACGCTTAAAAAATACTCACCATCTGTGCTAATCGGGAAGGCAAAAGGCAATCCGTCAATATCATTAATTATCGTTTTAATGGCATACAACTTATTCGCTGACTTATCAACTATACAAAGCCATCGGTCTCTGTCATCATTAATTTTTGAGGGTGCATTTTTTTCATCAATCATTAAAGTGTGAAATGTCAAATAATTACCGCTTTCACATAAACGATGCGCTATTGACATAATGCCACCATTAAAAAACATCTCTTCCGTTTTTTCCTGATCCGATTTCATTGTTTCTTTATCTATCGGCCAACGATACTTTCCGAAATCAACAACAAAGCGAAGGTTGCAATCTCCTTTCTTATTAACTGTATAAAACTCTCCCAGTGCAGTTTTTACATACGTAAATGCACCAGAATAATAACTCAATAGACCGGAAAAGGGAGCATCATCCAATACTTCTTCATATGGAAAAAAGGTTTTTTTAACATGTTCAAAATCATTTGATACGATTGAGACTACCCCCACGTCAATTTCTCCATCTGGACTATAGTCTGTAGGGCAGTAAATTATTTTTTCGGTTTCTGAAAATTGAAAAGCTTCATTTACCCAATACGGTATTCGAAGCTCTTCTTTGAATTGGCCATTCTTACCAAACTGTAGCACACTGAAATTTGACCCATCAAAAACCTCGATCATATTCTTATTAAGTACGATTTCCATTGGACTACCGTATTCTCCATTACCCTCACCAAAACTTCCTATTGTGTTTAAAAACAATCCTTGCTTATTAAATTTCAAAACACCCTTGTAAAATCGTTTATCCAGTATAAAGTATGCCGAGTCTGCAGCTATGATCTTATCAATCCGTCCGATGAGCGGTGTTTCATCAGTTTGTAGCGGCACGTATGAGTGAATGGAGTCTATTAACGCTGAAAGCTTTATCTCCTGAATGTATTGCACCTCAATTTTTTCAGCTTTAGCTGTCACGCCCACTGACTTCGATTTGTTACAAGCCGTAAGCACAAAGCAAAAAACTATAGTAATTGGTATTAAAAGCGCAGGTAGTCTCATCCATGATAAATTAAAAAATAAAAGTACGGCTTGAATTCTTCAAGCCGTAACTCATTGGAAATTTTAAAGCGCCTCAAAGTGGGGCTCTTCTTTGCAATTTGCCCCAAAGCAGCTCGCATCAACCTTATGCTTACAGCCATCTCTTAAAAAACAATCTTTTCTATGATTATCTGCCGGTACATCAGCTTTGGCCTCAGGCATCAATGCATACATCAATACAAACAAGAGAGCAATTGAAAGAAAACTTACTGATTTTTTCATAAAGTTAGTATTATAATTTCTGCTCAACATCAAGCATTACTGTAAAGTAAACGCTGCTCACTGCAATTTCATTGCAGTGGAACAACTATGTACGATTTTCTTTTTTGGCAAAACTCAATGTTCATTTCTTCTTTCAGAACATCAAGATAATAATACACCATCCGCTCAGAAATTCCCAATCGGCCGGCCAATTCTTTAGGGGTGCCCGTTTTTTGCTTTTCAATTAATTCCTGCAAATACTGCATGCGCTTGGGGCGGGCAAAACGAGGTATTCTGGTTTGCGCTGGCTGCCGGTACTACAGGCGGGTTGATTTTCTCGCTGCTGGTGGTTTTTGTCTTTCTTCCTGTTATGTTAACGAGGAAAGCTTCGAAGGGTGATACGCATTGTTTCGCATAACCATGAATAAATTGTCAAAGTCCAGAGAGGAAATCTTTAACAAATGCGCTATCTATTTTTTCTCCAGAAACAGGGTAATAAACTCGCTTTAACCTGCTTTCTTCATCAAGGAAAAATACAACTGGTGTTTTTACATACTTCAAAGATTTTCTCAATAAGTCATCAGCATCAGAAAAAATATAGTGCGGGTAGCTATAAGTAATTTGATCACTACTTTTATTAGCTTGACACTCAATTACAATTGAACTTTCCATGCTACCCAATCTATCAACAGCATTAACCATCCGAAATCCGGTTTCAATGCATGATCCGCAATCAAATCCTGTGTAGAAAAGCACAACCCTTCGAGAACATTCCACAGTATCCCCCAGGATTTTGGCAAGACCATCAATTTCCTTTCCTAATAACATTTTTTCTTGAAATCGGAGTTTTTCTTCATTGTCTTGACTAATGCTATCCACTGACAATTCTTTCTTTTCCTTTGGATAGGAGCAACTAAAAAGTATTATAACGATTAACCAAAATGGCAACTTTGTTAAAATATCAGAATTCATAAAGCTCTACCTCGTCTTTTGTTGTTTCAAATGCAAGTAATAAATTATTGTAAACACAAATTGATGAATACCATGCTCCAGGCAAAGAAATAGTTCTTATGTAATCAACTCTGTCAACCTTGATGCTGTACTCGAGAATTTGATTACAAACAGGTTCTTCCTTCCCCGAAATACAAAGCAGATATAATTTGCCATCGTCATAATATGAGTCCCGAAAAATTCTGTAATATGTATTTTCAGCATTATCATTCTGCTGCTCTATAAAATAGTTTCTTTCTTTAATCGGCTCGGCATCCTTAATGCTGGTCTTGCTCATTAATTTACCATCAAAGGAATAAGTTTCAATAAAAGGCATATTGTCAGAAACGGATAAAATTTGGTTTTCGTCCCCTGAAAAAAGAAACCTGTAATTTCTGATACGATTCTGGAATGAATTATTAAATTCAAATGATTCTCCCCATTTTTTAATAGACGTTCCGGACGAATCAAAAACGGATATTGGAGCCCCCGCTTCTGAAGCAGATGCTACAATTCCTAAATCAGATAAGAAAAAACGATACTCAAATGATGATCCTAAAAGTTCATTTGGGATATGAATTGTTCGCTGCGGATGAGGATTGCCAACTACAAAAACCTCAATTGTTTGCTTTCCTTCATTAACTGCAAAAATGGAGTCACCGTGATACGCAAATCTCAGTAGACCGCTGAACTCACCAGGTCCATCTCCTGATTTTCCATAGGTTAATTGCAACTTGAGATTCTCATCAAGTTGGAAAATCTGCCCTCTGGATTTATCCGATAAGAAAAAGTAGCCGGAAATATTATCAATGTTGCTTATATCCGTAAAAAAGGTTGAGTCTGAAAAATACGCTATTCTTTGAATTAATTTTGGATTTAAGGAATTTTCTTTTGATCCACATGAAAGGAGAAGCCAAAGAAGAATAAGTAATGAAATAAATCTCATAAGGGATATTAAAATAGAGGGGTTTCCAAGCTGATAAGAAGTTGGAATCCCCGTTATAGTTTTAAGTTGAATACAGAATTTTAAGCTGATGTTGTGGTGCCGCAAGAAGTTGTTTTCCCGTCACAGGTAACCGATGAGGCTCCTCTTGAGCATTCTTTTGAGCCATTACAACTCACCGAGCCTCCTCCGCTACAGTTTTTTTCTACAGCACAATAATATACGTAAGCAAAGGTTGTAGAGTAACTGAATGTAAAAATTGCGAGTATTGCAAACACTTTTTTCATATATATTTTTTTTAGTTAGTAATTTAGCATTTTAAAGTTCTCCCGTCACAGGTTACTGATTTACCTGACGAGCTGGCGCTACATTCTTTGTCGCCAGCACAATATATATTCCCATCACCACAATCTAAATATGCCGTACATCCTAATGGCACATATGCATTGGCCAAGAAAGACCCATTACAAATAGCTATCAATAAACAAATCTTAACAATTCTTTTCATAGGGTAAATTTTTAGAGGTTAACACTTGGTTGTTTTTCCATCACAAGTAACTGAACCTCCAAGAATCGTTGTTGAGGAACATTCATTTCCCATACACTTCACATACCCATCTCCACAATCCACTCTTACGATGCAACCAGTACTGTGTACATAACCATAACCAGCGATAAGAGTGATCCCAAAAATAAATGTCAAGGCTAATTTTTTCATATTTTTCTTGTTTATTGTTTCTGCTAAAAAACAAGCATTAAGCAAATAAAAGTTTACTCACTGCCATTTTATGTCAGTGGAGAAAAAAAATATGATTTTCTTTTATTGCAAAAATGAACGGGTCGCCCCTGGTCTTTTAGTAAATCAATATACCGATACACCATCCGCTCAGAAATCCCCAACCGGCCAGCCAATTCTTTTGGGGTGCCCGTTCTTTGCTTTTCAATTAATTCCTGCAAATACTGTATTCGCTGGTTGTATTTGTCAAACTGCATGAGAGAGGTTTCATTAATTGCATAATACCGATTTAAAAAAATATAGAGAGAAATGACTGAGTACTATTACTCAATCTAAAATTCGCAGTTGCCTAAAAAAGGCATTGAAATCCACAAAAACCGTTTTTTTTTTTTTGAAAAGGTACACGACCTTTATTGCTTCTATGGCAGGTAAAAATGGATTTAGAGCTTCGTAGGTAATAAAAAGTTATTATTCATGCGCAAAAAATTACATGAGTGCTTTTTTATACCTCGCTTAACAAAATATACAGCGTGGCTTTGCCGGCCTATCGCATAACAACTTTTTAATGCGCTTCATCGTATGCTAGCATTTGTGGTTGCCATCAGGAAGGTCATTAACTTCTAATCATTATCTTGGTGATTGTTTTAACTACGCCATGCTTCGTTTTCTCCTGCTTCGACCTATTGCCGTAATCATGGTACTGATCGCATGCCTAGCCATCAGTGCGCTGGCATTCTTTCAACTGCCGGTATCGTTGCTGCCTACGATGGATGTACCTGAAATTACCATCTCGGTTCAATACCCAAACAGTCCGCCCGAAGCAATCGAACAAAATGTGCTCAAGCCCATTCGTGAAAGTATGTTTACACTCAACGGCCTTAAATCGGTAGAAAGTGTGGCCCGTCAGGAAAATGGCAGCATATCGGTACGGTTGCAGTATGGCACCGATATGAACCTGGCCTACATCGAAGCCAATGAAAAAATCGATCGGCTCACATCTTCCCTGCCCGCAAACCTGGAACGGCCCCAGGTAGTAAAAACAAATACTTCCGATATTCCCATGGTGCGTATCCAGGTTATCCCGGCACGGGAAGAAGACCACCTGGCTGTTTCTGAACTGGTACTAAATGTATTAAAACGCAGGCTTGAACAACTGGATGGTATTGGTTTGGTAGACGTAAACGGCACGCGACAAAAAATAATCCGCATCGCCCCCGATTATCCGGTCCTGCGCAGCCTGCATCTTACCGAAAGCGCCATTACCCAAACCATAGCAGGCGCCAATCTCGAGCTTGGATCGCTGGCGGTGCACGATGGCAACTACCGGTATTTTCTGAAGATGACTTCACGCCTCACCGATCCGGCTATGCTGGAAAGCCTGCCCATCAACATCCCGGGCAGCCAATCGGTCATCCGCCTGGGGCAGGTGGCCACCGTGTATGCCGAGTCTGAAAAACCCATGGGCTTCCACTTGTTCAATACCCGCGAAGGAATTGTTATTACCGTGCATAAACAGGCACAAGCCCGTATGCCCGATGTGATGCCGCGCATCTACAGCGTGGTAGATCAATTTAAAAGCGAATACCCAACGCTGTCGTTTCAGGTAACACAAGACCAATCGCAACTACTCACTTACAGCATTCAAAATTTATCACAGGCGCTTATTTGGGGCGGGCTCTTTGCCTTTGCCATCCTGTTTTTGTTTATGGGAGGGTGGCGCGAGCCGGTAGTCATGGGCATTGTGCTGCCGGTTTCGTTAATCTTGTGTTTTGCCCTGCTGCATACCTTCAACTTGTCGCTCAACATTATTTCACTGAGCGGACTGGCGCTGGGTCTGGGTATGCTGGTGGATAACTCCATTGTGGTGATTGATAACATTGTATTGAAGCGAAAACTCGGGTTATCGCTTTTAGAGAGTTGCGTACAGGGAACACACGAAGTAATGGCCCCCCTTATCAGCTCAGCCCTAACTAACCTGGCCGTATTTATCCCACTGGTTTTCATGAGTGGCATAACAGGCGCTTTGTTTATTGATCAGGCTATTGCAGTTACCAGCATTTTATTCGTATCCATTTTGTGTACGTTCATTTTTGTACCGCTGCTGTACAAGCTGCTCAATAAGAATCGCGATCTGCATCAACAGGAAGACAGTCGTTTCTTCTTGTGGATGAAGAAAAAATACCATCAGTCTTTTCTTTGGGTTTGGACCCATAAAGGTGTTAGCCTTACCCTGATGGCCTTGCTTATACCGGTTTGCGTATTGCTGCTGATAACATTGCCCAAGGAGGGTTTTCCGGAAATAGAACGAACCGAAACCCTGATTGATATTGACTGGAACGAGCCCATTGAAGTGGAGGAATCGAAAAAACGGATTATTCAATTTATTGAAAAGCACCGAGCTTATATTATAGAAGCTGAAACCGAGGTAGGCTACCAACAATTTATACTTTCGGGTTCCCAGCGTTCTGTTCAGCAGGCGCAGGTGTATGTAAAATTTGAAAATGAAGAAAAAAAACAATTGGCCGATGCTTCCATGAAGCGGTATTTCTCTTCCCTCTACCCAGCAGCCGCCACAACCTTTTCAAATGCGCCCAATGCTTTTGAACAACTGTTTATTTCCCGAACCCCCCTCTATGAAATACGCGTACGCGATGTAAAATCGAAACAACCCCTTCCGCTGGAGCTTGCCGATAAACTTGTTCAACAGGGCAAAACAAAAAGGGGAAACGGGTTTGAAACGGAGACTATGGTTTTTATCAAACTTGATTTCATGAAAATGAGACTCTACGGTATTGCTTTTGAAGACCTGAATCGCAAACTAAAAATTGTATTTGGAGATTACCCCATTACAGAATTCAAAAATTTTGGTAACGTGCTGCCGGTTGTCTTTGAAGGAACAACAAGCGATTTCGAAACTGCAGTCCGTACAACAGAAGTTAGTTCAGCCAATGGTGAAAGCTATCCACTTCGTGAATTTATCACTCCCCAGTATGAGCGAAGCTACCAGAACATTACGGCCGATGAGGCCGGTATTTTCCAGTCGCTATTAGTCGAGGAAGTCACACAAGAATCGTTGCTGCGCGAACAATGGAAAACCATAGCAAAAGAAAACAACCTGTCGGTAGACTTCACCGGAACGTGGTTTGAAAAACAGGAAAACCTACAGCAGCTACTGGTTATCCTGATCATATCCTTCCTGTTGATGTATTTTATAATTACCGCAGAATTTGAATCATTTACCCAACCATTAATTGTAATGCTGAGCATGCCCTTAGGCTTTGCCGGAAGCCTGCTTTTGTTGTGGGCCACCGGGGGTACCATCAACATTATGTCGGGTATAGGACTGGTGGTGGTGATGGGCATTCTCGACAATGACGCAATCTTAAAAATTGACCGTATCAACTCACTGCGAAAATCACTTCCCTTGCAGCAAGCCATTGAACAAGCGGGGCTCGACCGGCTCAAGCCCATTGTAATGAATACCTGCACCAATGTACTGGCGCTTACACCCATTTTATTTTCTTCCGGATTAGGAGCCGACCTGCAACGGCCTATTGCGGTTACCACTATTGGCGGGTTGATTGTGGCCACCTTTGCCGCGCTGTATTTTGTGCCGTTGGTGTACTGGCTAACTTCGAGAAAGGAAGATACTGAGAAGAATCGGGCAGAAAGCTAATTCTTAACAATACTCACCGGTGCGTCATGGGCAAGCTGCAGGTTATTAGTGATGATCACGTTGTCTCCCTTTTTTAGACCTTCTAATATCTCTACTTCCACACCGTTTTCACGACCAACTTTTACATAGTTCCATTTGGCGAGTCCTTCCTGAACCGTAAATACCACCGCCTTACCGGAGCGGATGACCACTGCCTCCTGAGGAATGATTATATTTTTCTCATAAGGCAATCGCAGTGTGGTTTGAACATGCATGCCCGGAAACACGTTTGGTTTACCGGATAGTTTCACAACAATTTTAACTAACCCTGTTTTGGAGTCTACCCTTGGATCCACATTCTCAACCTGAGCCTGATAAAACTCTCCCGCGGATGCAAGGGGTCGAATTTCAGCTTTTACGCCTTTCGAAACCAACAAGGCATCCGCTTCCAGCACTTCAGCCTCCACTACCAAATGTACCGGATCGTGTACATAACAAAACAATTCACCCGGACTCACCGGGCTTCCCGGATTGGCTTCCATCCCTGAAACCATTCCACCAATCTGTGCCTTGACAAAGGAATTTTCATACTCCAGTTTCGCTTCACTGTACGCTATTTCGGCAGCCGCCAGGCCGCTTGAAATTCTAATATTGCTGCTGATATTCGCATAGCGAACGCTATCCTTCATACGCTCATAGCTCAGCATCATATCAGTGTATGCCAATTTTTTCTCCTGTAATTGAAGTCTTGCTTTTGAAAAACTTAATTCCTGTTGCTCTTTACTAAGAATAGCTAACAGTTGTCCTTGCTTAGCAGCTTTTCCATTGCTGACAAAAACCTTTTCAATGATACCTGCTCGTTTGAATTCTGCACGGACTTCCGATGCAGAGGCAATTATTCCTGATGTTGAAATCAGGTACTCAAATGGTTTTACAGAAGCTGTTGAAACGCTTACCTCTGTAGCAGGAATAGAATTTTTTATGGAGCCTGCGGACTGCTCTTCCGCATTGGAAGGAGACCCACACTCATAAAATAAAAAGCCAAGTACAAGAACTGCTATGATTTTACTACCCATTTAAATTAATCGTTACGATGTTAAAAATAGAATTTTCGCAATACTTTAAAAAATAGCTTTAAAGAAAGGCGCTATAAGGTGTTTAGTGCCACCATTTAGAAGAGATTATGGAAGCGTGTAAAGTATGTTCACACGATCAGATTACAAGAGCCACTCTTGGATTTGTTGGCCAGTGAGATGATTGCGCTTGACCCGCGATTTCAATAAATTAAAACAATCCTTTAATAAGAGATCGCGGATCACGCTCAGGCTTTCACATATGCTGTCCGCGAAGACTGTAAAAAAATAAGAGACTAACGATCCAGTTTCATATCGACCGTTAGTCTCTTCTATATAGCTGATGCTCTCACTGAATTACAGAGGAGCGAATCACACCATTTTTATCTGACACTTCAACGTACACCGGGCCATTTACCTTCTCAAGGTTGAATAATCGAACAGACTGCCCATTTACTGTAAAGTTATCAGCCGCTAAAACATTTCGGTTATCATCTTTCAATGTAATCTTCGCCTCCGTTGTACCCTGGCTATACAATGTCACCAAACACTTATTTAGTTTTTTCGAATGAATAACCGATGACAGCAGTTCAATTTTTTTGTGTGTATTAAATGTTTCTTCCCGCTTACCATTTTCATCTTCCATGCTGACCCGATAGATTCCTTCCGGCATATTGGTGAGGTTGTACACACGCGAAAAACTTTCGTTGCTTTTTACGACATCCGAAAATACTTCCTGATCTTGTCCATCATAAATTTTAATCAGAACACTACTGGGTTTTTCTGTCTGATAAATTACACGAGCCCCTGAAATTGTTTTTGTGATCGCCATATTGGATGGCATCAAAGGATTTTCTATCCCGCCTGCAAGCACAACACTGCCCATTACCATGAGCACAACGAAAACCGAGAATGATTTTTTCATTTTAAGTTGGTGTTTGATCTATGTAAGTTCAGACGACCGTAACCCAACGTAAGTTTCAGAAATTACATGAATAAATTGTTAAATAACCTTAATAGCTGTTTTTAACAGGAAATCACAAGGAATTCACTTTACCATGCGATGCATACTCCGATAGCACGTTGTATAGATACAAGGCAATGTTCAAAGTTGAACAGAAACATGTAGCATACCGAACATCACCCCATTTGAGTGATGAAGAGAAGCATGACAGAATTTAACCCTTCAGGTAAAGTTTAACACTTATTCACTTAGCAAAACCAAAAAATACGTGCTGCAAAAAAGACTGATAGCCTATTAAAATAACAGCTTCCGTACATAACTCACCAAAAGAATAACTTGGTAATGAAGCAAGTTCGTTCTATTTTCAATCCCTTAAATAAACCCACTAATATGAAGCGCATACTACTTTTTATGCTGATTTCAGTGCTCCTTGCAGGGCAAGGTATTGCACAAAAGAAAAAAGCAACTACTCGTCCGGAAGGACCAAAAATTGAAGATAAGGCAGCCTTGGCGCCACCGGTAAAAGTAACTACCGTGGAGGGCATCACAGAGTACAGACTGGCCAATGGTTTGCGTGTATTGTTATTCCCCGATCAGTCCAAGCAAACCATCACCGTAAATATTACGTACATGGTAGGCTCCAAGCATGAAAATTATGGCGAAACGGGGATGGCCCATTTACTGGAACACCTGGTTTTTAAAGGAACACCTAACCATCCCAATATTCCCCAGGAGTTAACCGCACACGGTGCGCGGCCAAACGGAACTACCTGGGTAGACCGTACAAACTATTTCGAAACATTTAATGCAACAGAAGAAAACCTGAAGTGGGCGCTAGACCTGGAGTCTGATCGTATGGTAAACTCGTACATCGCCAAGAAAGATTTGGATAGCGAAATGACCGTGGTACGCAACGAATTTGAATCCGGAGAAAACGATCCTTTCGGGGTGCTGCTGGAACGGGTTACTTCAACGGCTTTCTTGTGGCACAACTACGGCAAGTCAACCATTGGCTCACGGGCAGATTTGGAAAATGTACCCATTGAAAGACTTCAGGCTTTTTACAGAAAATACTACCAGCCCGACAATGCTGTACTAACGGTTGTAGGAAAAATGGATGAAGCAAAAACGCTGGAGATGATCAACCAGAAGTTTGGTGTTATTCCAAAACCAGCTCGCGAAATACAACCTACCTACACCCTTGATCCAACACAGGATGGTGAACGCTCGGTTGTACTCAAAAGAGTTGGCGACTTGCAAGTTGCCATGGCAGCCTACCACATTCCTGCAGGCTCGCATCCCGACTATGCGGCTATTGAAGTGATGACACAGATTTTATCATCTGAGCCTTCCGGCAGATTGTATAAGGCGCTGGTGGATACCAAAAAGGCAAGTGCCGCAGGTGCATTTAATTTTCAGTGGAAAGAACCAGGGTTGCTGTTTGCCTTTGCCAATGTACTGAAAGAAAAATCACTGGACGATGCCAAAGCAACCATGCTTCAAACCCTGGATGATTTTGTTAAAAACCCGGCTACAAAAGAAGAAGTTGATCGCGCTAAAAATGAATTGATCAAGCAAATTGAATTGATGTTCAATTCGTCTGAACGCATTGGACTAACCCTGAGTGAGTCGATTGGTGCAGGGGATTGGCGGTTGCTTTTTCTTACACGCGACAGAATCAAAAGTGTAACCGATGAAGATGTTAAACGAGTTGCCGCGCTTTACTTAAAAGCCGACAATCGTACCACCGGTACTTTTATTCCTACCGAAAAACCGGAACGCGCAGAAATACCGGCCACGCCTGATGTGGAAGCAATGGTAAAAGATTATAAGGGCAACCAGGCTGTGGCAACAGGAGAGGCTTTTGATCCGTCCCCTTCTAATATTGAATCCAGAACAACCCGTATCGGCCTTCCAAGCGGAATGAAACTAGCCATGCTACCAAAGAAAACACGCGGTGAATCTGTTGAAGTTCGCATGACCCTGCGTTTTGGTGACGAGAAATCTGTGCTCAACAAAGGTACCGCAGCCGAATATGCGGCCAGCATGCTGAACAAAGGAACCTCCAAACACACCCGTCAGCAGATTAAAGATGAATTCGACAGACTGAAAGCCAATGTATCTATTGGTGGTGGTGCCACCCAGGCCTTTGTAACCATTACAACAACCCGGCCTAACCTGGTAGAGGTTTTGAAATTAGTGTCGGAAGTATTGAAAGATCCTGTTTTTCCTGCCGATGAATTTGAAAAATTAAAGAATGAAGAAATCGCAGGCATTGAGTCGCAGCGAAGCGAACCTCAGGCGATTGCCATCATAAAAATTCAGCAACATATTAACCCATACCCCGCTGCTGATCCCCGGCATGTTCAATCATTTGATGAGAATCTTGCCAGTGTGAAAGCACTTAAACTGGAAGACGTTAAAAAGTTTCATAAGGATATGTATGGAACCTCCAACGCTACCCTATCGGTTATCGGAGATTTTGATGCAACCGAAATTCGTTCGTTAGTAACCGACCTGTTTGGTAATTGGAAGAGCCCTTCTCCCTATTCTCGTTTAGTTTCACAGGCAACTGCAGTTTCAACCATCAATGAAGCCGTTGAAACCCCGGATAAGGCCAATGCTTTCTTTGTGGCCGGTTACAATTTTGAAATGCGTGACGACCATCCAGATTATCCGGCCCTTGTGCTTGGCAACTATATGTTGGGTGGTGGATTTCTTAACTCACGATTAGCGGTTAGAATTCGACAGAAAGATGGATTGAGTTACGGTGTTGGATCGCAATTTAATGCAGGAAGCCTCGATAACGTTGGAACCTTTTTTGCCTTCGCCATTTATGCTCCTGAAAACCTCGAAAAACTGGAAGCCGCCTTTAAAGAAGAAATCCAAAAAGTGATAACCGATGGGTTTACGGCCGAAGAAATTGCAGCCGCAAAATCCGGGTGGTCACAGTCCCGTACGGTATCGCGTGCACAGGATGGAGCGCTTGCCGGAACGTTAAATAATTATCTTTTCATCAAACGCACCCTGAGTTGGGACGAGGGGTATGAGAAAAAAGTAATGGATTTAACTCCTGAGCAAATCAACGCAGCCATGAAAAAACACCTGAAGCCCGAGATGATCAATATTGTTAAGGCGGGTGATTTTGCAAAAGCGAAAGCAAAGAGTGAAGAAAAAAAGTAATCCTCGCTGTTCATCATAAGTGAGTTACCAGAAGTCATCAATAAAAAAATGTCCTGCACTGTAAAGTGCAGGACATTTTAGTTTCAAACAAAAAAAGTCACATCAACTCCTTTCTTGCAGTCATGCTGAACCTGCCTACCGCAGGCAGGCTTGTTTCAGCATCTGTACCACAAAAGACCCTGAATCAAGTTCAGGGTGACGTAAGAATATTTTTAGAAACCTAAAGTCTTGCGCTGAAAGCGCTTCGTTTTAACTAAGGATTGTGACCAATAAAAGCTTCTCAGTTTTCCAGCCGGACGGAATCGTCAATTTTTTAATAGGAAACAATGTAACTTGGTTGTATTCCAAACGCTCTGATGAGGTTTTGTTCGCCCGGCAAAAACGACAAGTTAATCAGGAAAGAGAACCCAATTAAATTACCGCCCAGTTTACGGATAAGATTTCCTGCGGCACCTGCCGTTCCGCCAGTTGCCAGCAAATCATCATGAATCAGCACATTCCAACCCGGCTGTATCGCATCCATGTGTACCTCTACAGCGGCTGTTCCGTATTCCAAAGCATACTCTTGCGAAACTGTTTTAAACGGAAGTTTCCCTGCCTTGCGCATCGGAACAAACGCGCAGCCCAGTTCCTGCGCCAGAATGGCACCAAAAATAAATCCCCTCGCCTCTACCGCAGCAATGGCATCAATACGCTGCATGTGAAAATGACTCGCAATTTCCTGTGTGATCTCCTTTACCAATAAAGGTTTCGCCAGAAGGGGTGTTATATCTTTAAACAAAATTCCAGGCTTTGGAAAATCCTTCACATCCCGAACAATACTCTTAACTTTTTCCTCTAAATTCATATAAATTTCAGTCAATACGCTCTCTAAATAAGAACATTAATTACGAATATGAAAATTACAACAAGAATGATTGAAGACGAGGTGTATGACGCCTTCAATGAAGCCGGGCATGTTGTTCGAATGGATATGCGTGAGGCTTCTCTGAAAAAGAACCAATCACCGGTTGAACTATTGCTTTCATCGTTAGCAGGATGTGGCGCGGTTGATATTGTTATTATGTTAAAGAAAAGAAAGAAAACGATTAACGATTTTGTTATCGAAACGGTAGGCGTACGAAGAGACGAACAGCCCCGTAAATTTTTGGAGATACACTGCAAGTACCTGGTTACCTCACCTGACGTAGAAGCAGATGAACTGGAGAAATTCGCTAAACTTTCGCTGGAAAAATATTGTTCGGTGGCCGCAACGCTGCACAGTAAAATAACTTTTACTACCGAATTAAAACGACCCTGATCTTCGAACTACATCACCTTACCCTTTAGGATGACAGTCTCAACCAGGTTGCTTCCAAACGCATACGGAAGAAAAGCCAGGGAAGGAATCTGCTTCGTAATAAATACATTCGCAACTTTGCCAATGGTGATACTCCCATGTGTGGATTCTAATTCAATGGCTGCTGCCGTATTGATCGTGGCTGCATTGATGGCCTCTTCGGGAGTCATTTTCATTTTGATGCAAGCCAGCGAAACCATCTGACACATATTGCCGGTTGGCGAACTTCCCGGATTAAAATCTGAAGCGATGGCAAGCGGCAACCCTGCTTCAATCATTTTACGGGCTGGCGGAAAAGGAAGTCCCAGAAAAAAAGCCGCCCCTGGTAACGCGGTTGGCATCACCGAAGAATTTTTTAACGCTTCAATTTCTTCTTCTCCTATGTTTTCAAGATGATCGACACTTAAAGCATTTGTTTTCACCCCTACCTGTACCCCACCCGAACGATGCAACTGATTCGCATGGATACGAGGCTTCATTCCAAATTTCTTACCTTCTTCTACAATCCGCTCGGTTTCGTCCATATTGAAAAATCCCTGCTCACAAAATACATCAATGTAATCGGCCAGCCCTTCTTCCGCCATCGCGGGGATCATCTCCTTTAAAATAAGATCGATGTACTTCTCTTTGGTGGTTTCTTTTGGAACAGCATGCGCTCCTAAAAAGGTTGTTTTCACCGTTAAGGGGCTCTCCTTCCCGATCCTGCGTGCTACCCTCAGCATTTTCAATTCATCTTTTGTGGTGAGACCGTACCCGCTTTTAATTTCCACAGCGCCTGTTCCTAAACGGATGATTTCATTCACACGAACCATCGATCGTTCAAACAACTGATCTTCCGAGGCTTGTTGAAGTTTCTTTGCTGAGTTTAAAATACCACCGCCTTTGGACGCAATCTCTTCATACGTAGCACCTTTGATCTTCATCACAAACTCTTCTTCCCGACTGGCCGCAAAAACAAGATGCGTGTGCGAATCAACAAAGCTTGGAAAGACGAATCTGCCGGAGGCATCAATTTCATTGTTGGCCTTTTCACCGGCCGGAAGGTTATTCATGCTTCCGAATTCGGCAATGATACCGTTTTGAATGGCGAGATAAGCATTGGATAAAACAGGCAACTCGGACATTGCCTTACCAGCAACTACATGTGTAGGTTGTTCTCTGACCTGTACTAAACCGTGAATGTTCCGGATGAGGATATCCCAGGCCACCGGAAATTATTTGCCGAATGATTCTACTTTATAATCGAGGTTGGTACCGAATACCGGGAAGCTGATTTTAAGCAACGCATAAAACATCCTGCCTTCCAGGCCCGGGCGATACCCGATTTCACCGCCATACGCCCAACCAAGGGTGCGGTTGAACTTCCCTTCAATGCCTGCCCTGAAACCAAATTTCTTTACCCCTACCGGGCTGATGTCATACGTACGTGCGGGTGCCACCGGAAATCCACTGGCATCACGTTCGGTATACACAATATCATCCAGCTTCACACTGGGTGCAATTAAAATATCCATGTAGGTGGTTAAGATCAAATCATCTACACCTGCTTCAAATTTGTCGAAGCTTACCGCTACGTTTCTGATCCAGGTTAATGACCCGCCAACGTATAAGCCGGTTGTTTTGATGTTTGAGAAAATTCGCACATCGCTTTCGGCTACGTCCGTGATAGGATTGTCTTCGGAGTCTAAAAATTCATCAGCAGTAAAATCCTGTTTCTCCATCACGTTGTTCACGTCAAACGCGCTTTGCCAGGCAATGGCTCCCAAACGGGCACCATAAATTTTTCTCACCTTGCAGGGAACCTCCGCATTCAACGGAACGCGCGCTGCCCACTTATTACCGGCATAACTTTTCTTGTACAGAAACATTTTTGTTTTTGAACTCGACTCAAAATCTTTTACATGGTAGGTGCCGCCTGCTTCGAAATAATAAAATGTAGTAGGCTCGTTATCCACATCGCTGCTTTCTTTCGCCTGCTGACGAGCGAGGTCAAAAAACGCACTACTGTATGTTCTTCTGAAATGCGCCTTGAAATCAACCTTATCTTTCAGGTAATAATTTGCCTCCAAGCCGAAACCTGCCGTTACATTGGCGGTAAAAACTTCACCGTACAACGGTTGAAAGTGAACAAACAACTTATTTACAGAGTAGGGCTCATCGTAGATTTCTTCATACGTTACAGCCGTTTTGTCTTTGCGTTCGCCCTGTGCCAACAACAACTGGGCACTGCAGAGCAGACAAAAGAGGGCAAAAAATCGGTAACCGGTTACCATAGGATTAAGGATAATGTGTAAAAATAATAAATATATCCTGAAAAACAGGCTGTTATAACCTGTGATGCTAAACCAGATGTAATAGATAAACGCTTTTTGCTGAAAATCAGGTACGTGCGATGGCAGCTGCCCCTTCTTCCAGTTCCTGTATCCGGTTTATGTATTCGCGCTCCTTACGTAACATTTCTTCCTGTGTTGCTGAAAGTTCTTCCATATTTTGGCGCATCTCCTCTTCCTGTGAGCGCATTTCTTCGGCCTGCTGCTGGGTTTTTTCGAGCAGAATTCTGGTGCTTTCGTTAATCTTCACGGAAGATACAGCCGATGCAATACTTTCAGCAAACTTTTCTACGAGCGTAATTACGTGCTCATCGTACTGCTGGAAAGAGGCCAGTTCCAGAACACCATAACTTTTATCATTCACCTTCATGGGTATCAGCAGCAGTGACGTTGGATTTGTGCCACCTAATCCGGAGGTAATATGAACGTAACCATCCGGTATTTTTTTCAAATGGATGCGGGCACCCTCCATGAAACACTGGCCAACCAATCCTTTCCCTAAATCCAGTCGTTTCTCAATAAATTTTTTGCGTTCAAAAGCGTAACAGGCAACCAACTCAAGGTAGTGATCATTCTCCTGATCATCATTTAACAAGAATAACCCTCCCTGGTTGCTCTTCACATACTTCACCACAAACCTGATAATGTTGTCGTAGAGTTCGCGGGTATTATCGGAACTCCGGAGGATTTCCCCAATTTGTGCCAATCCGGAGGTAGCCCAGTTCCTTCGGCTATCTTCTTCGGCATTGTTGCGTAGGGTATCACGCATACCAATCAGTTTATTGCTCAGTTCATCGGTTGAATCGATATCAATTGCGTAATTGCCGGCCGATACCGCTTCAATGAAACTTGAAAGCTTCTCAACACGCTGCGATTCTTCCTTTAGTTTTTGATCACTTTCATCCGCTTGTCTTTCCTTCCTTCGCAGGGTACGGAAAACACCAAGAGAAACAACAATGAATACGACCCCAATTAAAAAAACAACGATCCAGTTAAGTATACCCATCGAGGCGGTATCTTTTTCTACTTTAGTATTAACATAACCGATTAGTTGATCGGTTGCTATCTGCAACTCCTGATAGGCTGTTTCAAGTTCCTGGTCGAGTTTTGCTTCTGTGCTTGCGCTGGTGTCGACTGCTCCGCTGTCGAGCACCATGGATGCCCGTTGCTTCTTAAAATCCCAGCGTTGCTGCATAGATCCACTTACATTTTCTACAGCTATGATTGCTTTTTTTAATATTGCTTTCGTCTCTTCATCATTAAGCGTAAAATTTCCCTGTTCGGTTTGCCTTCCATCATACACCTGTTGCAGGCCGTCTCGTGAATTAAATAGCATGGCAACAACATCCTGATCAAAATTAATCCGGCTGTCACCCGCCATGCACTTTTCATACAAGTGGCGCGCCTTCACGCCCTTGTATTTCAGGTTATCGCCCAGCGTTATATACGGTAAGTTTTGCTGATAAGCATGTTGGGTACTTTGGGTTACATACACCACCATCAGCGCGATGATCATACCAATAACCGCCAGGATTATTGCGTAGCGAACGGATTGCATTTTTTGCATACAAAGGAGTTACTCAAACTTTAGTATTCACCGAGTTGAATACGGATGAAAATTTAATCAATTACCAGCAACCTTTCACATACCGCATGACTGAAAACTTCAGCGGTACGCTTTTTATAACTGACTGTCATATTGCCGTCAAACTGCTCACAGGATTTTATCCTGATTTTCAAGCCTAATTGCAATTCCCTGCTGTTTAAATACTTAAGAAAATCGGCTGAGGAATCCAGCACAGCCGAGAGCTTAACAACGTCTCCTGGTTTGCAACTGCTCAACTTCACGAAACTCTTCCACTCTACCCTTCCATGCCGGTCGGGGATGGGCGATCCGTGAGGGTCAACCGAAGGATAACCGAGCATCTCATCCATTTTTTCAAAGAAGGCTGGTGATTGAATATGTTCAATCTGTTCTGCAATTTCATGTACAGCCTCCCACCCGAAATCCATTTTTTGAACCAGAAACATTTCTGTCAGCCTATGCTTCCGGATCACCAGTCCAGCTTCCTTTTTTCCTTTATCGGTTAGCCTTAGCGGCTTATAACTTTCGTACAGGACCAGTTTTTTTCTGGCCAGCTTTTTCATCATGCTGGTGACAGTGGGCATTTTTATGCCGAGGCGCCTGGAAAGATCATTCACGCTAACGGCCCCGTGTTGGTCGGCCATGGTAAAGAGTGCCTTTAGATAATTCTCTTCGGTCAGGGAATTCATACAGCTTCAAAAATACTCAAAAACAAGCCGTATCAAAAAACAACTCCTTTCCGTTTGTTAGGTATATCTAACTTTATACTTTTGTATACAAAATAATACCCATGCGCTCCGGATTTTTTACACTGGCTATCTTAACTTCGGCCTGTCTGGTTGGCTTTCTTTCGTGCGAAGAGATTATTCCATCCGGGCCAACAGAGGATGAAATCCTGGATGGGCCGGTTCACGGTCTCAATGGTGCAGAGCAACGACAGTTTCTGGCTGGCGATATTGCTTTTAACGATGAAATATTTACGACCGAAAATGGCTTAGGGCCCAGGTTCGTAGCTACCTCCTGCGGCAGTTGCCATGCCGGTGATGGTAAAGGGCATCCGTTTACTACTTTAACTCGGTTCGGACAAGTTGATAATTCGGGAAACCAATACCTTGACCAGGGCGGACCACAATTGCAAAACCGCGCCATTCCAGGTCACACTCCGGAACAACTTCCGGCCGGTGCCACCTTTTCACGCATTACTCCTCCTGCCAATACGGGCCTGGGCTTTTTGGAGGCCCTCACCGATGCTCAACTGCTGGCACATGCCGACCCGTTGGATGCAAATGGCGATGGAATTTCAGGAGCACCGAACTATATCGATCCGCCTCCTTATTTCATTCCACAACCTCATCACGAAAGCAACAGCGGAAAATTTATTGGAAGGTTTGGAAAAAAAGCGTCTGCCATTAATCTTTTACACCAAACCGTGAACGCCTATAACCAGGATATTGGAATTACGTCTTCTTTTAATCCTTTCGATCCGGCCAGCGGAGTAGAAACCGATCCTGAAATTGCCGATCAAACCATACATGACGTTGTATTCTATTTACAAACCTTGAAAGCGCCAGTTCAACGTCATCAGCACCAACCTGAAGTAATGCTGGGTAAAGAAGTGTTTATAGAAGCAGGCTGTGGCAAATGCCACATCGAATCGTTTATTACTCCATCGAATTCTAAAATTCCGGCAATATCCAACAAACAGTTTTATCCCTATACCGATTTGTTGTTGCACGACATGGGGCCCGACCTGGATGATGGTTATACAGAAGGTACTGCCTCCACAAATGAATGGAGAACCCCGCCACTTTGGGGGTTAGGGCTGTCACCAAATTCACAAGGCGGAACATACTTCCTGCTTCATGATGGTCGCGCAAGAAGCATCGAAGAGGCCATTGAATTACACGGTGGTGAAGCTGCTGTCAGTAAGAACAATTACCTGCAGCTACCATCCGCTGAAAAATCAGCGCTTATCAAATTCTTAAAATCGCTTTGATTTTCAAGCTATGAACAGAAAGGAGTTTATCAGTACGTGCAGTAAACGTTGTGTGATGATTCTTGGTGGAGGTATTGGTCTGTTACAAAACTGCACAGGTACCCGATACATAGACGCTCAACTTTCCGGGTCAGAATTGCATGTTCCTGTTTCAGCTTTTGAGGTTGTGAAAAATGATGCTGCATCGTACAGAAAATACATCATCGTAGGGCACGAAACATTACAATACCCGATTTGTGTTTATCGGCTGAGCGATTCACAATTTCGCGCCTTGTTGATGCGGTGCACACACCAGGGAACTGAACTGCAGGTCTTTGGAGACCGCCTACAATGCCCTGCACATGGAAGTGAGTTCACCAACTCCGGTGCTATTCAAAATGGTCCGGCCGAATCGCCCTTGAGGACTTTTCCTGTACGCATCGAACACGAAACATTGAAACTCAACCTTGCATGAAACGATTCCCGATTTTCATTCTTTTCCTGTTAAGTGCCGCGAATTTGTTTTCACAAATTGACAGTACCCTGCTGAGAAGAGTCCCTACTGATACTACAACATTAAAATCCATGAATATGGATGCCGTTTACAACCGGCCCTTTCTGGCGGTCAATAAAACTCCGGTATCGGTGGGCGGATACATTGAGGCTCATTATCAATACCTGGGAAAAGCGGGAATAAGTGAAGGGCACTCTTTTAGTATTCCCCGGCTTACTCTTTTCCTCGCATCATCAATTCATCGAAAAATAAAATTTCTTTCTGAAATTGAATTGGAAGAAGGAGGGGTCGAACTCGCCATTGAATTTGCCTCCATAGATTTAACACTTCACCCGTTACTTAATGTGAGGGGTGGAATCATCATGAATCCTATTGGAGCATTTAACCAAAATCATGACGGGCCTAAATGGGAATTTATTGATCGCCCTGTATCCACCACGCAGCTGCTTCCGGCCACCTGGAGTACCGTAGGGTTTGGACTGTATGGAAAAAACTATAATAATGATTGGGCCATCGGTTATGAAGTTTATCTGTCGAACGGTTTTAGCGATGCTATTATCTCTAACGAACAAAATAAAACATACCTGCCTGCATCGAAAGAAACCACCGGCCGGTTTGAGGATAATAGTAATGGGAAATTACTATTCACGGGTAAAACAGCCATTCGCCACTCTCAGGTAGGCGAACTCGGACTTTCCTATATGGGCGGTGTGTACAATACTTTTGAAGAAGACGGGCTTACCTTCGATATACAAAGAAGAGTAGATGTTGCGGCAATCGATTTTAACACCACCCTTTCAACCAACACGTACATTACAGGTGAATGGGTATGGATTTGGGTAAATGTTCCTGAAACGTACACGCAACAATACGGCAACAAACAGTACGGAGGGTTCATCGATATCGTTCAACCGATTTTTCAAAAGCCACTCTTTGGCTTTAACGCTTTCCGGATGAACCTTTCCTGCCGGGTCGAGTATGTAGATTGGAATGTCGGAACATTTAAAGAAACCGATAGTAATATTTATGATGATTGTTGGGCTGTTACACCCGGGCTCAGCATTCGACCGACCCCACAAACAGTCATTCGGGCTAACTTTAAGTACAACGTGCAACAGGACTTACTCGGTAATCCGCCAGCCGCTACAGGCGGAATACAACTTGGTATTTCTAGTTATTTTTAGAAAGCGATCAGCTTAATCCATCACAACCAACGCACCTTGTTCGAAATGAATGATGGGAATTACCCGGTTATCGCGACTGTTCTGAAAATCATAGCCGCTGGTTAAAAAGCCCGGCATCCATTTTTCCTTTTTTAAACCTTCCTGAAAATAAACCCCATACTTCTTCAGGGCATGGCCCATGAACAGCATGAAATCATACCCCACCTTCGCATAGTTGGTATATGCTGTGGTGTTGGAAGAGCGCCCGTGCGTACGAATAAACTTTCGCTGGAAAGCCCGATACCACGCATTGCCAGCAGGTGTGAAGTTAGGGGCTAATAAAACAATATTCAGTGTTTGGTATTTCTCATAGTCAATCGCTGACTGATCCAGCCAATTTTCTGAACCCACAATCAATACCGAGTCGGCACGGGTTTCAACACTGCTGATCACTTTCGTATAAATGAGAGGATCATCGGATGCCACATAAATATAATCCAGGCTGTCTTTCGGAAGCGTGAACTGAATCGGATACTTAAACTCATCAAACTCAGTTGGCGTGGCCAGGATGTCTATAATCTTTCTGGAACTTTCTTTTGTAACCCGTTCGGAACGAAGGATTTTCATTCCAGATTGGCTGACCCGACTGATGAAATTTGCCGCCAGTACCGAATCACGTTTGCTTTCTCCATAAAATACCATGCACTTTTTTGTACTGTCTTTCTCTACCAGAAATCGGGCTGCCCGATCACCCATCGCTTCGTTGCCGGGCTGAAATAGAAAACCGTATGGGTTGCTTTCGATAAGATCGGTATTACTGGAAATTGGATTGATGACGTTGATCTGATGAACGCTCGAAAATTCCTGGATCATGGCGTTCTCTTCCTGAAATAGCGGACCAATAATCAAATCGGTACTTTTCAGTTCATCTGTTTCCAAAATTTTCTGAATTTTTTCAGGGTTGCGCTCTGTGTCATACGCACGCAAACTGATTTTTACACCTTGTTTAACCAGGGTATCGGTTGCCAATTTCATTCCTTCATATAAGTCAAGAACAAACTGGTTCCTTTTTCGGTTTGGTGTTGGTTCAAGCGTATTGACAACAAATGGGAACATGACCGAAACACTGTACACCTCTTTATAAAATGTTTTTGGTGCCTCCGAAACATATTCCGATTTCTTAAGACCAAATTTCGCTATCAGCTTGGCCAGAAGGTCTTCATCCTCCTGTTGAGCCAGGTTCTTCGAAAGCTCACGTGCCAGTTTCTCACCAATAACTGCATCTTCAGGATAGTTCTCGAACATCATGCGCAATGTTTCAACATCCTGAACAGAAGTAAGCGCTTGCTTCTTTAGCGGCACAAGTTCTTTTTGAACTTTTTGATTTTTGATGGTGGCGAGTATCCGAAGTCCCTGGAAATAATCTTTATTATCAAAATGGATTTTCGCCAGCCAGATATTCACTTCATCGATCTTATCCCAGGAAGGATAAAGTTGTTTAATCTGGTTAAACATGTCCTTTGAAACAGACATGTACCCCTGGTGGTGTGCACTGAGTGCATAATAAAAGGATGCATACTCAGAATATGGATTCCCTTGTTCATACGGAATCAGCTTTTTAAAACTTTCCATCGCCAGGTTGTATTGGCCATCGGTGAAAAGTTTTTTTGAAATGGAATATTGCTGCTTGAAATCCGTTTGAGCGTTGGTGTAGTTAACAATTAACAATTGGCAACTGCCAAATACTAAAACTGCAATAAACCTTACGACTGATTGACACTTGTGCATTGGTATCTGGTAATTGATCATTGATCCTTGTTTATTCCCACTCAATAGTTGCCGGAGGTTTTGAACTGATATCAAATACTACCCGGTTCACTCCTTTAACTTTATTAATGATGTCACTCGAAACTTCTGCTAAAAACTCATACGGTAAATGCGCCCAGTCGGCTGTCATCCCATCGGTACTGGTTACTGCCCGTAAGGCCACCACATTTTCATACGTACGCTCGTCTCCCATCACACCAACGGATTGAACCGGCAACAACATGGCTCCTGCCTGCCAAACCTGATCATACAAATTATGCTGTCGCAGTCCGGCAATAAAGATGGAATCGACTTCCTGCAGAATATGTACTTTTTCAGCAGTAATATCACTTAAAATGCGAATACCAAGGCCCGGGCCCGGGAATGGGTGCCGACCTAAAATTGCTGAATCGATGCCCAGCGTTTTTCCGACAATGCGCACTTCGTCTTTAAAAAGCGTATTCAGCGGCTCCACTACTTTCAACTTCATTTTATCGGGCAACCCACCTACGTTGTGATGCGACTTGATCGTTACTGACGGCCCCTTAACAGAAACCGACTCAATAATATCCGGGTAAATCGTTCCCTGGCCAAGCCACTTCACATCGCTGATCTTGTGCGACTCCTGGTCAAACACATCAATAAACGTTTTGCCAATTGCTTTTCGTTTGGCTTCCGGGTCAGTTAACCCTTTTAATGCTGCATAAAATTGTTCCTTCGCATCAACACCTTTGATGTTCAATCCCATTCCTTCATAGGATTTCAACACCTGCGCAAATTCATTTTTGCGCAACAACCCGTTATCAACGAAAATACAATGCAGGTTTTTACCAATTGCGTGGTGGATTAAGGTGGCAGCTACGGTAGAGTCGACACCACCGGATAGTGCCATAACAACCTGATCGTTCCCCAATTTCTTCTTCAGCTCTGCCACCGATGTTTCAACAAACTGATCAGGCGTCCAATCCTGTTCACAGTTGCAAATGT
The DNA here is from genome assembly GCA_049306095.1 of Cyclobacteriaceae bacterium. Taxonomy (GTDB): domain Bacteria; phylum Bacteroidota; class Bacteroidia; order Cytophagales; family Cyclobacteriaceae; genus UBA2336. The sequence continues at coordinate 79,538 of JBAQPU010000042.1, forward strand.
GTACCACAAAATTGCGCAAAAGGTTTTTACCTTCGGTGGTATGGGTAACTTCCGGATGGAACTGGATTCCATACACCTGTTCACCCTTTACCCGATAGGCAGCAATTTTAACAGAAGGCGTACTGGCGATAATTTCAAAATGATCTGGTATTCGCTCGATGGTGTCGGCATGTGACATCCACACCTGGGTATCGAGTGAAATTTCCTTCATCAGCTCGCTGTGGTGGTCGACCGTGGTGAGCCTGGCCCTTCCATACTCGCGAATCTTTGACGCCACAACGTTTCCACCACTTTTTTGTGCCATCAACTGGGCACCATAACAAACCCCCAGCACCGGCATCTTCCCTTTGAATAAATTTAAATCCACATCGGGAGAACCGCTGTCGCGTACCGAGCATGGACTACCGGAAAGAATAACTCCTTTGATATCCGGAGTAACCGCAGGAACTTTATTAAACGGGTGGATTTCGCAATACACATTTAATTCGCGCACTCTTCGGGCAATCAGTTGTGTGTATTGAGAACCAAAGTCGAGGATTAAAATCTTTTGGGGCATGTTGCAAAGATAGTATGACTTTTCAGCCTGAAAAGGAAACAATACTGTTTATCAAATCTTCAAAATCAATCGATGCCGTAGCAATGCTGTTTCAGGTAATCGCCCGCCTGGTCAAACCCTTCATAAAAGAGTTTTGCCAGAATACTGCATCCTGCCTCCAATTTTTCGCTTTCCGCTAAGGCAATTCCTTTGTAGAATAAAAGCTGCTTGCTTTGGGGGTCGAGGAGTAAACCCCGATCTACGTACATTAATGTCATCGCATACGCTTCTTGTTCCAGGCACAGGGAAGACATATACACATACGCAGGAGCATAGTTCTCGTTCAACGTAATGGCTCGATCAAAATGTACAAATGCGCTATCGGCATCCTCCAGGTTATAATACACAAACCCCAATTGAGTTTCAGTTTCCTCATCATCATTAATCCTTTGCAGTCTCAGAAGTTCAACTTTTGCCGAATCATATTGCTCCGCTTCCAGGTATATATTGACCTTCAAGCTGAGAATATCAGGACTGCCCGGTTCCAGCAATTCGAGTTCATGAATGTCGTCAAACTGAGCCTGGGTGTTCCCCAACTCACCATTGACTAAGACTCGAAGAAATTTTGCCCTTGGAAAGGATGGGTAATATGGAATGAAAGCATTCAGGTCATCCAATGCTTTTTGAAAATCCTGCAGACTATAATAGCAAATGGCTCTTTTATAAAGCAGACGCTTCGACTCCGTATCTTTCAGTTTTGATACATCCATGGCCTGATTATATTTGACAAGCGCATGGGGGTAATCTTCCCGGCTTAACAGAGAATCACCTTCTACTTCTGTTACTCTCCATTTCGCTGATGACATCTGCGCAAAGAGACCAATCGCGCTGTTCAGAGAAATGAATATAACAATGAGCACTCTCACTGCTTACCGAAACGTTTGCGTTCGTTTTCTGTCAGGTAAATTTTTCTTAAACGAATTGATTTGGGGGTTACCTCAACATATTCGTCAGCCTGAATATATTCCAACGCCTCTTCAAGGGTGAACTTCATCGGAGGCGCAATGCGCATTTTTTCATCGGCACCGGAAGCCCGCATGTTAGTGAGCTTCTTGGTTTTAGTTACGTTGATTACCAGGTCGCCACTTCGGCTGTTTTCCCCGATTACCTGACCTTCGTAAACCGCCTCACCGGCATCGATGAAGAATTTACCACGATCTTGTAAGTTATGCAAGCTGTATGCAATTGCCTCGCCTTGCTCCATCACAATCAGTGAACCGTTGATACGACCAGGAATTTCACCTTTGTATGGCTGATACTCTTTGAAGCGGTGTGTTACAATAGCCTCACCCGCAGTAACGTTCAACAAATAATTTCTTAATCCAATAATTCCGCGGGAAGGGATGATAAACTTCAAAATCATACGATCGCTCTTCGGTTCCATGTTCGTCATTTCACCTTTACGCTGCGATACAGTTTCAATGGCTTTACCTGCATCTGTTTCAGGTAAGTCGATCGTCAGTTCTTCAACGGGCTCACATTTCACACCATCGATTTCCTTGAATAACACCTGCGGCTGACCGATCTGCAACTCATATCCTTCTCTGCGCATGGTTTCAATCAACACCGATAAGTGGAGTACACCACGTCCGTATACCATGAAACTATCTGCTGATCCTGTGTCTCCAACGCGAAGGGCAAGGTTTTTCTCTAACTCTTTATCTAATCTTTCCTTGATGTGACGAGATGTTACAAACTTTCCTTCTTTACCATAAAAAGGTGAGTTGTTGATCGTGAACAACATACTCATGGTAGGCTCATCGATCGCGATGGATTTCATCGCATCGGGTTTTTCAGGGTTAGTGATGGTATCACCAATATCAAAACCTTCTAATCCTACCAACGCGCAAATTTCACCGGAAGAAACCGATTCAACTTTTTGTTTTTCAAATCCTTCAAACAAATACAAGTCCTTCACACGCGATTTCACCAATGTCTTTCCATCACGTTTAACAAGCGCAATCGGCTGACCGGCCTTCACTGTTCCGCGGTGCATACGTCCGATGGCAATACGACCGATGTATGATGAGTATTCGAGAGATGTGATCAGCATCTGCGTATCGCCTTCCACATGCTTAGGTGCAGGAATATGTTCAATAATCCCATCCAGCAGCGCATTAATATCGGTGGCTGGTTTTTTCCAATCGGTGCTCATCCAACCTTGCTTGGCAGAACCGTAGAATGTTGGAAAATCTAATTGGTCTTCCGTAGCATCCAGTGTAAACATGAGGTCAAATACCTGCTCATGTACTTCATCAGGTGTACAGTTTTTCTTATCCACTTTATTAATCACCACAATTGGCTTTAAGCCTAACTGCAATGCTTTTTGCAATACGAAACGGGTTTGAGGCATGGGGCCTTCAAAGGCATCTACCAATAACAAACAGCCATCGGCCATGTTCAACACGCGCTCTACTTCACCGCCAAAGTCGCTGTGGCCGGGAGTGTCAATCACGTTGATTTTATAATCTTTATAGCGAACAGAAACGTTTTTAGCGAGAATGGTAATACCACGTTCGCGTTCCAGGTCATTGCTATCCATGATCAACTCGCCAGGATTCTCGTGGTCTTTAAATAAATGACCGGCATGTAGTAGTTTATCGACCAGGGTTGTTTTACCGTGGTCAACGTGCGCAATAATGGCAATGTTTCTGATCTTCGATGCTTCCATAAAACCTTAAAATCCGCTTAAAATGTGTGTTTTGTGCTAATTAAGGGCGCAAAGATAACCTTAATTTGTTGATCCTGCCTGTAAGATTATTTTTTTCAGGATGCGACCGGGAACAAATACGAACGGAGCGATTCTAATACAATCCACGGCTGCTGTAAAAGTTTGCATTCTACTTCTGCATTACGACTTAAATCGCAGGAAGGTACCCATAGGGAGGTCGCGCATGTTTTTTGATTTCAGAAAAAACTCTCCGCATTCAGGCTCACCAATTTTAAAATGTGTTTGCGCAATATTCAATCCCACCAGGGGTGATAGCCCAACTGCATACATACTTAAGATAAAGAACGACTCTTTCTGTTCCAGTAACTGACTGGCCAATAAAATCAGTTCGTTTAGCTTTTCCTGAAGCGTCCATTTCTCACCATCCGGTCCGCGGCCATACGGTGGCGGATCCATGATGATCCCATTGTACTTGTTTCCCCGTTTTACTTCACGCTTCACAAACTTCAACGCATCTTCATACACCCAGCGAATATCTTTCATGTTGTTTAGCTGCATATTTTGATTGGCCCAGTTGATGCCCGGTCGCGATGCATCTACATGGGTAACATCAGCACCCGCTATTTTTGCTACGACCGATGCCGCACCGGTGTAGGCAAACAGATTCAGCACCCGAGGATTCTTCGCGTTCCAACCGGTAACAGTGTCATAAATAAAATTCCAGTTGGAACCTTGCTCGGGAAAAACACCCACGTGACCAAAACTTGTAAGGGCTAACCGAAGCGTTAGTTTGAGATTACTGTAATCATACGTTACGTTCCAGTTTTCGGGCATCTCCCTTAGTTTTTTCCAACCACCACTTACGTCATCTGAAAAGCGAAATTTATCCTTTTGCTCGCGCTGGAACCGAGCCGAGGCCAGTTTGTTCCATTCCTGCTCGGAAAGCACGCGGCTCCAGATAGCCTGTGGTTCGGGACGAACCAATGTATACTTGCCAAATCGTTCAAGTTTTTCGCCATCACCTGAGTCGATGAGTTCGTAGTCTTTCCAGGAAGTGGGATGCAAAAGTTTCAAGTTCTGGTTTTGATTTTAAGTTCAGGTAAAAATAGAAAGAAGCTATGATTTTGAGGTTTAAACCGTGAACTTTACTCTACTGAAAAAGCGTATGGCTCGTATTCACAACCAAAGCCTCCTGAAACAAGCTCGAAAAGACCTGCGCAACAACGCAACGGCTGCAGAAGCAACCCTATGGAGATTCCTTCAGCACAGTCAGTTGGACGGGCGCAAATTCAGGAGACAGCACAGCATCGGTAGTTATATTGTGGATTTTTATTGTCCTTCAGAAAAACTTGTAATTGAGCTGGATGGAGATACTCACTTTCACAGTGCTGGATATGAACTCGACAGTAGGCGAACCCGGTATCTTGAATCATTAAACCTGCGGGTGATTCGTTTTGAGAATGATGAGATTTTTAAAGCTACGGAAGCTGTTTTGGAAAAAATAAAATCAATGTTTGGTAAATCGATCACCCCTAACCCCTCCTTTACCAAGGAGGGGAATAGCAATGCTAAACCTAAATCAAACTCCCCTCCTGGCACAGGAGGGGTGGCCGAAGGCCGGGGTGGTAAAAATTCAAGCACTGAAACAACAAACTCTCAGAATCCAAAAATTAAAAT
>JBAQPU010000043.1:0-32505 GCA_049306095.1 Cyclobacteriaceae bacterium
ACGAAGGCAAATATTAAAAATTTGACCTACTCATGCCTGATCGCATCCACCGGGTTTAATCGCGAAGCCCTGATTGCCGGATAGGTTCCAAAAATAATACCTACCACCACCGCGATGACGGAAATCACGAGTAACGTATTCAGGGTATAGTTTGCCTGAAATGGAATTTTAGTCAACGCCTTTACAATTGGAATGGCCACCATGGTGAAGAGTGTACCAAAAATTAACCCCAATACACTTCCAAATGCAGAAACTGTAATGGACTCTGACAGAAACAACAATATAATGTCGCGATTATTGGCACCCAGTGCTTTCCGGATTCCAATTTCGGCTGTTCGTTCCGTTACTGAAATCAGAAGAACATTCATTACTCCAATACCACCTACAACAACTGAAATCCCCACAATAAGTCCCATGATCACCCGAAATAAAAAAAAACCTTGTTCGGCCTGTTCCACCCGAAAATTGTTAGTAGCTACGGTAAAGTCGTGAGCAGTACCAAATTCTTTCAACAAGTATGCATCAACTTCCTTTTTAAGGGCGGTAACATCTTCCACGCTATGCGCCTCCACTACTAATTGTGCCGGATTCTTTTTTATCTTGTCGATCCCCAAAAGTGTTATAGGGTAATAAAGTTCAGGGCCTTGCGCAAATTTCAACTGAATTACCCCAACCACGGTAAGCGTGTGATTATTGATCTGAATTTCTCTACCTATTATCTTTTTAACATCACTATCTTTTACCAGAATCTTTGCCAGTGATTCGGTAAGGACAACCACTTGCCTTCGATCGGACAGGTCATCTGATAACAAACTTCGTCCTGCTATGACCGAATCAGGTTTAAGTCCGCCAACAGCAGTGACATGCGCTGCTATACGGGAGGTATCACCAACGACCGAAACTATTTTTGCCTCGCGTTGAAAAATAAATACAGAAGCTGGTTTTGAAAGTACGGTTTGAATAGCCTTAAAATGTTCATAATCAAGGAAGGTAACAGAATCCTTTCGGATTACCAGTCCGTCCTTCTTAAGGAAGGGATTCGTATTGACACTGATCATATTCAGACTGGTGGTAGTGGCAATCTGATCTTTGGCATACTCTTCCATTCCGTCAATCAATGAAAGAATGGACACCAGGGCTCCTACTCCTATTACAATTCCTAATACAGAAAGAAATGTATGAAAGAAATTGGAGCGAATGTTTTGAAAGGCTAGCAAAAAGGACAGAACTATTCTCCGGATCATGTTACCTATTTAAAAATGATGAGACTCTTAAACTGAGCGTATGTTACAAGAAAATAAGTATTTCTTTATGGTCACTGCAGCGGATAACTTACAGAAGGAAATATTTTCGCATCATGCCATGCTCTTTACACAATACCCCTGCCCAAGTACCGCAAGATACGGTGCTGTTTTAAATTCCTATCTTTGAAAAGAACATAAAGTATGGCCAAACTATTAAGTTTTATCAAACCGATTCTGGGAGCACTCATTGTTATCATTATTCTTAAAATAACGGGTACGTTGGCAACCGTTTCCTACGTTGCCAATGCCACGTTGTTAAAATCTGGCATTTTCAATTCACAACCGGGTAATCAAACACACCGGGCAGAACCTTTCGATTACAATTTTAAAATCCAAACTCTCCTGGGAGAGGAAATTGATTTTAATCAGTTTAAGGGAAAAGTAATTTTTCTAAACCTGTGGGCTACCTGGTGCGGGCCATGCCGGGTTGAGATGCCTGGCATTCAGGCGCTGTACAACGATGTAAACAACGAGCAGATTGTTTTTATTATGCTCTCCCTGGATAAGGATGAGGATTTACCAAAAATCAAAAATTACATTGGAAAGAATTCGTTTACCTTTCCTGTCTACCAGCCAAAGGGATACCTCGCGAATCAATTACAGGTTCCTTCCATTCCAACCACCTACATCATCAATAAAGAGGGCAACATTGTATCAAAGGAAGTGGGTACCACCAACTTTAACACAAAAAAGTTCAGGAAATACCTGGCAGATTTAGCCCGGTAATACTTTCTCATACAACTCCCAGGCAATTCTGCCTTACTCAGCTTTTTTCTTCGGGAATAAAACAGATGAAAGCATGGCAATCATCAACACAAAAACGATAACAATAAGAGAAAGTTCAACCGGGATTTTGTAAAAATCAACGATGCACATTTTTATTCCCACAAAAATCAAAATGGCCGATAATCCAAACTTGAGGTAATGGAAATATTTTTCAATGCCCGATAACGCAAAATACAACGAGCGAAGGCCGAGAATAGCGAACACGTTAGAGGTATAAACAATAAATGGATCTTCCGATATTGCCAGGATGGCCGGAATGGAGTCAACCGCAAAAATCAGGTCAGTCGCTTCAATTAAAATAACTACCAGAAATAACGGTGTCGCCCAGGTTTTACCCTCTCGCTTCACAAAAAAATTACCCCCAACAAAACTGTCCGTAACAGAAAACATTCTTCTGGCTAACTTAACCACCGGATTTTTCTCAGGTTCGATTTTAGTATCGTCCGACAACACCATTTTTATTCCGGTAAAAATGAGGAACCCTCCGAAAATATAAATGAGCCAGTGGAACCGGTGGATGAGTTCAATACCCGACAGGATAAAGATTACTCGCATCACCAGCGCACCTAAAATTCCCCAGAACAAAACTTTATGCTGATACTCCTGCGGCACATGGAAGTATGAAAAAATCATAATGATAACAAAGATGTTATCGACACTTAACGACTTTTCGATCAGGTAACCGGTAAAAAATTCAACCGCCTTTTCTTCACCGAAATAAAAGTAAATAAACAGGTTAAAGAACATAGCCAGCGTAATCCAAACGCCTGTCCAGACCAACGCCTCCTTTACTGATACCGCATGTGTTTTACGATGAAAAACGCCCAGATCGAGGGCAAGCATAAGAATAACAAACAGGTTAAAACCCGTCCAAAGCACTACAGACTCATTCATGAGCGAAAATTATGGATTTTAGTCGAATATACCACAAACCAGCAGGGTGTGCAGGCTAAATACAAAGGGTTGAATACCAACTGTGCTTTATTAAAACCAACCTTGGCCAATAATCAATGCAACCTGATATACAGGATACATTTTCAATTTAAACTTTACAACGTTTCTTTCAACCACTTATAAAACTCGCGCTGCCATACTTGGGCATTCTGTGCACTAAGCACCCAGTGGTTCTCAGTAGGCAGGTACACCAATTTACTTTTGATTCCTCGTAACTGCGCTGCCTGAAAGGCTTCAAAAGCCTGGCCATCCGGAACACGGTAGTCTCTGCCGCCCTGAAAAATTAAAATGGGTGTATTCCATTTATCCACCAGGTTGCTGGGATCAAATTGTGAATATGATTTTTGGGCAGCCACATTATTCTTATCCCAATACGGGCCACCATACTCCCAGTCGATAAAGAAAACTTCCTCGGTAGTGCCGTACATACTTCTAAAGTTAAAAATGCCATCGTGTGCGATGAATGACTTAAAGCGATGATTATGAATGCCCGCCAGATAAAACACCGAGTACCCTCCATAACTTGCTCCAACACAACCGAGGCGCTCGTTATCTACAAATGGTTCTTTGGCCAGCGCATCAATTGCCGATAAATAATCTTGCATGACCTGTCCGCCATGATCTTTACTGATTTGTTCGTTCCAGGCTACCCCGTGCCCCTGCATGCCTCGCCTGTTGGGTGCCACAATAATATAATCGTTCGCTGCCATCAACTGAAAATTCCAACGGAAGCTGTAGAACTGCGATAATGGTGACTGTGGTCCACCCTGACAATACAACAGCGTTGGATATTTTTTTGACGCATCGAAATCAGGAGGATAAATAACCCATACCAACATTTGCTTTCCATCGGTGGTGGGCACCATTCGCTTTTCAATTTTACTCAACGAAAGTTTGCTGTACACATCATCATTCACATGGGTAAGCTGGGTCAGTTGTCCGTTTGTCAAATTCACGGTGTACAATTCAGTCGCATGGTTCATATCGGTACGGGTTACCACCATGATGTTACCCACCTGCCCTACCATGCCCGATACATCAAAGTCGCCATTGGTAATTTGCTTTACTACCGGAATTTTTTTGGTGAACCCGGGGTAATCCACCTCAAACAACTGGATGGTTCCTCCGGTAGGAGCCACAAAATAAATTTTCTTTCCTTCCGGGCTCCACCGGAAATGATTGACGGTTCCATCCCACTGACTGGTGAGGTTTGTTGTGATGCTTCCGTTCCTGACAATAAGGTCGTTCTTGTCGGCTTCATAGCCATCGCGTTTCATGCTGAGCCATGCTAAAGCACCGGTTGATGAAAACGCTGGTTCGGTATCATAGCCCAACATCCCTTCGGTTAAATTTACCGTAGCACCACTTATTACATCATACTCATACAAATCAGTATTCGTGCTAATGGCGTAAGCCGTGCCGGCTTTCTTCTTTGATACATATACAATTTTCTTACTGTCGATTCTCCAGGTATAGTCCTCGTCACCACCAAAAGGCTTCTGTGGGCAGTCGTACGGTTCACTCGGCATGATGTCTTTCCCTTCCTGCTGTTTATTGTTCACCAAAGCATGAACAAACAGGTGACTGAAAGCTCCATCTTCCCAGGTATCCCAGTGCCGGTAATTTAAACCATCATAAATCTGGACATTTGACTTATCCAGGTCAGGATAAAAATCTTTTCCCTGAACCTTATTAACCTTCACTTCGCGTATCGTAACCTGGTGGCTACCATCAGGCGAAACCGATTGATCATCCACTAACACCTCATCGGTGAGTTCATACGCAACACCTCCGGCTAACGGAACTGCAAAACGCTTTGTGCTGCTTTTGTTATCAGTAATATTTGGTTTCGTAACATTGAACAACACCAACTTACCATCACGTGAAATTCCGACCGGACTAACCCTACCTAATTGCCAAAGCAATTCGGGTGTCATGCGATTTTGCGCTGCCGTCATTACAGAAACCATACAGCATAAAAGGACTATTGTAACTCGAATCATAACCATTTATTTAAGGGAGTCAATTTAGTGAAAATCCGATATCCAAAACTTCTCTCCTCTTCGATATTCTTTTGTACCTTCCTCTTCTAAACATCATGCTATGAAATGGATTGGAAGAAGGCAAAGTAGCAATGTAGAGGATCAGCGCGGTAGTGGCGGTGGGGGCAGCAGGATTCCCGGTGGTCTATTTTCGAAGGGTGGTCTGATGGTGGTGGTGATCATTGTTGTGATTAGTTTAATCACGGGTAAAAATCCGCTTACATTACTTCAGCAGGTTGACGTGAACAGTGGTGGTTATGTTCCGGAACAGTCGGCCTACCAGCCCACAGCCGAGGAAGAAGAGCTGTCTCAATTCGTGCGTGTTGTATTGGCTGATACGGAAGATGTTTGGAATAACCTGATGGAAAATTACAGAGAGCCTACCCTTGTGTTGTTTAGCGGCCAGGTACAATCGGGCTGTGGATTTGCGAGTTCTGCCACCGGCCCTTTCTACTGTCCGGCTGATGAAAAGGTTTATATCGATCTGAGTTTTTACAGCGACTTAAAAAATCGTTTAGGAGCGCCCGGTGATTTTGCTCAGGCTTATGTTATCGCCCATGAAGTGGGGCATCACGTACAGCACCTGCTGGGTATTTCTGACAAAGTACATGAACTACGAAGTCAGTTAAGTGAAGAAGAGAATAATGCGCTGTCAGTAAAACTTGAGTTGCAGGCCGATTTTTTGGCGGGTGTATGGGCGCACTATGCCGGGCAAAGCGACCTGATTGAACCCGGAGATTTTGAAGAAGCATTGAATGCTGCCAATGCGGTTGGCGATGACCGCCTGCAAAAACAATCGCAAGGCCATGTGGTGCCCGATTCATTCACCCATGGAACTTCCGAACAACGCATGCGCTGGTTTAGGAAAGGCTTTGCAACAGGAGATACCAAACAAGGTGATACCTTTGCGTTAAGTAAAGAGGAGTTGTAATTGGTCATCGGCAATGGGTTGTCAAAAACCTAAATCGTTTGAAATTTCCCTTCGCCATAAAGAGATCTATTCCCAATTTGAAAATATTAACTCAGAAAATCTTGATATTTAAGCCATTTTAACCACATTTAGGCATGGCACATTATTTAGGGGTTATCCGGAAACTTCTATGAACTACATGAAAACCGTATCGAGCCTGTATTACCTCCTGATTCATGCAGACGGCAAGGTGAGTGAAAAAGAACTTGTAAGAGGACGGCAAATGATGGAGGCTGAGAAATTTGACGAGATCAAATTCAACTCACTCCTTTCTACCTTAAAAACAAAAAAACGGGATGATATTTACCGGGAATGTATTACCGGCTTAAAACTGCTTGATACCAAAACTCAAATCAGGTCTATTGCCTGGTTATGTGTGGTGGCTAATGCCGATGGCTTTATGGACAAGGACGAATGGATGCTGATCTATAAAATCTACCAGAGCGAACTCAATCTAAAATTAGACGACATTATGAAGGTTCAGAAAGACTTGAACAAGGCCATCCATGGCAAGTCTTTCCATTCATTGGGAGTTCGGGTTACAGACTAATCAAAACAACTCTTTCGCAATCTTATAAATAGGATCAGATTTGCCCATGGAATAGAAATGCAACGTAGGCACTCCAAACTTCATTAGTTCTTTCGACTGCTTCACCGCCCATTCAATACCCAGTTCTTTAACAGCAGCGTTGTCTTTACACTTTTCAATTTCATCTTCCAGTTCTTCCGGGATGTCAATATAAAAAACGGTAGGAAGAATACTGCTTTGTGATTTCGTTGTGATTGGCTTTATACCCGGAATAATCGGAACGGTAATACCCGCTTCTCTGCAACGATCCACAAATTCAAAGTATCGCTTGTTATCAAAAAACATTTGAGTAACAATGTACTGAGCACCTAAATCAACCTTATGCTTTAAATATTTCAAATCGGTTTTAAGGTTGGGTGCCGCAAAATGCTTCTCCGGGTAACCGGCAACGCCCACGCAAAAATTGGTTGGCGTTGTATTCAGCAACTCATCATCCAGGTACTTCCCCTGGTTCAGGTCAACAACCTGGCCGAGTAGTTCGGACGCATACCGGTGCCCCTCCGGATCGGGGACAAACCGTCCCTCATTTTTAATACCATCGCCCTGCAAGACAAGCAGGTTCTCAATTCCAAGAAAATGCAAGTCAATGAGGGCATTCTCGGTTTCATCTTTCGTAAAACCGCCACAAATAATATGAGGAACCGTATCTACTTTGTAATGATTTTGAATGGCTGCGCACAGCGCCACAGTGCCCGGTCTTTTTCGGGTTGACTTCTTTTCAAGTAATCCGTTTTCTCTCTTCTTATATACGAACTCTTCACGGTGATACGTCACATCCACAAACGGAGGTTTGAATTCCATTAATGGATCCATGTGATCAAAGAGCGACCGGATATTCTCTCCTTTCAACGGAGGAAGCACTTCAATTGTAAACAATGTTTTTCCGTTAGCCTTCTTAAGATGATCAACAACTTTCATGTGTCTGTATTAAATATCGTATGCCAAATTAGGCGATAGCCATTTTTCAATTTCTTTTACGCTCATGCCTTTTCGTTTGGCGTAGTCTTCCACCTGGTCTTTTTCAATTTTTCCGAGTCCGAAATACTTTGACTCCGGATGAGAAAAATATACACCACTAACAGACGCCCCGGGAAACATCATGTACGACTCGGTCAGCGTTATCCCAACCTTATCGGCCTGAAGCAATTCAAATAAAAGCTTTTTCTCTGTATGATCGGGGCAGGCCGGGTAACCTGCAGCTGGGCGAATACCGGCATACTTTTCAGCTATTAACTGTTCGTTGTTGAGATTCTCGTTTTTGGCATATCCCCAAAGCTCTTTCCTAACCTTTTCATGCAAGCATTCAGCAAAGGCTTCAGCAAGCCTGTCAGCCAATGCTTTGATCATAATAATGGAATAATCATCATGCCTCGCTTTGTACCGTTCAATTAATTTCTCCAGTCCAATACCTGCCGTTACCGCAAACATGCCGAAGTGATCTCCTTCTTCAGGAGAAATAAAATCGGCCAGACAAAAGTTCGGAAGGTTTTGAGCTTTTTTATTTTGCTGACGCAGGAAATGAAAGGTTGCAAATGGTTTCCCTTCCTTCGATAACTCAACATCATCACCCCGGCTCACGGCTGGATAAAAGGCCACTACACCATTGGCCTGTAAACTTCTGCCGGCAACAACCTGATCCAGCATCGTATTGGCATCATCGTATAGTTTTTTCGCCTCTGTCCCCACTACCGGGTCGCTGAGGATTCCCGGGAAACGGCCGGCCATCATCCAGGTTTGGAAGAAGGGTGTCCAATCGATGTACTTTCGAATTTCTTCAAGCGGGTAGGCCACTAATTCTCTTCTCCCTGTAAATGTGGGCTTCGTAAGGGTTGTAGCCTGCCAATCAATTTTGGTTCGATTGCCTCTTGCATCAGCCAAGGTTATGTAGTTCTTGGTGGCTTTTCTGCTTTCATGATCAGCGCGTAAACCTTTGTACTCCTCTTTAACTTTTGATTTAAAAACATTCCGTGTCTGCTGGTTGATCAACTCACTGGCAACAGGAACTGACCGTGATGCATCCAGCACATGAACAACCGGGCCATCGTATACAGGATCGATTTTTACCGCTGTATGAATTCGTGAAGTGGTGGCCCCACCTACCAACAGAGGCAACTCCATCTTTTCATGTTGCATCTCTTTGGCTACGTGAACCATTTCATCAAGGGATGGCGTAATCAAACCGCTTAAACCGATAATATCAACTTTCTCCTTTCGCGCAGCCTCAATAATTTTCTCGGGTGGAACCATCACCCCCAAATCCACTACCTCATAATTATTACAGGCCAATACAACGCCCACAATATTCTTCCCAATATCATGAACATCGCCTTTCACGGTTGCCATTAACACCTTGGGTTGCTTGACCTCACTTCTCTCCTCTGGCTTGTTCTTCAGTTTCTCTTCCTCTAAAAACGGTTGCAAATACGCCACCGATTTTTTCATCACGCGCGCGCTCTTCACTACCTGGGGAAGGAACATCTTCCCCGAGCCAAACAAATCACCTACTACGTTCATTCCGGCCATTAACGGACCTTCAATAACATGAAGCGGCCGGTTATATTTTTGTCTGGCTTCTTCGGTATCCTGGTCAATGAAATCAATTACACCCTTTACAAGTGCGTGGGTCAGTCGTTCTTCTACCGTTCCATTCCTCCACGCATCATCCTGTTCTTTCTTTTTGGCAGAGCCCTTCACCGTTTCGGCAAATTCAAGCAGTCGTTCAGTTGCATCGTCACGCCTGTTCAGCAATACATCCTCTACCCTTTCCAGCAGCTCTTTATCAATTTCATCATACACTTCCAACATGGTGGGGTTTACAATTCCCATATCCATTCCATGCTGGATCGCATGGTAAAGAAAAGCTGCATGCATGGCCTCCCGTACTTTCTGGTTTCCTCTGAAGCTAAATGAAACATTGCTTACCCCACCGCTAACGTGAACATGCGGTAAATTTTCCCTGATCCATTTTGCAGCACGAAAAAAATCAAGGGCATAATTCCTATGTTCCTCAATACCGGTGGCAACCGGAAAAATATTAGGATCAAAAATTATATCCTGCGCAGGAAAATTTAACCGGTGCACCAGTATGTCATACGCGCGTTTACAAATTGAAATTCTTCTTTCATAGGTATCGGCCTGCCCTGCCTCATCAAAAGCCATGACCACCACAGCAGCCCCATACCGCCTTACCAGTTTTGCCTGACGAATAAATTCTTCTTCCCCAGCCTTTAAGCTTATGGAGTTAACAATGCCCTTGCCTTGAATACATTTTAATCCTGCTTCAATTACTTCCCACTTAGAGGAATCAATCATGACCGGTACGCGTGAAATCTCCGGTTCGGAGGCCATCAGGTTAAGATACCTAACCATGGCCGCCTGTGAGTCCAGCATTCCCTCGTCCATGTTTACATCAATCACCTGGGCACCACCCCGTACCTGATCCAGAGCCACCTCCAGTGCCTCATCAAATTTATCTTCTTTGATAAGCTTGAGAAATTTGGCTGAACCCGTAACATTCGTCCGCTCTCCAATATTTATAAAGTTGGAGTTCGGTGTAATCTCTACCGCTTCAAGGCCACTTAATTTTAAAAACTTAGACATGCTCTAACGCTAATACTCTTGGCTTATATTTCTTCGCGACCTCCGCAATTTTTTTGATATGATCAGGAGTAGTGCCGCAGCATCCTCCTATAATATTCACTAATCCTTCCTTCAAAAATTCTTCAATCTGGGCAGCCATATCATCAGGCGTTTGATCATACTGCCCAAATTCGTTAGGCAATCCAGCGTTCGGATAAGCACTTGTAAAGAATGGCGCCTTTTCATTCAGCACTTGCAGGTAAGGTCTCAACGCACTTGCTCCCAACGCGCAATTCAACCCAATACTTAAAAGCGGAACATGTGAAACAGAAACCAGAAATGCTTCAGTCGTTTGGCCCGATAACGTACGGCCACTGGCATCGGTAATCGTGCCTGAAACCATAATGGGCAATTCTCTGCCAATTTCATCGAATAATTCCTGAATCCCGAAAAGGGCAGCCTTCACATTAAGGGTATCAATAATTGTTTCGAGCAAGAGGATGTCCACTCCACCATCGATCAAACCCTTTGCTTGTTCTTTAAATGCTTTTACCAGTTCATCAAACGTGATGGCGCGAAAGCCCGGGTTATTAACATCGGGCGAAAGCGAAGCTGTTTTGTTGGTTGGCCCCATGGAGCCTGCAACAAAGCGAGGCTTATCCGGTTCTCTTTTGGTAAACTCATTCGCAACTTCTCGCGCAATCTTAGCCGATTGATAATTTAGTTCATAAATAATATGCTCGAGGTGATAGTCTGCCTGCGCAATGGAGGTTCCGCTAAATGTATTCGTTTCTATTATATCTGCACCTGCTTCGAAATATTGCCGATGAATTTCTTTAATAATATCCGGCCGGGTGATGGACAGCAAGTCATTGTTACCCTTCAGTGGATATTGGTGATTCTTAAATCGTTCTCCCCGAAAATCTGATTCTTTAAGCTTATGCCGTTGAATCATGGTGCCCATGGCCCCATCAATAATGAGAATGCGTTCCTTTAAAATGTCTTCGATTTTCATTTACTCTCTGTTCATTAATCATCGTTATCCAGAGAGCCCTGTTGTGTGGGTCACTTATCTTCTCCGCCAGCCGGGCAGATGGGATTTAGCACAACACGCTGGCGATTAATCACAGCATAGGATGCTAAGACGTCTTCGGGCCCAAACCCTCAGTCTTTCTGGATAAGCAACTGCAAAGAAAATCAATTACTTCATAAAAAGGAAAAATCATTACCGTAAATTTAGGGCTTCATGAAGTTAGCTGCCATTGACATCGGCTCCAATGCCATCCGTTTTCTGGTCTCCTCTATTCTCGATAACGGTAAACGAGTGCTCTTTAAAAAAATGGAATACGTTCGCTTTCCCCTCCGGTTAGGCCATGACGTGTTCTCTACCGGAAAAATAAGCGAACGAAGCGAAGCGAAATTTATCAAACTAATGACAGCGTATAAGCTGCTGATTGAACTCTATGAAGTGGATGACTACATGTTTTGCGCTACTTCTGCCATGCGCGAATCGGAGAATGGTGCACGGTTAGTAAAGAAGATCAAAGACGAATTAGGCATTACCATTGAAATCATCGATGGCAACCGCGAGGCTGAGCTAATCAATAAAGCCATTATCTCATACCTAACGGCATCCACCTACCTTCACATTGATGTGGGTGGCGGTAGTACTGAACTTAACTTGTTTACCGGTGGTAAAAAAATAAAAACACGCTCTTTTAAAGTTGGATCCGTTCGCGTACTGGAAAATACCGATCAGCCTGTTGTATGGCAGGAAATGGAAAACTGGATCAGGGAAAATGTTAAAAGAGAATACGGAAAAGTAACTGCGGTAGGTACAGGTGGTAACATCAGTAAAATTTTTGAGCTCGCCCAGTTAAAGCCTCATCGGCAAATGTCGTTAAAAAGAATTAAAGAGATTAAAGAAATGGTGGAGTCGCATTCCATTGAGGATCGCATTTATAAACTTCAGATGAACCCCGACCGTGCCGATGTGATTGTACCTGCCAGTGATATTTACATTCGTACGATGGAGTGGGCAAAGGCGCGATACATTTTAGTACCGGAAGTTGGCTTAAAAGACGGTATGCTCTTGCATCTCTTTGAAAAAAACAACAAGAGAACTGAGGATTTTGCTTTTGCAAACGTAGCGCAGAAATAGGCTTAAAAAAGCCTGGCATTCACCACAATCTCCTTCGAAATATCATAGAATTTCTTGTGAATATTAAACGGTGGCGCCCCGTTTAATTCTTCCTTAACATACGAACCGTCTTCCTCCATCCAATACGAATTTACGTTATCCTGCAAGTCGTACGAAAGATTATTAATCACCTGCTTCTTCAAAAATTCATCTTCCAGCAAAAACAATGACTCGATTCTTCGGTCAAAGCTTCGAACCATCGCATCGGCACTGCCAATATAAATTTTAGGATCACCGCCCTGGTGGAAATAGTAGGTGCGGGCATGTTCCAGAAATTCACCTACAATTGACAGCACTTCAATATTTTCGCTCAATCCTTTTCGCTTCGGTCGCAGACAGCAGATTCCACGCACGATCAACGTAATTTTTACTCCTGCCTGAGAGGCGGAATACAACTCATCAATGAGTTCCTTATCCTGAAAGGAGTTTATTTTAATGACAATTCCGGCCGTAACTCCATTTCTTGCGTTTTCCGCTTCACGCCTGACCAGGTTGCACAATTGAATGCGCATATCGCGTGGCGATGTAATCAAATTGCGGTATGAAGCCGGCTGCGAATGTCCGGTAATTACGTTGAAAAACTCGGAAACATCCTGACCATAAATTTCTTTAGATGTAAGCAGGCCGATATCGGTATAAAACCGGGAAGTTGTTTCATTGTAGTTGCCGCTGCTTAAATGTACATAGCGATACACTTTATCATCTGCCTCTTTCCGCACAATCAGCAAAAGCTTCGTGTGAGTTTTTAAACTGCTAACGCCATAGATAACAAAACAGCCGGCCTGCTGTAAGCGTTGTGCTTCACGTAAATTATTTTCTTCATCGAAGCGTGCTTTCACCTCAAATAAAACGGAAACGTGTTTTCCATTTTCGGCTGCGCGTAATAAGGCCGCTGTTACACGCGAATCTTTTGCTACTCTGTAAATGGTAACTTTAATGGAAAGTGTTTCCACATCGTCAGCAGCTTTCTCCAGCATCTCCAGTACCGGCTCTATTGAATTGTAGGGATGATGAAGCAGAATATCGCGGGTCTTTAAAACTTCAAATAAATCCCTGGTACCATATTCCGGAAAACTCAGTGGTTTAACAGGCAAGCGTGGTTGTATGCGTTTGTCCTTATAATCCTTATGACCGGTAATTTGTTGAAGTCCGACAAAATCAATCATGCTTCCGGTGGGAACATGAAAGATGTTGCTGTCGTCAAGGTCCCATTGAATCTTCAATAGCCGGATAATCCATGGATCAGGAAACTCCTCTACTTCTAACCGCACAACCCTGCCCGACCTGCGTGTTTTAAGCTTGCGCTTTAACTCCTCCAGAAAATTGGTTTCAATATCTTCACTCTCCTCCAACGTGAAATCACCATTTCTGTTTATTCTAAAAAGGGTAACTCCTGTAATTTCTACATTGCGAAAGAGTTGATGAATATTTTGACGGATAATTTCCTCAATTGGAATAAATACTTTTGAGGTTATGTCATTCAGTTCAAAAAATCTGGGAATGTTGCTCGGAACCTGAATAAATGAAACTTTTTGCTGAGCCGGTGTATCACTTGGAATGCGTGTAACAACCCCAAACAATAGGCGATTGTTCTTCAGGGTTGGAAACGTGTGGTAGTTGTCGAACAACATGGGTGTGAGCATCGGGAAAATGGTTTTCTGGAAGTAGTCGTTGACTAACTTCGTTTGCTCAACCGTCATGCTGTTGTAACTGCCAATCGAAAATCCATTCTTTTCAAACAGGGGCTTCAGTTCGCGGAGGTAATACGCGTTCTGATCGGCATAAAATTTCCTAGTTTCTGTCAGCAGCAACTTCCGGAAAGGCTCTTCCCGCTGTCCATTATAATCGAATCGTTCTTTACCATAATCGAGGTAGTTATACAAACTACCGATCCGAATGGTACAGAACTCATCAAGGTTGGATGCCGTAATCGACAAAAAACGAAGCCGGTCGAAAATACTACGGTTGGCATATTTGGCCTGATCCAACACGCGATAGTTAAACTGCAACCAGCTTAAATCACGACTGATGTAATTGCTCTCTTCAATTCGTTGACCGACTGTTTCGGCTGTACCCGCGTCACTCATGGCGACATTTCAAGTTTAAAAAATTACACGTCTACGCGCGCGTATTTTGCGTTTTTCTCGATGAATTCTCTGCGAGGAGCCACTTCATCGCCCATCAGCATAGAAAATAAATGATCCGCTTCTGCCGCTGATTCAATGCTCACCTGTTTTAATGTGCGTTTAACAGGATCCATGGTGGTTGTCCAGAGCTGCTCGGGGTTCATTTCACCCAATCCCTTGTAACGCTGTACGCCAACCGAATCCTCTTTTCCTTCTGCCAGTTCTTTAATGATTGCATTGCGTTCTTCTTCATTCCAACAATAGCGTTCAATCTTTCCTTTCTTCACCAGGTACAGTGGAGGCTGCGCAATGTATACGTATCCATTTTCAATTAAGCCCCGCATATACCTGAAAAAGAACGTAAGAATAAGGGTGCGAATGTGACTGCCATCTACATCCGCATCGGTCATGATGATGATTTTATGATAGCGAAGTTTGGTCATGTTCAATGCCTTATCATCTTCCTGTGTGCCGAAACTCACGCCTAAGGCTGTGATCATGTTCTTAATTTCTTCATTCTCATAGATCCGGTGTTCCTGGGCTTTTTCAACATTCAGGATTTTTCCCCGCAAGGGAAGTATCGCCTGAAAATTTCGATCCCTTCCCTGTTTGGCAGATCCACCCGCAGAATCACCTTCTACGAGATACAATTCACAAATGGAAGGATCGGTACTGGAGCAATCGGCAAGCTTTCCGGGCAAACCGGTTCCACTCAATACATTTTTTCGCTGCACCATTTCACGCGCTTTACGGGCCGCATGCCTGGCCTGTGCCGCTAGAATGACTTTACTCACAATCATCTTTGCTTCACGCGGATGTTCTTCCAGATAATACTGGAGTACTTCCCCTACGGCCTGATCCACCGTGCCCATTGCCTCGGAGTTACCCAATTTGGTTTTGGTCTGACCTTCAAACTGAGGTTCGGCAACCTTAACGGAAATCACAGCGGTAAGACCTTCCCGAAAGTCTTCTCCACTGATTTCAATTTTCACTTTCTCAAGGAGCCCTGATTTATCGGCATAATTTTTCAGCGTCCGGGTTAACGCTCTTCTGAATCCGGCCACGTGGGTTCCGCCTTCATGGGTGTTGATGTTGTTGACATACGATACCAGGTTTTCACTGAACGAGGTGTTGTAGCTCAACGCTACCTGGATTGGAATATCGCCCTTCTCATTTTCGATATAGATCGGTTCGGGAATAAGTCTTTCCCGTGTTGAATCAATGTACTCTACAAACTCGCGCAAGCCGCCTTCTGAAAGAAACTTGTCGGAGCGGTAGTTTCCCTGCTCATCCTTTTCCCGAACATCGGTCAGAAAAATTGTAATTCCCGGATTTAAAAATGCCAGCTCGCGCAATCGTGCTGCAATCGTCTCATAATTATATTCAGTTGTAATATTGAATATCTCTTCGTCCGGCTTAAAATGTTGGGTGGTGCCGGTACGATCCGACTTCCCAATAACACGAACCGGGTACTGGGGAATGCCACGGTGATATTCCTGCTCGAAAATTTGTCCTTCGCGATAAACCGTAGTATGCAACACCGATGACAGGGCATTCACACAAGAAACACCCACACCATGCAATCCCCCGGAAACTTTGTACGTATCTTTATCGAATTTACCCCCCGCGTGCAGCACGGTCATTACAACTTCAAGAGCCGATCGCTTCTCTTTCGGGTGCATATCGGTTGGAATACCCCGGCCGTTATCTTCAACCGTAATCGAATTATCTTCATTAACCGTAACCTTAATGGTGTCGCAATAGCCTGCAAGCGCCTCATCAATGGAGTTATCTACCACTTCCCAAATCAGGTGATGAAGACCTTTAATACCCACATCGCCTATATACATGGCAGGGCGTTTCCGAACTGCCTCCAAACCCTCTAAAACCTGAATATTGCTTGCCGAATAATTCGTTTCCTTCTTTGCTTTTTCTGCGCTCATGTTGGGATTTTAATAACCGACAAAAATAAGGTTTTTTGCCGCTCCAGCCCCATTTTTTGCAAATAAAATGAATCAATTTTACGATTCAACCGGTGGTTAAAACCTGCTCATTTTAAAGCACCGACTAAAAGAATAGTTTTGATAGATGTTCCGTATTCTACTACCCCTGCTTGCCCTGTCCATATTAATTGAAACAGCGGTAAATGCCCAGCGCCCAACTTCCATCGATAACATCTGGTATGTACCGGTTTACCGATCGGATAGTGATTCAATTCAGGTGCAGCTTCAGTGGTCGATCTATGAGGCTACAGCAAAAGTCCGTCCTGTCAATCAACGGAAACTTGATAGTTTATTTGCGGTATATGATTCAACCCGTCAATACTCCATCCTTCACTATAAGAAAATCTATTTCCCTTCAGATGGCTTCCTTCCCTTCGATAGTTTGAAATTTAAGAACGACAAAAGCAGCGTAACAAAACTTACCATTTCTTCTAAAAAGCTGCGGCAACTGCCTGCAGAAGTATTGCAGTGTTCAAACCTGACAGAACTGGAACTTGTTAACTCACGCTTACGGAAAATTCAGGCTGATGTAAACGCGCTCAAGTCGCTAAGGAAAATTACTATTCTTAATAACCAGTCAAAGCGCCCGCTCAAACTGAAAAAGAATTCAACCGTTACTCATCTGAAAATTCACGGTGACAACCCAAAGGCTGTTCCTAAATCGTTCAAAAACTTTGAAGCCTTAACAAAGATCAATTTATCTGAAAACGGGATCCGTAAATTTCCAAATGGCGCACAACACAATAAACAGTTAAAAGAAATTGACCTGCAGCATAACCAACTAACGTTAAAAGAAAACAACATTAAACCGCATCCACACCTCGAACGTTTGAATTTGCAGTACAACAAAATTCAATTTATACCCCCATCAATTGAAAATGTGGTTAATCTTAAAAAGCTTAGTCTTAATTACAACGCTATTACGGATGCCGCTCCGGAAATCGGGCACTTACAAAAACTGGAGTACATTTCATTCTATAACAACAAACTGACCAAAGTACCGGATGGTGTGTACAAGTTGCAGTCTCTCCTGTATATCGACTTGTTTTACAACCAACTGACTGTGTTGGATGAACGAATTACGCAGTGGCCAAATCTTAAGATTTTATATGTTTCGCACAATCAACTCACCAACCTGCCGGAAGGTATTAGTAAAATAGACTCGCTAAGAGAAATTCACGCGTACGACAATTTACTGACCGAACTTCCTGCTTCGATATGCAGCATCAAAAATTTAAAAATCCTTCGCGTGAACGTCAATTTGCTAAACGACCTACCTGCCTGCTTTACGGCATTGAACCAATTGGAAGAACTGGACATTTCGGATAATAACATCAACTACTTCCCTCCTGCCATCATCCATTTTAAAAACCTGAGCATACTGGTTGTTTCCATCAATCCATGGAAAAATCCGGAGGATGTCAAAAAAGCTGCAGATGCAATTCGATCACGTGGGGGAATCGTGCATGATTAACCCTTAACTGAATCTACCTTTGACTTTTTGTTCTTCTTTGACGGTTTTTCTTTCTTTACTCCATTTCCATCCTCTTCAGCCATTAACACCAGTCTGGCCTTTTGTAATTCTGCTTTTTGCGTTTCGCTTACAGTCGGATAACTCAACTCCAGGCGTTCAAATTCTTTGTAAATGATTGCCGCAATCGCCAGGCGAGCATACCATTTATCATCGGCTGGTATGATGTACCACGGAGCATGATTTTGTGATGTGTTACGGATCGCTGATTCAAATGCTTTTTGATACTCGCTCCAGAACGCCCGTTCTTTTAAATCCGACAACGAAAACTTCCAGTTCTTTGCAGGGTCATCAATGCGTTCGATGAATCTTTTTTTCTGCTCCTTTTTAGAAACATGCAGGAAAAATTTCAAAATAAGCATGCCGTTTTGTGCCAGGTTTTTCTCAAACCGGTTAATCTGTTTATATCTTTTCTTCCAGAATTTCTCATCGATATCTTTCATAGAACTTATACCCGGAAGGTGTTCATTCAGAATCCACTCGGGATGTACTTTGGTCACCAGCACATTTTCATAGTGCGAACGGTTATGAATGGCAATCTCTCCGCGGGCAGGTAATGCCAGGCTATGCCGCCAAAAATAATCATGATCCAGCTCATGAGAAGTGGGGGCTTTAAAACTGAATACTTTTACACCCAACGGATTAAAGCCCGACATAATGTGTTTAACTGCGCCATCCTTCCCGGCAGCATCCATGGCCTGAAAAATAATCAGCACGCTGTGATGATTATGAGCATACAATTTATCTTGAATTTCCGCCAGGTGTTTTCTGCCAATTTCAAGAAGCCGTTCAGCCTCCTGTTTGTTTAAAACCTCACCTTTATACTTGGTATCAAAATCTTTCAGGCTGAATTTCGCTCCCGGCTTAATTCGGAGTTTCTTAATATTGGCAATATCTTTTTCAGAAAGCATAACCGTAATGTTTAAGTACTCTATCAAAGTACACTTATTAACCTTCTCGATTTATGACTTTTATCAGGTGGCGTACTGGCCCGTGCGCAACATCACCAGGGTACAGCCTTCTACAACCTCAATTCCCTCATCTTTTGCCCGTTTTTGAAGTTCCGGGTTTTCTGTTCCCGGATTAAAAATTATACGACTTGGTCTCAGACTGATCAAATAATCATACCATTCGGGCTGGTGCTGAGGCCCAATATATAAGGTGATGGTATCGACATGCTGAATAGCAGGTTTATCTCTGATATTCAAAATAGGCTGGCCGCATACGTCACCTTTTTTTATTCCAATCGGAACGATTTCGTGGTGCCGTGAGGTAAGTTCCAACGCAGCCTGGTATGCATACCGCCCAGGGTTTGTAGTAGCCCCGACAATTACAGTCTTTTTCATGTAACAAATTACTTTTATCAGCGACTTACCTTTTCAAGATAAGCTCAACTATTCTTAAAAACTCACGTAATATGCTGTATTTATGTTGAACAGATTAACGTTCTGGCAACGCAATCAAATTCCTGAAATTTATAACACTAACTTGTAATTCATTAAATTTTCAATCTATGCACAGTAAACTTGTATTATTACTTCTCATCTTCTTAGTCTCAATCTCAGGATTCGGACAATCAAAGAAAAGTACATCGTATAACTATACGATTGACTTAACAACCGTTGTAAACGACCGGGTATTTGTTGAGCTATCGGCACCAACCATCACCTCAGATGAAACAACGTTTTATCTGCCGAAAATAATTCCCGGCACCTATGATATTGCCGACTACGGCCGCTATATCGCTGACTTGCAGGCTCTCGACAAAAAAGGAAATAAACTTACCGTTGAACGCCTGAATGATAACGCCTGGAAAATAAAGGGCGCCACCAAATTAAAGAAAGTCACGTATTGGGTTGACGATATACTCGATACCAAAAAAGACGGCCCCGATATTTACCCGATGGCCGCCACCAATATTGAGGAAGGCAAAAACTTTGTACTGAATACCAGCGGCTTCTTCGGGTACTTCGAGGGTATGAAAGAAACCCCCTTTACGTTCAATGTAATCCGCTCAAAAGATTTTTATGGTTCAACCGGACTGATTGCCAATCAACTTGGCGCTCCCCTGGCTAAGGTGGCTAAAGAAAAAGGCCCATCATCCGGCACAAAAGTGGTTGACACCTACACCACTGAAAATTACGATCGGCTAATCGACTCTCCTTTAATGTACAATAAACCAGACACGGCTATTATTTTCGTTGGCGATACCGAAGTGTTGATTGGCTCGTATTCACCCAATGGAAAGATTAATGCGAAAGAGATTGCCAACAGTGTACGGGAAGTATTGCAGGCGCAAAAGGAATACCTGGGAGGAAAATTACCGGTAGATAAATACGCGTTCATATTTTATTTCTTCACAGACCCATCGGTTGTTTCGTACGGAGCATTAGAGCATTCTTATTCCTCCTTCTACTACATGCCCGAAAATACAATTGAGGAAATGAACCAGCAGCTTCGAGACTTCGCGGCACATGAATTCTTTCACATTGTTACCCCGTTAACCATTCACTCAGAGGAGATCCATAATTTCGATTTTAACGACCCTAAAATGTCGAAGCACTTATGGCTGTACGAAGGTGTTACCGAATACTTTGCCGGCAACGTGCAGGTAAAATATGGTTTAATTACTCCCGATCAATACCTGAATGTGCTGCGCCAGAAAATGCTGGTGGCCGACCAGTTCATCGATGACGTTCCCTTTACGGATATCAGTAAGTTTACCCTTGACAAATACAAAGATCAATACTACAACGTATATCAAAAAGGAGCACTGATCGGCATGTGCCTTGACATTAAATTGAGAAAACTTTCAGGAGGGAAATACGGTATGCAAGACCTGGCTGCCGATCTTGGAAAGAAATTCGGAAAGACAAAAGCCTTCCAGGACGAACAACTTTTTGATGAAATTGTAAAACTCACTTATCCGGAAATAGACGAATTTTTAAATCGGTATGTTGGCGGGCCCGAAAAATTACCGTTAAAGGAAACACTTGACCTGGTAGGTGTTAATTATGAAGCTGAACTGACAAACCTTGAGTTTAATATTGGTATTGATCAGCGATCGATAACCCTTACCGAGGTAAATGGGAAGCAAATGCTGGCCATTGGCAACGATGAGGCCTTGAATGACCAGGGAAAAGCGCTGGGCTTTAAAAAAGGCGATGTACTGGTGAAGATGAACGGGGAAGCAATTCCTGATTACGGCCCCGGAATGGGCGCGTTCATCGGTAAACAACAACAAAGTTTAGCAGAAGGTGGCACTCTTTCGTATGGCGTACTTCGTAAGAATGAGGCAGGCGAACAAAAAGAAATTGAGCTAAAGGCTCCCGTAAAAAAAATAGAACTAAAAAAGAAATTCATCATGAGCTTTAATAAAGACGCCACCCCTGAACAATTGGCCATCCGTGAATCGTGGTTAACAGTTAAAAAATAAACTACTTTGGACTGAAAGTCTATAGGTTCAAACTCAAGAATGAAATTCATTATAAACATCAACTCTTTTTTTGCGGGTAATGCTGAACCTGCCTACTGCAGGCAGGTTCAGGGTGACGTAAGAATATTTTTAGAAACCAAAAGTCTTGCGCTTAAAGGCGTATAGCTTTAACTAACATTTTTGACCAATAAACGGTCGTTGTCAGCAAGGGCGTTGTCGAATTTATTTCAAAATCACAAGGATTTCGACTATGCTTACGCTGGCAACTTTATTATATCACGCTCATCTTCATCAACGCTGCTTCGGCACACCGTTCGCCATCCATGGCGGCCGAAACAATTCCACCGGCAAAACCGGCACCTTCACCACACGGAAATAGCATTTTAATCTGCGGATGTTCAAGAGATGTTTTGTCGCGCGGAATACGTACCGGTGAAGAGGTGCGGCTTTCTACCCCTACAATTTGAGCATCGTTGGTGAGGTAGCCTTTCATTTTACTTCCAAAATTCCTAAACCCTTGTCGCAATGCTTCTGAAATAAACCGCGGAAGAACGTCACGCATTTCAACAGAAGCCAAGCCCGGTTGATAGGAAGCTTCTGGAAGAGAGGAAGAAACTTTACCTTCTACAAAATCGACCAACCGTTGGGCCGGGGCAGTTTGTGTTCCGCCCGCAACGGAACAAGCTCGTTGCTCAACCTCTTGCTGAAAATACATTCCGGCAAGCGGACCGTATTGCGCATAAGCCGAAAAGTCATTTTCCTCTACGGCCACCACAATGCCTGAGTTGGCAAACTTCGAGTCTCTTCTCGAAGGGCTCATTCCGTTCACCACTACCTCACCCGGTGCGGTTGCAGAAGGCACGATAAAACCACCGGGGCACATGCAAAATGAAAAAACACCGCGTGTCGTTTGTCCAACCATTGCCTGGTGAACCAGCGCATAGGATGAGGCAGGCAGGTAGGGTCCGCGGTCGCCCGTGCAGTGATACTGAATTTTGTCAATTAATTCCTGCGGATGCTCCACCCGCACACCCAACGCAAAAGGCTTGGCTTCAATTTTTATTTTCTTTTCATGAAGCAGTTGGAAGATATCCCGTGCCGAATGCCCTGTTGCCAGAATAACAGCCTTGCCCGGTATTTGCTCTCCTTCCTGCGTGACTACCCCCATAACCTGATCACGCTCTACAATAAGATCGGATACTTTTGTTCCGAACCGGATTTCACCTCCAGCACTGAAAATACTCTGACGGATTTCCGTTATCAGCTTGGGCAACTTATTGGTACCAATATGTGGATGGGCATCAAAAAGAATTTCTTCTTTGGCGCCATGCGCCACAAAAATTTCAAGAATACGGTTTACATCTCCCCGCTTTTTCGATCGTGTGTACAGCTTGCCATCTGAATACGTTCCGGCACCGCCCTCGCCAAAACAATAATTGGATTCAGGGTTCACCTGGTGTTCTTTGTTGATGGCCGCCAAATCCCGCCTCCTCAACTGCACATCATTTCCCCGCTCCAGCACAATAGGTTTAATACCATGTTCCATTAACCGAAGGGCAGCGAACAAGCCGGCCGGACCGGAGCCAACAATACAAACCTGCCGTGCGTTACTGACATCGGGAAAATTTTTTGAATACGTAATCAGCGGTTGCTTTTCACATGTCGGAACAATTTCGCAAAGCACGCGCACCACTACCTGACGGGCACGCGCATCAATCGACCGTTTAACCGGCCGAACATACTGAGTACCATTTTGCTGAAGGCCAAGTTTTTGGTAAAGCGCTTGCTGAAAGAGAGTCTCGCTGAAAGCCTCTTCAGGCGAAAGAATGATTTCTTTGGTTTGCATACAGAAGGTATTTATCCTTCAAACATTCGTGCAAAGTAAGTTTTTCTACCGACTTGAAAATACATGACCCAGGTTTAAACCCAGGTGCACGCTGTAAACAAATTTTGATTGATTTACATCCTCAAAATAATTTTCATATCCGGGCTGCATGTCAACCGAACGGTATCCGCAATCAAGCGAACTAAAAAGATCGATCGTAAATCCGCTGGCATATTTACGCTGCATCAGCCGGTATCCTAAAATAATGCCATACTCCATTCGCTGTTCGGGCGCGCTGATGGTAATAATCTTATCTGGCAGTGGTTGTACGTTGGTGAAATGCCCCAGGTTCGTAAACCGCAGCTCATGGCCAAAATACCACATCCCTGTTTTTACAGAATTGTAAAATTTCTGTTTAATAGCAATGGAATACCCTCTTAAGAATCGTTTACCGGTAGGAATATTTTCATCCTGTTGAAAGAAAGGATCGCGAATTCCAACAAACTCAAATTCATGCCCGAGTCTTTCCTGTGAATAAAATTCCACACCCATCGGGAAACGACCGGCAAACACCAGAACGGGGTTTCCCGCTAAAATCACACCTTTAAATTCATTGGCGCGCGCATCAAAATAGGTAAACCGCGCCTCCTTTTTTTTAGGAATCAACACCTGCGGACCTTCATACGAAACAACTTCGTTGCCAATTTTTTTCTGATCATAAAACGGTTTGTAGTACCCCGTTAATTTCCCATCACGATCATATATTTCCCAAGTTCCGGTTTTACGATTGTTGTCGATCGTGCCTTTTGTTTGCAGGGCGCCTCCCGGGTAGTATCCCATGTAGGTACCTTTGCCATTCACAAACTCACAAGTACCTTCCAGTTCTCCACCTTCAAAATAAAATTCCCACTTACCCTGTTTCTTATTGTCAACAATATTCCCTTTTACTTTCAGCTTTCCACTTTTATGATACTCACGGTACTCACCCGAACCTTTGTTGTAGTTGACTTCGCTCATCAGAATACCGTTGTCGGTGTGGGCACTCCAATACCCGTTCTTTTGTCCGCCCAGGTATTCACCCGAAGCACTCACAGCGCCATTCTCAAAATAATATTCCCATTTCCCTGACGGCTCACCATGTTCAAATCTTCCTTTTGAGGAAACCGTACCCACAGAGAAATAACTGATCCACTCGCCATGCTGCTTTCCGTCAACAAAATCTCCTTCACTTTGCAGGGTTTCGTCTTCAGCAAAAAATCTCCATCGGCCAACATTTTTATTTCCTATTCGCGGGCCTTCGCCTGTTATTTTTCCGCTATGGTCATACTCGGTGTATCTTCCGTAATCTTCCTCGTATTCAATATCGCCTTTCAACAGACCATCTTCATAATACATCTTCCATGTCCCCTGACGTTTACCGCTTTTATATTCTCCAATTTCCTTTATCTGTCCGTTTTCAAAATATACTTTCCACTCGCCCTCTTTATTTTTTCCATAAATAATTCCTTCCATACTTTTTGAGCCATCTTCAAAAAAGTATTCCCAAAAACCATAACTCGATCCTTTAAACAGGGCACCCCGCATTTTCAGTTTACCGGTTTCAAAATAAAACTCCCACACCCCCGTGGTTTCATCATTTGTAAACTGACCTTTTGATTCAATATTCCCATTGAGGTAGTAGGAAGCATACTTACCGTGCAACACATTGCGAAGGGTATCTTTTACCTGATAAACTTCTTTCAGGTTCTTTTTTGCTTCATCATGGTACGATTGACGGGTAAAACCCTGGGCATAAGCTTTCAGAGAAAAAGCCAGCATAAAAATGAATATCAGAACATGCCTTGCCACATCCACCAGGTTAGGTGGATAAAATTACGCAGAAAACGGAAACAAATTGATTGGCTGATTCGATGATTAATCAAATCTCCGAATTAACTCATCACCGAATCAATTTCTTTTAAACGCAGCACTCCCCCATTGTGTCTTCTCTTCATCACTCCATATTTCGGGGAAGAAAATAATCTTTTGAAAACGTGGAGGAAGATATTTTTGCCAGTTGGTTCCACCGGTAGCTTTAATGTCTTCAGGATCTTTATGCAGATAATGACCGGCTGAACGCATGTGAGCCAGGGGCCACAATACATTGGCAAGGGTATCGAATTCACGAAGTCTTTTGGCAACTTCCTGATTCTGTTTAAAGTGCCTGTTAAAGATTGCCAGGAGATTTTTTTCTTTATGCTTCAACCCTAACGCCCGAAAATCACTCATATACTTCGCTTCAAACTGTTGAAGGGTTAAGGTCTTCTTTCCTGATGCCAGTTCGGTGGCGCCTCTTCTCCAATACAGTTTTTCAAGCAGCTCATCAATATTATTTTCATCTACTGTCGGGCGATCCTGCTGACCGACCAGGTAAATCATATCAGTAGAAAGAATTTCGATCATACGGTACTGGGCAGATTGAAAGCCGCTGGCAGGAAGTAACGCCATTCTGAATTTCAGGAACTGCTCCTTCTCCATGCCCTGAATCATAATGTCGAACGAATTTTCTAGGTGACGGAAGTAGCGGATCACCCGATCCAATCGCCCGGTAAAGAACGCTTCAGTCGGGTTTTCATTAGCCGTTATTTGCTCAAGTTCATGCAAGATCATCCGGAAGTATAGCTCGGTAATCTGGTGATACATGATAAATATCTTTTCATCGGGGAAACCTGTTTTTGGGGTTTGCAGACTTAAGAGTGTTTCGAGGTGAATGTAATCCCAATAGGTCAGATAATCGGAATACAACAAGCCATCCAGGTAAGAAGATAAATCCTGCCCCATTACAGCATACTTTTCCTGCAACTTTTTAAGTTGATCCTGTACTTCAGATTGTTTATCCATGCCTCAAAGTTTCTAAGTCGGTTAGAGTTATTAAATTTGCTGGCGCTAATTAAATAAAATCCTATGGCATCCCCTACCTCCCAAGCAGAAGTAAAAGCGAAAAAGTCATTAAAGCAGGATGTATTCGAT
Source organism: Cyclobacteriaceae bacterium (assembly GCA_049306095.1). Classification (GTDB taxonomy): domain Bacteria; phylum Bacteroidota; class Bacteroidia; order Cytophagales; family Cyclobacteriaceae; genus UBA2336. The sequence continues at coordinate 26,355 of JBAQPU010000043.1, forward strand.
CATCCTGATTTTTATGCGATTGACAGCCTGTTAACAGAGGAGCATAAACTGGTTCGAAGTTCGGTACGTGATTTTGTGAAGCGTGAGATTAGCCCGTACATTGAAGACTGGGCTCAACGCGCGCACTTTCCATATGAAATTGTTAAGAAGTTTGGTGATGTAGGTGCTTTCGGCCCTACCCTTCCGGTGGAATACGGCTGTGGTGGCATGGATTATATTTCGTACGGAATCATCATGCAGGAAATTGAACGTGGCGATTCGGGTATGCGTTCGACTGCTTCGGTACAAGGATCGCTGGTCATGTACCCGATTTATAAATTCGGCAACGAACAACAGCGCAAAAAATATTTACCGAAACTGGCCTCCGGTGAATGGTTGGGTTGTTTCGGATTAACCGAACCTGACCATGGCTCCAATCCATCGGGCATGGTCACCAACTTCAAAGATATGGGCGACCACTATTTGCTGAATGGTGCCAAGATGTGGATTTCAAATTCACCCAAAGCCGATGTTGCCGTTGTTTGGGCCAAAAATGAAGAAGGCAGAATTCACGGATTAATTGTTGAGCGCGGTATGCCGGGCTTCACCACCCCTGAAACACACGGTAAGTGGTCGTTACGCGCCAGCGCAACGGGTGAGTTGGTATTTGATAATGTGAAAGTTCCGAAAGAAAATTTATTACCCGGAAAAAACGGGCTGGGCGCTCCTATGATGTGCCTCGACTCGGCCCGTTACGGCATTGCCTGGGGCGCCATTGGCGCTGCTATGGATTGTTATGACTCAGCAAAACGATATTCAATAGAAAGAATTCAATTCGGAAAACCCATTGCATCCTTCCAGCTTGTTCAGAAAAAACTTGCCGAAATGTTAACAGAAATTACGAAAGCTCAATTACTGAACTGGCGATTAGGAACGTTGATGAACGAAGGAAAAGCAACTACTGCTCAAATTTCTTTAGCGAAGCGCAACAACGTACACGTTGCACTGGAGATCGCACGCGAAGCAAGACAAATTCATGGCGGTATGGGTATTACGGGCGAGTACCCGATCATGCGCCACATGGCCAACTTAGAATCTGTAATTACGTACGAAGGCACTCATGATATTCACCTCCTGATATTAGGTAAGGAAATTACGGATATACAGGCGTTTGTTTAGTTTACCTAATCCTCTACATAAGCAGCCAACGTAATCCGTTGCACCGGATTAACCGGATCATTGGAGTAGATTGTTACCGCCTTTTGTTGGGTGCCTTTTCTATCCTGTGGGTTAAAAGATAGTTTAATTGTGGCACTAGCACCTGCTTTCAGATTTTGATTCGCGATGGTAGTAGTCACACAGGTGCAATTACTCTGAATCGCCTTAACCTGCAAAGGAGACTTACCCATATTCATGATAGTCACCTCTTTGTCGTAAGATTGATTTTGTTTTATTCTACCAAAGTCGATCGTAGATTCATTCAATTGGAGTTTAGGGGCTTTTGCCGCTTCCTCCGGGGTGAGTACCGGGAAATAATCTTCAATGGTGGCAAAAACTGCAAACGACTTAAGTGGCTGTTGCTCATCATCGGTATGAAGGGTAACGTTGTCGGACTGAAAACCGTATTCGCCCCTCTGCTTTCCATTATAACTTAACTGAATCACACCTTTTTCTCCCGGTTCCAACGTTTTTGGCTCCACACCCACCTTAATGTAGGAAGGTCCATCGTATTTACTCAGATACGAAATTGCCTTTTTTCCGTTGTTCATGATCGGATATTCCCGAACCACAAATTCATCCTTCCTGTAAACCTTGCCCAGGTTGAATGATGAAACTTTAACTCTCCAATTCCCATTAATACCGGTAAATTCCGTAACAGCTTCTTTGCCCTCGGCAGTTACAGTTCCTTTAATATGAAGCACAATGGGGTTACCATCGGCATCGGTTGTTACGGTAAGCGACTTAGTAAAATAACCCGGCCTTCCTTTTGGGTCAAATCGCGCCTGAATGAAGCCTGTTTTACCCGGCATAACCGGCTCTTTTGTCCAGTCGGGTGTGGTACAACCACAAGAAGGTTTTACACCCACAATTTTCACCGGGCGGTTAAGCAAGTTGGTAAATTCAAACTGGTGCGTTACCGGTCCGTTCTTTTCAACTACTTCACCAAAATCGTAACTCTCTTCCCTGAACCGCACTGGCTTGGCAAGCTGGGCAACCGATGAGAAACTCACAACCAATGCAAAAATCAAATTCATCATTCTCATTTCCACAATCATTAAACCGGACAAAAATAACAATTATCAAATTTTCAATAAATCATCTCGCTTTTATCAATTATTTTGCAAGCCATGACACGCATCTTAACAGGAATACAAAGCAGCGGAAGGCCCCACCTCGGAAATTTACTGGGCGCCATTATCCCCGCCATTAAACTTTCAAAACAACCAGGCAACGACTCATTCTTTTTTATTGCCGACCTCCATTCGCTTACAACGATTAAAGACGCCAAAACGCGTGTCGATAATGTGAATGCAGTGGCCGCAGCCTGGCTGGCTTTTGGTTTTGATGTTGAAAAAAACTATTTGTATCGCCAGTCGCGAATACCGGAAGTATGTGAACTGACCTGGTACCTGAACTGCTTTGCACCCTACCCGATGCTGGCTAATGCACATTCTTTTAAAGATAAGGCCGACCGCCTGTCGGACGTCAATGCGGGACTCTTCACCTACCCGGTTCTCATGACTGCCGATATTATTTTATACGATGCTGAGGTTGTACCCGTAGGGAAAGATCAGAAACAGCATGTAGAGATGGCCCGCGACATCGCCAGTTCCTTCAACAATCAGTATGGTGAAACATTTATTGTTCCAGAGTCCAGAATTGAAGAAGAAGTTATGACCATTCCGGGAACGGATGGACAAAAAATGAGCAAATCGTACGGCAACATCATTGATATTTTTCTTCCGGAAAAGGAATTACTCAAACAAATCAAATCCATTGTTTCAGACAGCACCCCGATGGAGGCACCTAAAGACCCGGATAAAGACAACACCTTTGCCATCTACAGTTTAATTGCCACTGCGGAACAAACGTCTGAGATGCGCAAAAAATACCTGGCCGGAAATTTTGGATACGGGCATGCCAAGCAGGAACTGTATGAACTGATTATCAAAAACTATCATCAGGAACGGGAGGCTTTTAACTTCTACTTTTCTAATCCGGATGAACTGGATAAAAAGTTAAAACAAGGTGAGGACAAAGCGCGGGTTATTGCACACGCAACACTCAAACGGGTTAGGAATAAGTTAGGGTTCTAAGAGGTTTAAGGTTTAAGGTTTAAGGTTCAAAGTTCAAAGCTTAGGGTTCAAAGTTCAAAGTTTAGGGTTCAAAGTTCAAAGTAGCAGTCAAACTTCTTTCATTCTTCGTTTAAGTACACAGGCAGCCTATCGTATTCGCCAAATAGAGAATGAATTTCATCTTCAAATTTGCTAATTTTCAAATTATCAACTTTATCTTCCGATGACTAAGATTAGCTGGCAAAAGGAATTTCAACTCCTCATCAAAAAATACAAAGGCAAGCAGCACCCGCTGGACTACAAGAATACCTATCAGTTGGTTGTAATGGTTGTTTTATCGGCTCAGGATTCAGACCGGAATATCAACAAAATCGCCTCTGAGTTTTTTAAGGTTTTTCCTGACCTTACATCCTTATCAAAAGCTAACAAAGAAATGATCTTCCCGCTGGTGTCAAAAGTTCGGAACTTCGGAAACAAAACAAAGTGGCTTCTTGAAATTGCTTCAACATTAAAGAATGACAAGAACATTCCGAAAACAATGGAAGCCCTAACCGAGCTTCCGGGCATTGGAAGGAAATCAGCCAACGTTATTATGCGTGAATCAGGTGTTAAAGCCGAGGGCATTATTGTTGACCTCCACGTGGTGCGGGTTGCCCCGCGCATCGGAGTTGCCATCGGCACCGATCCGAAAAAAATTGAGAAACAATTAATGGATGTGCTTGACCCAAAAGACTGGGGTGAAGCCGGCATGGCTATATCCTTTCTGGGCCGTGAAATTTGCAGGCCCACTAATCCGAAGTGCCCTGAGTGCGTCATGAATAAAGTCTGCGCTTTCTGCGCAACTCAATAAAACAATTCCATACGTTTTGTCGTCTAATCGGTATTCTAAAACCGGTTGCTGTTAACTGATTCCCGATTACGGATTACTGACAACGATTAACTAAATTGCCGCATTAAAATCTATAGCCTTGTACGATAAGTATCCTGTTTCGATTACCAATTCCCTCAGCGGAAAGAAAGAGATCTTTACCCCCATCAAAGCCCCCTTTGTGGGGTTATATTCTTGCGGGCCAACCGTTTACAACGAAGTTCACCTGGGTAATCTGCGCACGTTCACAGCCTTTGACGTTGTGTACCGATACCTGACACATATCGGATACAAGGTCCGTTACGTTCGTAACATCACCGATGCCGGCCACCTGACAAACGATGCCGGTGAAGGTGTTGACCGGATTGAAGAGAGCGCTAAGTTACAGCAGCTTGAGCCCATGGAAATTGTTCAAAAGTATACCGTAAGCTTCCATGATGTATGCCGCATATTCAATATTCTTCCGCCCAGCATTGAGCCCACCGCAACCGGCCACATTGTTGAGCAAATTGAAATGGTGAAGAAGATTCTCGACAACGGTTTTGCTTATGAAAAAAATAGCTCCGTGTATTTCGATGTGCGGAAATTCATGGAGAAATATAAGTATGGAGAACTGAGCGGAAGAAACATTGATGAACTAATGGAGGGTTCTCGCGAGTTGGATCGACAGGACGAAAAAAAGAATTCAGTTGATTTTGCAATCTGGAAAGGTGTGTCGCCTAACCACATCCAGCGCTGGCCTTCACCCTGGGGAGAAGGTATTCCGGGTTGGCACCTGGAGTGCTCCGCTATGGGTACAAAATATTTAGGAAAGCAGTTCGACATCCACGGAGGTGGTATGGATTTGAAATTCCCGCACCATGAGTGTGAGATCGCCCAAAGCGTTGGGGCGTATGGAACTACTCCTGTTAAATACTGGATGCACGCCAACATGCTTACCGTGAACGGAGAAAAAATGAGTAAGTCGAAGGGTAATTCATTTTCCCCGCGTGAATTGTTTGCCGGATCTCACCCGCTGCTGAGCAAAGCGTACAGCCCGATGGCCGTTCGCTTCTTTATGTTGCAATCGCATTACTCCAGCACACTTGATTTCTCAAACGATGCCTTGAGTGCGGCTGAAAAAGGATTCAAGAAACTTTCCAATGCATTGGGTATCGTAAAGAAGTTGAGCTACGATTCGCCCGGAAAAGAAGATCAAACATTGAGTAGTGAACTCACCAGAATGGTCAGCGAGTGCTACAGTAACATGAGCGATGATTTCAACACGGCTAAAACGCTGGCCGTATTATTTGAAATGTCGGCAAAGATTAATGACTTCAAATCAGGAAATCTTACCATCGGTTCAGTGAGTGAATCAGTTTTCAATGATTTTAAGCAAACGTACATTTCCTTCATGGAAAATGTTTTAGGCATTCGTGAGGAGGAAGAACACAACCAGGAATTAATTAATGGTGTGGTAAACGTATTGATCGAACTTCGCAAAAAGGCGCGCACCGATAAAAATTTCGCTCTTTCTGACAAAATCAGAGATGATCTGAAAGCCATTGGCGTTCAATTGATGGACGGAAAGAATGGTGAGATGAATTATACAATAGAATAACCAAGTCACCCTGAACTAGTTTCAGGGTCTTGCAGATGCTGAAACAAGTTCAGCATGACCCCATATGCTTAAAAAAATATTCATACTACCCATCCGCTTTTACCAACTCAGCATCTCTCCCATGCTGGGTGCACATTGTCGGCATACACCAACGTGTTCGCAATACGCCATCGAAGCCATTCAGGAATGGGGTGTGATAAAAGGAGTATGGCTGGGAGCAAAGCGCATCGGGCGTTGCCATCCGTGGGGAACGAGCGGGTATGATCCGGTGCCTAAAAAAAAGCCAAAACAACTTTAAACTTTTACAGTCCTGTCCTAATCTAACCTCAAAAAAACAGCTATATGAAATTTATTAAAGTACTTGTGCTGGCCTTTATGGCCGTTTTATTTGTGTCAGCAGCGGCCCAG
>JBAQPU010000044.1:0-14539 GCA_049306095.1 Cyclobacteriaceae bacterium
GTTTTAAGCTGATGGTAAATCTGCAGGATCAGCGCCAGTCCTACCGATACTTCCGCAGCTGCCATCGTCAGGATGAAAATAAACATCACCTGTCCATCGGGCTGAGCCCACTTTGATCCGGCCACGATGAAGGCTAGCCCCGCGGCATTCAGCATGATCTCAACCGAGATGAGCATGAAGATGATATTCCGCCTCACCAACACGCTGATCAACCCGAGCATGAATAAAATCCCTGCCAGCAATAAACCTGATTCTACGGGTATTGTTTTCATTCTTCTGTTTTTTCAAGGAAACGATGAATAACTTTCTTCTTCTGCCTGCCTAAATGATAGGCACCCACAATTCCAGACATGAGCAGCAGTCCGCATAGCTCCACACCAATAACATACTGTCCGTACAACGACATGCCCACTGCTTTGGAATCCACCTGCGTTCCATCCAATGTTTCGAATCCCGATGTGTTAAGGATATAAACCATTTCAGCTAGTAAAATTGCGCAAAGAATAACCGGTCCGATCAAGACCTTTTTTGTTAGCCATTTTTCTTCCTGTTCGACCGATTCTTGTTTTAAGTTCAACATCATAATCACAAAAATGATGAGAACCACAATCGCGCCCGCGTACACAATCACTTCCAATGCCGCAATAAACGGTGCACCCAATACAAAGAACACCACTGCAATAGCGAGGAATGACACCACCAGGTACAATAAGGCATGCACCATGTTGTAGCGTGTTATCACCATGATGGTAGCGAAGATGGCGACTGCGGCAGCGATGTAAAAGGTCACGTTCATAATAACCTAATGACAAGGTCCAAACTCCAATTACTTCTATTCCTCATTTTAAAGAGATTCTTAGTATTTATAATGACCAAAAAACAAATTCCAAATTCCAGGTAGACTGATTATTCATCAAGTACCGATTTGCTTCTATATAATTTGCCGCAACTGAACCTGAAGACCGGGTCAATTGCTTCCCATTTTCCTTGTTAGGAATATCTTTTACTATAGCTCGAACAAGAATACGGCATTTTCTGGCAAACTCCTGTGTTCGGGGTTCGAGGTCATAAGTTTTAGTAGCTATCTCTTTTACTGGTCGTTCTTCCATTTTAATGTGCTCGTATAAATTGAATTTTGGTATTTGACATTTGGAATTTAAGGTAATATGCTCTTCACATCCACTGGTGGCTCTTCATTTTCTGCCTCTCCTTTTCCTTTTCCTCCGATGGCCAAACCGGCAACTTTATAATAATTGTAGCCGGGGTATTTCCCCTGACTGTTGATCAATAAATCTTTCTTCTCGTATACCAAATTCTGACGGTTATACTCACCCATTTCAAAATCGGGAATGAGTTGAATGGCATACGTTGGACATGCTTCTTCGCAGTACCCGCAAAAGATGCAGCGCGAGAAGTTAATTCTGAAAAATTCAGGGTAACGTCTTCCATTCTCATCTTCAGTAGCCTGAAGGGAGATGCAATCGACCGGGCAGGCTGCCGCACACAAATAACATCCCACGCAGCGTTCACCCATGTCGGGGTCACGTGTGAGTACAATCCTTCCTCTCCACCGTGCCGGTAGTTTAGCCTTTTCCTCTGGGTATTGTATGGTTTCACGTTTATGAAACATGTGCAGAAACGTGAGCCACAAACTTCGAACGATACTGAACATACTTCCTACTTTATTAATTTATACGTTTTAATTCGCTACCCTTACTTTCTCACTTATTCCTCCCCTCTCCTTAAGGAGAGGGGTCGGGGGTGAGGTGTTAAAACAAAGGTTCTTTCATCCACAAAATAATTGCTGCCGTAACGAGTACATTCAGCAGCGTTAACGGAAATAAAATTTTCCATCCAAACTCCATTAGCTGATCATAGCGCGGTCGCGGTAAGGCGGCACGCAGCAATATGAAAAAGCAGATGAACGCAAACATCTTGATCACAAACCAAACGATGGGTGGTAGGAAGTCGGGCCCCAGCCAGCCACCAAAGAACATACAGGTTACCATACACGATATCAGCATGATGCCGAGATACTCCCCTACGAAAAACAAACCGAACTTCATGCCGGAATATTCTGAGTGGAACCCCGCAATAATTTCACTCTCTGCTTCCGGAATATCAAAAGGCAACCGGTGTGTTTCAGCAATACCGGCAATCAGAAAGATGACGAAACCAAAAAACTGCGGAACAACAAACCACATATTTTCCTGGGCTTGCACAATGTCATGCAAACTGAAGGAGCCTACTGATAGCACGACACCCATCATCGACAGGCCCATAAACACCTCATACGAAATCATTTGAGCCGCACCGCGCATAGCGCCAAGTAAGGAATACTTGTTATTAGAAGCCCACCCTCCGAGAATGATGCTATATGCGCCCATCGATGACATCGCGAGAAAGAAGAGGATGCCAATGTTGAAGTCAACGACAATGATGCCCGGAGAGAATGGCACAATAACAAAACTCATCAGCACGGTAATCACAACAATGGCCGGTGCGATCACAAATACTTTTTTATCTGCAAACGGAGGAATCCAGTCTTCCTTGAAAAATAATTTCAACGTATCGGCCAATACTACCAACACACCAAATGGCCCCGCCCGGTTAGGGCCGTAACGGTCTTGCCATAGAGCAAGCAACCTGCGCTCAAGCCAAATGAGACCGGGTGCGATCACCAGGAGTCCACCAAGTACACCGGCAACGGTTAAAATATGTTTGGCTGTTTCATCCATATTTCCTTTTTATTTCAGAATGCCCCAGGTTGGCAATTCTGAACAACTGATTAATCCATACGGTATGCCTCCTACACCTGTGGGAATATCCGCGCTGATCTTCACGGGCAGTGAGTACACATGCTTATCAATTTCAAAATTTAAATTTCCGCCTTCTTTTAATTTGAGATTCAGAGCATCCGCAGTATTCACCATCACATACGGTTTTGGTATTCGCTGTGCTACAGATTTTGAATGAGCACTTTGCTCATCCGATCCGAAGATATGATGAATGGCCACAATTAACAGATGCCCTGCTGAGGGCTTGAAAGGTTCAGGTGCTCCTTCATAATATTTTATAGTACCATTTGCCGAAGGCTGGAGTAACCTGATCCCAGGGTCGCCACCGCGCAGTGAGGCACCTACCTCGTCCTGATATTTGTTTACCGATTGAACTGAGTTCCACCCGGGCGACCAAAAGAATGGTATGGCAGCAGGTGGCGGAAGTTCACGCGAACCCTCCATGGTGTACGACAAGGGTGAGTCGGGATCTTCCGGTGGTTTTGGTTCACTTACATTGATGTTGGCAAACATTGCCGTACGCCCGCTATACCGATGTGGGGCACGCGGAATGCGCTGGCCATCAGGCATTCGGAACGATGGTGAAAGTGAAACGGTATCGACTCCTTTTAAGAATGATTCTTCTGTTGAAATAGCCTTTGTGATATCTTCAAAATTTTTCCAGGTCATCATGCGTTGATTGCCGGCATTAGACCCAATGTTGATGAGCCACCTCCAGCTTTCTTTTATAGTGACGGCCGGTTCGTAAACCTGATAATGTCGCTGAGCTCTTCCTTCGTTATTCACAACAATTCCGTCCGATTCTGCGAAGGTTCCTGCAGGAATTACAAACGATGATTTTTTAGACGTTGCGTGCTGGGTATGATCGAGTACGATAACTGTCTTGCAATGTTTAATGAAGTTATTGACGACTTTTTCATTTCCATGTCGGAACAAATCATTCTCCATTACGATTACCGTATCAGCATGACCGTTTACAACTGCATTAAACGCACCGTTCAGTCGATGCCCGCCCATTAACGCAAGGCCAAGCGAATTGCACTCAGGCATAGTGAGTACGATTCCTGCACCTTTATTTTTTTGATTCAATGCCCATGCAACATTGGCGGCCGATTGCATTAACCTTCTGCTCTGACAGGAAGCGCCTGAAATAATAACCGGGTTCTTCGCTTTCGATAATTTACCTGCTATTTCTTTTGCTAGTTTTTTCAGCTCATCAGATAGTCCGTCAGCATCGGAAACCGAATTATCAAGGATATGGGCTACAGCAAACCCAAGTCTTGCGATGTCGTGGGGTGCGCCCTGGTAGGTTTTCTCTGCAACGTCATCCAATTTAGTTGCTGTAACGGAAGCAATGTAAATGGGACTCCTATTTTCTTGTGTGAATTCGCGAACGGCAGCGTCATGCCATTTTGGTATGCTCACATTGGGCAATTCCTCCATGGGCTGTTGCCTGGCTGCCTGGCGAACCGCCAACGCCATCATGGGTGCCGTGTTGGTTAAGTCTTCGCCCAAAATAAAAATGGCATCGGCTTTCTCTACATCTTTCATCGATGAGATGCGAGCCGGGCCATCCTTCATAATCTGAATAGCCAGTTTAGCGAGATCGTGTTCATTGTCTGATACCCCATGGAAGAAGTTATCTGGCCCAACCAGTGTTTTAAGCGCATAGTTTGATTGGATGGAAGCGCGTGGAGACCCGATGCCTATTACTTTTGCTTTTTTCAGCGCCCGTGATAGTTCATGAAGCACTTTGGCCTCATCAACAACTTGTCCGTTCAATTGCGGCTGCCTGATTCGGGTATCTGCATTTACAAACTCATATCCGAACCTTCCCCGATCACAAATAAAATAGCCATTGATCTCACCATGATAGCGGTTCGCAATCATGCGCAACTGGCCATACCGCTCTCCGCCAATTATGTTGCACCCCAAACTACAATGCTGGCACACCGAGGGCGCCATGGTAAGATCCCACTTGCGGGTGTAGTGTTCCTTCAGTGTTTTATCGGTGAATACTCCGGTTGGGCAAACTTCTGAAAGATTTCCGCTGAATTCGCTTTCGAGTGCTCCTTCTTCTGCTCTTCCAAAGTACACATTGTTGCGTGATGCAAATACGTCCAGGTCCGTACCGCCTGCATACTCTTTATAAAAGCGCACACAGCGATAGCACTGAATACACCGGTTCATTTCGTGGTTGATAAACGGACCGAGGTATTGATTGGTGTGGGTACGCTTTTTGAAACGAAAGTTCCGATAGTTATGGCCCGTCATCACGGTCATGTCTTGCAAATGGCAGGAGCCGCCTTCATCGCATACGGCACAATCGTGTGGGTGGTTGGTCATCAGCCACTCGATCACCATTGCCCTAAAATCTTTTGCCTCTATATCGTTTACAGATATGCGCTGATTGTTACCGACAGGTTCCATACACGACATAATGATTCGCCCCTTCGTATCGTTTTCGTCTTTGTAAATTTTAACCGCACATTGTCTGCATGCCCCTACCGAACCAAGTGCCGGATGCCAACAGAAATAAGGAAGGTCAAACCCCAGCGTCAGGCAGGTTTCCAGTAAATTTTTACCGGTGCTGATGTCGTAGGGTTTATTATCGATGTATAAAGTAGGCATAGTTATGCTGTTACTGTTCGGATTCCTGATTTCTGCTCGTGCATATCCTTAATATATTTTTCAAAGTCTTTTCTGAAATACTTGATGGCACTTTGCAACGGCTCCATTGCTCCCGGTGCCAGTGCGCAGAAAGTCATGCCGGGGCCCAGCAGCTTGGTGTGGGCTTCCAGCATTTCAACATCTCCTTTGCGACCTTCTTTCCGATCAATGGCGTGTAATACTTTTTCGATCCAGGGCAATCCTTCGCGGCAAGGAGTGCAAAATCCACAAGACTCCTGTGCGAAGAAATGAATGAGATTTTTAACAAATCCCACTACGGAAGTTTTATCATCCAATACGATCATGGTTCCGGTTCCCAGGCGACTTCCAGCAGCAGCAACCGATGGATAATCCATCTTCACATCCAGGTGCTCTTCCACTAAAAAGTCTGTTGAAGCCCCACCCGGCAGTGCGCCTCTGAATTTCAAACCATCCTGCATGCCACCGGCATGATTTTCAATCAGCTCACGCATGGTTACGCCCATGGGCAATTCCCACAAACCCGGCTTTTTTACTTTCCCGCTTATACCATACAATTTTGTTCCGGCATCGTTTGTCAGACTTAATCTCTGAAACCACTCGGCTCCGTTATTGATGATGTGCGGAATACAACTGAGCGTTTCAACATTGTTCACAATGGTAGGCTTGCCAAACAATCCGCTGATTTGCGGGAAGGGTGGTTTTGCTCTTGGTGTAGCGCGTTTGCCTTCCAGCGAATTGAGCAAGGCAGTTTCCTCCCCGCACATGTATCGGCCAACACCGGTGTGCAGGTGCATATCGAGATTAAAACCTGATCCTAAAATATTTTTACCCAAATAACCCGCTTCGTACGCTTCCTGAATCGCTTTGGTAATAGCAACAGCTGCGGTCTTGTATGCCCAACGTAGGAACACAAATGACTGATCGGCCTGGATAGCATAAGCAGATACGATCATGCCTTCAATTAACTGATGAGGTGCACTTTCCAGCAACAACCTGTCTTTGAATGTGCCGGGCTCCATCTCATCGGCATTGACGATGAGGTATTTTGGTTTCGGGGCATCCAGCGGAACAAAGCTCCACTTCATTCCTGTTGAAAAACCTGCCCCGCCTCTACCCCTCAGGTTAGATTCTTTCACCACCGTTTGCACAGCGTGAGGGGTCATGCCTTTCAGGATTTTTTTCAAGGCCTGATAGCCGCCAACTTTCTCATACTCTTTCAGTGTGAGCGGCCTCTTGTCTTCCCGAATATGTCCTGTAAGCGGTTTTTCCATTACTTGTACTTTTTACTGTCAGGTTGAGCTTGTCGAAACTGGTTCTTTAAACCGCCCTCAACAGGCTCAGGCTGACAGGGCTATTCGTTCTTTTTAAAATATCATTCAACCGATCTAATGTTATATTCCGATACAAATTACTGTCAATCATAATTTCCTTTTCCTTGGTCTGTGTCCTCACAGGCCCACGTTTCATTCGTACTTTTTTAAAATATCACTCAACTGATCTACTGTTATATTCCGATACAAATCATTGCCAATCATAATTGCCGGTGCACAATCGCATGTTCCCAGGCATGGATTGGGCAGCATCGTAAACCGGTTATCAGAAGTTGTTTCGCCAAATTTTATCCCCAGCAGTTTTGTCAATTCATCCCGCAGACTCTCATATCCCATCACCCAGCAGCTGATACTGTCACACACTAAAATCAGGTGACGGCCAACAGGTTTTCTAAAAATCATATTATAAAAGGTGGCCACTGAATCAAGTTCATCAATAGTCATGTCCATATAGGCTGCCACATCTTTCAAGCTTTCATCAGAAACCCACTGGCGATGGTTTTGAACCACTTTTAAGGCTTCAATACACGCTGCCTGTCTATAAGGAACAATGTGAATGGCTTCGTCTATCTCCTTTTTTTCCTCAGCTGTCAACATCAATCTTAAATCTTAAATCTTAAATTTTAAATCTTAAATCTTATTGTTTATCTATCAATATCCGCTAAAACATAATCCATAGCACCCAGTATGCTCAACATATCCGCTACCGTATATCCTTTGCTGATGTAAGGCAGCATTTGCATGTGTGCGAACGATGGTGTACGCACTCTCATGCGGTAAGGTGATGTGTTTCCATCACTGATGGCGTAATAGCTGTTGGCTCCTTTCGTAGCTTCAATACAACTCATCGCTTCACCGGCTGGAATAACCGGTCCCCAGCTCACTCCTAAAAAGTGTGTGATGAGTGTTTCAATATCTTTCATTGTATGCTTCTTAACCGGTGGTGTTGTGAGCGGGTGGTCGGCTTTGTAATTACCGGCAGGCATATTTTTCCAGCATTGCTCGATAATTCTCAAACTCTGGCGCATTTCTTCTACCCGAACTTTTGCCCTGTCGTAACAATCACCGTTTTGTGCTGTAGGAATATCAAATTCAAATTTTTCGTATCCCGAGTAAGGCATCTTTTTTCTGAAATCGTAGTCCATGCCACACGCACGAAGGCCGGGCCCGGTTTGTCCCCAATCAATAGCTTCCTCTTTTGTAAAGATGCCAATGCCTACGGTTCTGGCTTTGAAGATACTATTCTTCATCACCATGTTGTCGTACTCGTTCAGGCGTTTTGGAAAGTAGTCAATAAAATTTTTCACCAGTGCATCCCAGCCTTGCGGAAGATCTTGTGCCACACCACCAATGCGGAACCAGTTGGGGTGCATGCGTCCACCACACACTGCCTCTACAATATCAAAAATTCGTTCGCGATCAGTGAACATATAAAATACCGGTGAAAGTTGGCCGACATCTTGCGCGAAGGTTCCATACCATACCAGGTGGCTGGCAATGCGAAAGAGTTCGCACATCATGATGCGGATTACTTTAGCCCGATCGGGAAGTTGAATTCCTGCAAGTTTTTCAACCGCCAGTAAGTAGGCGAGATTGTTGTTTACACCACCAAGGTAATCAACACGATCGGTGTACGGAATGTACGTGTGCCACGATTGACGCTCAGCCATTTTTTCTGCCCCACGGTGATGAAAGCCGATATCCGGGACAGCATCCACAATATCCTCTCCGTCCAGTTGCAGAATGATTCTCAACACACCATGCGTACCGGGGTGCTGTGGGCCAATGTTCAGAAACATAAAATCTGAATCATCGCTGTGTGTTTTGAGGCCCCACTCTTCCGGCTTGAACTGGAGTGCTGCTTGTTCGCGATCAACTTTTTCATCAAACAACCTGAAGGGGCCGATTTCGGTTGCCCGTGCCGGGTGTTCTTTTCGAAGGGGATTGCCCTCCCAGGTAAGAGGCATTAAAATTCTTCGCAGGTTTGGGTGGCCATCGAATTTAATACCGAACATGTCAAACACTTCCCGTTCGTACCAATTGGCATTCGGCCATAAATCAGAAATGCTGGGAGCACTCGGGTACTGGCCTTTCAAGGCAACTTTTATTCTTAAAAATTGATTCCGCTTAAAGGAAAGTAGATGATAGATGAGCGAGAAATCGGAGGATGGATAATCGGGATCTTTTTTGCGACTGCGTTCGTCAATGGCGGTGAGATCGTAAAAGAGTTGGAATGAATCCTGAACATCTGACTTCAAATATTTTAGCACCTCCCTCAAACGGTCCAACGGTAGCCACAAGGTGAGGATATCATCCTTGGCAGATTGAACGGTGAAACTATTCTCACCGAATTTCAATCTCAGTAGCTCCGTAAGACTCTCTTTGGTTCTCATAACATCTGTGACACAATCAATATCCAGCCGTTACTCACATCCTCTAAGTCGTCAGGCCACCTGCGGGCAGGCGGTCGGGCGATAACTACAACTCAAAAACTATTCCTTCACTTGATCCTTAAATACTATTTAAAAAAAATTAGTCGTCAGGCCACTTCAAGTGTTCTGACGATTGAAAGTTAAATTTCATCCGGAGTTTTGAAGTTCACCATCTTACCTCGCATTTCCGCTTTTGTATCTTTCACTGATATTTTTTCTGGCCGGATTACCCCCTGCTCTCCCACCACCCAACTCAACGGACGTTTTTCTTTACCAACACTTTTTGCCAGCAAGGTTATTCCTTCCATAAACGCATCGGGCCGTGGCGGGCATCCCGGAACATACACATCTACAGGCATGAACTTGTCAACGCCCTGTACTACACTGTAGATGTCGTACATACCCCCAGAGTTTGCGCACGAACCCATGGAAATCACCCACCGGGGTTCCATCATTTGCTCGTATAAGCGTTTAATGATGGGAGCCATTTTAACGAATACGGTCCCGGCAATAATCATCACATCGGCTTCGCGTGGTGTGCCCCGAATTACTTCGGCACCGAAGCGCGCTAAATCATATTTCGGTGTCATACTGGTTGCCATCTCAACAAAACAGCATGAAAGACCAAAGTGAAAGGGCCACATAGAGTTTTTTCTTCCCCAGGCCAGTAAATCCTGCACAGTACTTAATACCATACTTTGCCGAACAGCTTCTTCCATGGAACCGGAGCCTCTCAGGTCGGCAATTGGGTCGTTCGGCTTGGTAAGGGTAAAGTTCATTTCTTCAGACCAGTTAGTTTTTTATAGGCTTTTAAAATCTTTTTGCCATCGGGGCCAAAATCAAGGGCGCCTACCCTCCATTCATAGATGAGAACGACTACCAATAAAATGATAAACACCAGGACACCCGCAAATCCAAACCATCCTAACTCCTGGAAAGCGATTGCCCATGAGAAGATGAAGATGGTTTCCACATCAAAAATCACAAAGAGCATGGCAATCAGGTAAAATTGTGAGGAAAATCGAATGCGGGCTGATCCGTGGCTGAGAATACCGCCTTCGTAGGGGTCGTCAGTAGCTCGCTCTTTATGACGCTGGCCAAGGAAATAGGAAAGGCCAATCATGATGCCGACTAAACTGAGTACGATTAATGCATACAGGAAAAGTGGCCAGATTGGGACGCTATGTTCTGTTGGAATATCCAACCCTCAGTTAAAATAAGTTAAAAACAAAACTATATAACACACTGTACATCAAGTGGCTATGTGCCGTGATGTCCAGTAATATACTGCTCTAAGTTTTCAATGATTCCTTTCTGCTCCTCAATAATAAAACGCACCAGATCGCCAATGGAAACCATGCCCTTAGTGGTGCCACTGTCAACTACCGGCAAATGACGGATTTGTTTATCAGTCATTATTTTCATGCAATCCTCAATGCTGTTATCCGAAGTAACCGTAATTGGATTCTGCGTCATCAACTCCTTGATCAGAGTATCCTTTGACGATTTTCCTTTTAGAATAAGCTTTCGGGCATAATCACGTTCTGTAAAGATTCCTAATAGCTTTCCGGCCGCATCGGTCACCAGCAGACTGCTAATGTTTTTTTCGGACATCAATTCGATTGCCTTGTAGACTGTAATGGAAGGCTCAACCGAAACCACATCACCCCCCTTGGCCTGTAAAATATTTTTTACTTTACCCATAGAGAAATTGTTTGCGCTGAGATGATTTGAAGGTAATACTTTTTACTGAAA
The DNA here is from genome assembly GCA_049306095.1 of Cyclobacteriaceae bacterium. Taxonomy (GTDB): domain Bacteria; phylum Bacteroidota; class Bacteroidia; order Cytophagales; family Cyclobacteriaceae; genus UBA2336. The sequence goes on from JBAQPU010000044.1 coordinate 10,969, forward strand.
ATGCAAGTAGGGTTTACATGAACAATAAATTTTTGTAAAATATTGGAGATCCTATTTATCCTATCTTATTGACTATGAAATAACTTATACCTTACAAGATCAATTGTTTACTTTAGGCGATGCAAGCAATTCTTTTCTACGTCACGTACCCATTCATTTACGTTGTTTCAATATTACCCTTCCCTGCACTTTACCGATTGTCAAACGCTCTTTATTATATACTCAGGCTAAGCGGCTATCGGGAAAAGGTGGTTTTGAAAAATTTGAGAAACTCTTTTCCTGGCAAAAATGAACATGATATTCAGGGAATTTGCCAGTCCTATTATCGGTATTTGTGCGACCTTATTCTGGAGACCTTAAAAACGCTTCGCATGTCAGAGGCAGAATCAAAAGCGCGCTGTACTTTTCACAAGCCGGAATGGCTAGAAAAATTGCAAACGGAGGGTAAGAGCCTTATTATAGCCATGGGGCATTATGGCAACTGGGAATGGGCCGGCCCCAGTTTTACCCTTAACACCGGATTTCAATTAGTGGTCATTTATCGACCACTTTCAAATACCTATTTTGAGAGGATGATGTGTAAGATGCGAACGCGCTTTGGTACGCGCATAACCCCTGTTAGCCTGACGTTGCGTGATATGGTGGCTAACCGTGGAAATCTTACGGCAACGGCCTTCATTGCCGACCAATCTTCTTCTAAGAAAAATGCACATTGGATGACTTTCTTAAATCAGGATACCGCGGTATTTACGGGCCCGGAAAAATTGGCGATTAAATTTAATTACCCGGTTGTGTACATGAATGTGCAACGACCCAAAAGAGGATTTTATGAAGTATTTCCTGAATTGTTGATTTCCGATCCATCGATCACTCAGGAAAATGAAATAACAGAAAAGTTTATGAACCGGCTTGAGAAAGAGATTTTAGCGAACTCTACCCCTTGGTTATGGTCCCATCGGAGATGGAAGCATAAACGGGGATAGGTAACAATTGTACTGTTTTGCCTACTTTGCGAGAATCCTAAACCAAAAACACCCTCATGCGATCAGGAAAAGAACTTATTCATTTCAGCAAGCAGTTTACAGGCGAAGATCGGAGGCGAAGCTGGTATGAGATTCTCAGTACGTTATTGATTGCAGCTGCTTTTTTTTCAATCACCATTATTCCAGATATTGCACTCTCTATTCGTATTGTCAGCAGTATCGGGTGTGGCCTGTTGTTTGTTCGCCTTTTTGTTATTTATCATGATTACCAACATCGTGCGATTTTACAAAACTCAGTGATTGCATCGTGGCTAATGAAATTTGTTGGCATCTATTTGCTGGCACCGGAAGCCATCTGGAAGCGTACGCATGAGCACCATCATAACAACAATTCGAAATTAACTATTGCAGGTATTGGGTCATATCCTACCATTATTAAAGCCCGATACCTGACCCTCACGAAAAAGGAGAAGTTCATTTATCTGGTTAACAGGCATCCCCTTACTATTTTGTTGGGCTACTTCACGCTTTTTATTTATTGGCTGAACCTGAAGTCATTTGTTCAGAGTCCTTCCAAACACCTTGATTCGCTTCTGGCGTTGATGATTCATGTTGCTGCTGGTACCTCAATTTGGATTCTTTTTGGAATGACTGCTTTTTTGTTAGCATGGTTTTTTCCTTTTCTTCTTGCCTTTGGAATGGGCTCCTATCTTTTTTATTGCCAACATAATTTTCCGGGTGCCATGTTTCGGGATAACCATGATTGGACGTATTTCAACGCGGCCGTCACCTCTACTAGCTTTATGCCCATGAACCCTGTTATGCAATGGGTGACCGGCAACATCGGGTATCATCATGTTCATCATGTTAATTCAAGAATACCCTTTTATCGGTTAATGGAAGCTCACAAGAGGATGCCTGAATTAAAGGATGTTCCCACCACCTCATGGCATCCACTAGAAATGATGCGCTGCTTTAAACTTAAGCTTTGGGATCAGGAACAGGGCAAGATGATCACCCTTCCTCAACTTCGTGATTGTTTAAAGGAGCCAAAGTTTATATCCCCAAAAAATCTTGCAGTTACAGCCGATTAACTTATTTTATAACATCGCATTTATCTGCCCTTTAATTTGTGTAACCATTGATTGGCCTCGCGGTGAAGGTTGATCTTTCCTTCCCGTATCATCTGTTGAAGTCTTGGGTTGGCCGGGCCTTTTGAAGTAAGGTGATACTGGCCACAGTCCTCACACCGGTAAACCCCAACTGGCCCTGAGTCTTCTTTATACTGATACTTTGTGTGAGCTTCAATCAAAGCATCCACCGCTATTTCTTCCGTTATATAGCCCTTTTTATTCGAAGTACAGGAGGTCATTTTGAATTAGCTATTAACTTTGCGCTTCAAATTTAACATCATGAAGATAGCAGAAATCCACACTAAAAAGGGAGTGATGAAGATTAAGTTCTTTGAGCAAGATGCCCCTAAAACTGTTAAAAACTTTGTTGACCTGGCCGAACATAATTTTTACGATGGCCTTACTTTTCATCGGGTGATCCCCAACTTTGTTATTCAGGGTGGCTGCCCGAATGGAATTGGCAATGGAGGCCCCGGTTATAAAATCGACTGTGAATTAACCGGTGATAATCAATATCACGATCGTGGCGTATTGTCGATGGCACACGCAGGAAGGAATACAGGAGGATCGCAGTTTTTTATCTGCCACGGCAGGGAAAACACCAAACACCTGGACCGCAACCATACGGTATTTGGTAAGGTTTATGAAGGATTGGATGTAATTGACCAAATTCGTCAGGGTGATGTAATGGAGAAGGTCGTTATCAGGGAGGTTGAAGCATAGTTAGGCTGAATTCGCGATAAACTCATTCAGCATTAGGTATGCAGCGAGACATCTTCTCATGCAGTTAGTTAAACGTGATTGATAAGATGCCTCGCTTCACTGGAAATGACAGAGAAAGTTTTTCTGAAATCAATTTCTGCGCATTCTTAAAATGAATAAATTCATCCCATCGTACTAACCCCTCTTCTATGCAACACTCTATTCAGCATTATTATGGTCTGGTTGAAGAAGTTTTAACTGATTTTAAAATTGACCTTGCCGCAGCACGTGGTCAGCAACCCGGTCAATGGAATTTGAAACTTGGCTCGGCCAGTGTTTGGGTGGATGTATTCCAGTCGAAAGATGCCCAGGGAAACCTTATTCAAAGCGGGTATTTCCAGGTAATGTCACCGGTTTGTGATGTTCCTGTAAACAACCAGCATCTTTTTACAAAAGAGCTATTAGAGGCAAACCATTCACTGTACGGTGTTGCCTTCACCATTTTTAAGGACAAAGCGTATATCAAAGCTATCCGCGAACTTCAGGGGCTCGATAAATCAGAAGTGCGCGCTACCTTCGACCGCGTAGGAATTTATGCCGATGAATGGGATGATAAACTAAAGGCCAAGTACCAGATTTTCACCGGAGGCGGCCGCGGCTAGGTATCTTTCTTCCCCACCTGAAATCCTAACGAGGCACCTTTTGGTTTTGCTTCTTTGATTTCAAATTCTTTGACGTCATCCAGAATGATGC
>JBAQPU010000045.1:0-44243 GCA_049306095.1 Cyclobacteriaceae bacterium
AGACCACTTTGAGTGGTCTGACGACTAATGTGCTGGTCAATAATTTTAAAATGGCAGGTCATCACTTCCTGAACTCGCATCAGGCGCGAATGAAGCATTCATTGGAGGAGCCTCCTGTTGCTGACCGTTTCCTCCTTTTGCCACCTTCCAGGCACGCACATCGGTGTACCAGCGGCCATTGTATTCGCGGCTTTCAATATTGATAGAGGCGGTAATGCGCTCACCCACGGCAATTCTATTCTCATCAACCTTCTCGCCCCATAGCGACAAGCATACTTTTTTGGGATATTGACCCGGAGTTTCCAAAATAAACTCCTGCTTCTTCCAGACTCCGTTTTTTCCCTGACCTGTTTGCAGGGGTAAAAGACTTACAACTGTTCCTGTTATTTCCATAGTGGTTATTAATTCAGTTTCAAAGATATTAAAATAGTATTCTAAAGCGCTCCATTCTTGATTTCTTCTACCACAGCAGGATCAAGCAACGTGGATGTGTCGCCCAGGTTTGACATTTCACCTTCTGCTATTTTGCGCAAAATCCTGCGCATAATTTTACCTGAACGTGTTTTGGGCAATCCACCTACAAACTGAATTTTATCGGGCTTGGCAATGGGGCCGATGATCTTTGAAACCGTCTCCCGGATTTCAGTCCTAAGTTTTTCTTCCTCTCTGGGTTTATCATAACAGATTACGAAAGCGTAAATGCCCTGGCCTTTCACATCGTGCGGAAATCCTACCACTGCCGTTTCACATACAGCACTATGCTCATCAATGGCGCTTTCAACTTCAGCAGTACCCATGTTGTGACCCGATACAATAATAACATCATCAACACGACCGGTTATCCGGTAATAACCATCCTCATCTCGCTTGCATCCGTCACCCGTAAAATATTTACCCGGGAAGGTTGAGAAGTACGTGTCTTTAAATCGCTGATGGTTCCCATAAATTGTTCTGGCCATGGATGGCCATGGAAATTTTATGGTCAGTCTTCCCTCTACTCCATTGCCCGATAGTTCGTTGCCATGTTCATCCATGATGGCAGGCTGAACACCCGGAAACGGCAGGGTGGCATGAGCAGGCTTTAACTTTGTAACATGCGCAATGGGCGAGATCATAAAACATCCGGTTTCTGTTTGCCACCAGGTATCAATAATAGGGCATTTTCCTTTGCCGATATTTTTATCATACCAATGCCAGGCTTCTTCGTTAATCGGTTCGCCTACGGTTCCGATTATTTTCAACGATGAAAGGTCGCTTCGCTCCACAAAACTAATCGGAGCTTTTTCCAATGAACGAATGGCTGTAGGGGATGTATAAAAAATATTGACATGATGGCGTTCAATCGCCTGCCAGAATCTTCCCCAATCGGGCCATGACGGAATACCTTCAAACATGAGGGTGGTGGCGCCTGCTGACAACGGGCCGTATAAAATATACGAGTGCCCGGTGATCCAACCGACATCGGCAGTACACCAGTAAATCTGTCCGGGTTTGTATTGAAATGCCGTATTAAACGTGTACTCTACGTTGACCATATATCCGGCACAGGTATGAACCATTCCTTTTGGTTTTCCGGTAGAGCCGGAGGTGTACAGAATAAAGAGCAAATCTTCGGCATCCATTTCTTCAGCAGGGCAAACGGCATTCACTTTTGCTATTTCTTCCTCCCACCACACATCACGCCCCGGTTTCATGGTAACATTCGATCGGGTTTTGGTTAAAACAATTGTTTTTTCAATAGTTGGGCATTTGAGTAATGCCTCATCTACAATTTCTTTGAGTTCAATTTTTTTATCGCCTCGCGTAGCACCATCAGCGGTAAGCACAACCTTACAGCCCGAGTCGTTGATCCGATCAATCAGCGAACCAGAAGAAAATCCGGCAAACACAACGGAGTGAACCGCACCGATGCGCGCACAGCCTAACACAGCAAAAGCCAGTTCAGGCACCATAGGCATATAGATGCAAACCCGATCACCTTTTTTTATGCCATTTGCTTTGAGCATGTTGGCAACGCGGCACACATGCTCGTGCATTTGCTGGTAGGTGAAATGCTTCGCTTCACCTGCCGGATCGTTGGGCTCCCAGATCAGTGCAGTTTGATTGCCACGATCGGCCAAATGCCTGTCGAGACAATTTTCAGTAATGTTTAGTTTAGCACCTGTAAACCACTTCACCTCCGCTTTGTGAAAGTCCCACTCCAATACCTTGCTCCACTTTTTTCGCCAAACAAAATTTTCAGCTACTTCCGCCCAAAAAGATTCAGGATTCGTTATACTTTCGTTATAAACCTGTTGGTAGTCAGCGTTAGAGGAAATGCGATGCATACAAGTGGTATTTTCATCAATTAAAGGATACTCAGATTAAATTCAAAGTCCTTTTTTACAGAATGAACCAATCAATCCATGTGGAAATACTGCATGGCTTGTTACACTTTTTTCAGATTATAAACTCAACTGCCACAGCAACAAGGGCACCCAGCAGGGCAACGGCCAATTTTCGTGCATTGAAATGGTGTTCGGGGCTGCTCTCAAAAACGATGGTGGTAGAGATGTGCAAGAAATTGCCGCTCACCAGCGCGTACAAGTAGGTTAATCCGGTTGCTGATAGAACTTCAACATCAGCCAGATACGTGCTGATCAACAGACCAACCGGGGCTGCCAGCGAAAACCCGACTAAGTATGGTATTGCTTTATTACGCGACTGCAATTGAAATGAAAGCACAGTCATTAAGGCAAAGGCAGCAGGGGCACGGTGAAGGGCAATCCCCAAAAGAATGGCATTTAAGTCATACGGAATATTCACATCAGCCGGTTGTGCAAGCATCGCTCCTTCCAGGAAAGCATGAACACACAGTGCCGTGAGCAATACAATAGCAGAAACCTGGTGGTGATAATGGCTGTGCCCGTGATGATGTTCATGTTGATCGTGGGTGTGAATATGGCCATGTTCAATACCTGATGTAAAATACTCCAGCAGTTGTTGCAGGAAAAAGCCTGCTAATACGAACACTCCGATCAGTTCAATCTCCCTATTTTGAACATAGAGTTCGGGAAGGATATGAATTACCGTAATGCTGAACAGGTAAGCACCCGCAAAAACAAGAATCAGTTTGAAATTTCTACCCTTTCCATGAGGCAATAAATAAATGGCCAGCCCGGAAAAAAGAGGAACAAGAAAAAGAACAAGGAGTTTGAGTGTCATGATTCAATAGCGCTGCAAAGTACGCAAATTGCCTACCTGCAACAATGTTGCCTTTCTAATTGTTCCGGCAAGCATGAAATATGTACCTTCGCTAAACAGATTGTTATGAGAGAAGATTACCTGAGTGGCGATGGTGAAAACCTGAATGCAGCCGAAAAAGAGTTTGAAAAAGCATTACGCCCACTTTCGTTTGACGATTTTACCGGACAACAAAAGGTAGTCGATAATATTAAAATCTTTGTTCAGGCAGCCAAGCAACGAAACGAACCGTTGGATCATGTGCTGCTTCATGGGCCTCCGGGATTAGGCAAAACAACCCTCTCTTATATTATTGCTAACGAACTTAACGCCAATATTAAAATTAGCTCTGGCCCGGTACTGGACAAACCGAGCGACCTGGCTGGCCTCCTTACAAACCTGGAAGCGAACGATGTTCTCTTTATTGATGAGATTCACCGGCTTAACCCGGTTGTAGAGGAATACCTGTACTCGGCCATGGAAGATTTCAGGATTGACATCATGCTGGACTCGGGGCCAAATGCACGATCCATTCAAATAGGCTTAAATCCTTTCACATTAATTGGCGCTACAACGCGCGCTGGCTTGCTTACTTCCCCTTTGAGAGCCCGCTTCGGAATTAATTCACGGTTGGAATATTATGACTCCGATCTGCTGAAGAAAATTGTTAAACGATCGGCAGTTATTTTAAACACACCTATTGATGAAGATGCTGCCTTTGAAATTGCCCGAAGAAGCCGGGGCACTCCTCGCATTGCCAACAACCTGCTGCGAAGAACGAGAGACTTCGCCCAAATTAAAGGCGATGGAACAATTACAATTGCCATTGCGCAGCTTGCCTTAAAGGCACTGGATGTAGATGAGAATGGTTTGGATGATATGGACAACCGCATCTTGTTGGCCATCATCGAGAAATTCAAAGGCGGCCCGGTTGGCATTACAACCCTTGCAACAGCGGTGAGTGAGGAAGCCGAAACGATCGAAGAAGTCTATGAGCCGTTTCTAATCCAGGAAGGATACATCAAACGTACTTCGCGAGGGCGCGAGGCAACAGAAAAGGCATATAAGCATTTGGAAATAATTCCCCCCACAGGTAAGAGCGCAGGGCTTTTCGACTGATTTATTGAATTGAAAAACAAAATCATTCCATACCGAAAAGATTTACGACTGAAGGCAAGGGAATTAAGAAATCACAGTACCCTTTCTGAAATCCTATTGTGGAGCGAGATTAAGAATCGTCAAATTTTAGGATTTCAGTTTCACCGGCAAGTTCCACTACTCAAATATATCGTTGACTTTTATTGTCATGAATTAATGCTTGCTATTGAAGTTGATGGTGACAGTCACACTCATGAACGCTCCGTTTCTTATGATTTAAAACGCCAAACTGAGTTGGAGAAAGAAGGCATCACATTCCTTCGATTCGATGATCTTGATGTAAAGAAAAGTATGAGTTTTGTGTTGGACTCAATTGAAGAGTGGATTAAAAGCAAAATATTAACACCCCCCTTACCCCCCTCAAGGGGGGAATTAGAACACACCCCATCAAGGGGAAAATTAGAACACACCCCATCAAGGGGGGAATTAGAACACACCCCATCAAGGGGGGAATTAGAACACACCCACTCAAAAGGGGAATTAGCACACCCCCCCCTCAAGGGGGGAATTAGCACACTTCCCCCTCAAGGGGGGATTCAGGGGGGTGTCAATAGCAATACTCAACTCATTAAGTCCATCGCCACAAAACTCGGTTTCAGTTTCTGCGGAATATCAAAAGCTGAATTTTTAAAGGAAGAAGCAGCACGACTGGAAGAGTGGTTGAAACGGGGGTTTCATGGCAAGATGGGCTACATGGAAAATCATTTCGACAAGCGGCTGGATCCAACCTTACTGGTGCCGGGTGCTAAATCCGTGATCAGTTTGATTTATAATTACTATCCAGAGAAAGAACTCGGTTCTGATCTTAAAATTGCCAAGTATGCCTATGGTGAAGATTATCACTTTGTAATTAAAGATAAACTCAAAACATTTCTTCAACAGGTACACGAACAAATTGGTGAAGTAAACGGTCGCGCCTTTGTTGATTCCGGTCCGGTGATGGAACGAACTTGGGCAAAAAAAAGTGGTATCGGCTGGATTGGCAAAAACAGTTTGCTGTTGAACAAATCGATGGGGAGTTTCTTTTTTCTGGCCGAACTCATTGTTGACCTGGAACTGGAATACGATGGCCCTGTAAAAGATTACTGCGGCACCTGTACCGCCTGCATGGATGCCTGCCCTACCGATGCCATTCCTCAGCCTTATGTTGTGGATGGCAGTAAGTGCATTTCGTATTTTACCATTGAACTGAAAGAAGAAATTCCATCTGATGTAAAAGGAAAATTCAACGATTGGATTTTTGGTTGCGACATCTGTCAGGATGTGTGCCCGTGGAACAGTTTCTCAAAACCACATCAAGAACCCAGGTTTAATCCTCATCCTGATCTGAAGAATATGAGTCAACAGGATTGGAAAGAAATTACAGAGGAAGTATTCCAGAAACTCTTTCGGAAATCTGCCGTGAAGCGAACAAAGCTGGCGGGATTGAAGCGGAATATTCGGTTTGTTACGGAGTAATATTAATGTTTTACATTCCTGTAAACATCACTATCATTTGAAATCAGGCTAAGCATACTTGTATCTCTTCCGGTAATCTCATACCAAACCGCAAAGTCTGTTTTCTTTCTTTCAAAAATCTCGGAAATAGGGCCGTGGGATTTTGTCAGTTTGAAATTCATACCGACCAAGTCATCTTTATAGCTAAGGAAACCTTCCCTCATCCCTGCATAACAAACCAAGTTTACAATTCGATTATCGTTTAGACCAAATCCGAAGCGCTCTATAAGCGCGTTTCCAGGAATGTAAAATTCAAACAAGATCTGCTCACCTTTTCTATTTTTCCAAAGTCCTTCATCAAAGAGTACGCCTGGCTCCATAATATCATGCATAACATATCCCTTACTTTCAATAAACTTGAGAGCTTCCTCTTTTGATTTAGAGGTATACAGATCAATAAGCTCCTGAATAGTAAATCTCTTTTGAGAAAAAGAAGAAATTGATAATAACAATAATAATATTACAATTGATCTGGCCATAAAAAATTAAGTCCCCCCATTTACGGGGGGACGGGTTAAAAATAGTTTAAAACTTTCAGGCTACCACGAAGCATCGGTTTAAGATAGCTTCATGTTGATTACCAAACCGGCTGTAACACCATTGTTTGAGTTCCTGTATTTCAGCGCCCACCAAAACTTCGATGGCCTTTTTCAGCTCTTTTTCAAAGAGCCTGGGGTCAAAACTCACTTTGGAAAGCACCGTTTTGACATAATTGAGCATTGACAACATGATACCGTACGAGGTGAAAAAATTTATTTGAATGCACTGTTAAATTAGTGAGCGGTAAACACAACTAAAAGAACATTTTTAGTTTTGTAACGATGAACTTGGTACAAAGATTGACGATGAATGCACTTTTTTCGATAAAACTACCTGCAGCGCTGTTTTTTGTTCTGGGAGTGGCACAATCTGCCTACGGGCAAACCATTCAGGTAACCCTTGGCCCCGATGAAATCGGTGAAAACCAGACTTGGACGATAGCCGTAACTATTCAAAATGGTTCGTTGAAAAGCAATCAATACGATTTCCCGGACATCAGCGGCTTCAGAAAACGCGGCACCTCCTCTCAATCACAAACCAGTTACATCAATGGCCAGGTGTCATCTTCTCAAAGCATTGTGATGAGTTACCTGCCCACCAAACAGGGCACCTTCACCCTTGCTCCTTTTAAAATGAAGGTCAACGATCAGGTTATTAGTTCGCCAGGAAAAAAGATAAAAGTGGGGCCGCCTGTTCAACAGCGTGATCCGTTCCGGAGTTTCTTTGATCAGGGTGATATGAGTAGTGGTGATGAAGCCACTGAGTTTGTTGACATCAAGGAGGATGCTTTTTTAGCGCTTACTACCAACAAAGATGAAGTATACGTTGGTGAAGGCTTTACCGCTAATCTCTCCTTCTATGTGGCTGAAAACAATCGTGCCCGATTACAATTTCATGAACTGGCCCAACAACATGCGGCCATTCTCAAGAAAATAAAACCCGGCAACTGCTGGGAAGAAAATTTTAATATTGAAAACATTCAGGGAGAACCCGTTACCATTAACGGAGTGGATTACACGCGGTATAAATTATACCAGGCCACGTTTTATCCCTTCAACACCAAAACAATTGAGTTCCCAGGTGTTGGGTTGGAGATGATCAAATTTAAAGTAGCTAAGAACCCATCTTTTTTCGGTCAAAACTATAAAGAAGACTTTAAAACATTTTTCTCAAAACCAAAAGTGGTGAAGGTAAAAGAACTTCCTCCACACCCGCTGCGCGACCAGGTAGCTGTTGGCAACTACCGCCTCGATGAAAAAATCAGCAGCACAGCCCTGCAAACCGGGCAAAGCTTCTCGTACGAATTTAATATTTACGGAGAAGGAAATATTTCAGCCATTGAAAAGCCAACCACATTTAAAGACGGAAGTTTTGATTTTTACGAACCCAACATCCGGCAAAGCATTAATCGCGAGAACAACCGGGTAACCGGAACTAAATCGTTCTCCTATTTTATCATTCCAAAAGAGCCGGGCGAATACAACCTGAATGACTTTATACATTGGATTTTCTTTAACCCCGCTACAAAAAAGTACGATACCCTTCGGGCCCAGGCTGCAGTGGTGGTTCGTGGCGAAAGTCTTAAAAACGAAGCTATTGAAACTACCGATGCCGGATCGTTTTACGACAAAATAAACACAACAGATAATACCCTGAGGCAGACGTCCGATTCCGGGTGGCTAAAAACCATTCTCAGTACTTTTATTTTGGTCATGTTGGCCGGATCGGCTTATCTTGTGTTTAGAAAATAAGTTTCAAGTCCAAGGTTCAAGGTTCAAAGTTTAGGGCCAACTTGAAATTTTGAACCTGAAACGTTGAACTAAAATGAATTCATACGGCACTCTTTTTCGCATCACCACATTTGGCGAATCGCACGGTCATTCTATTGGCGTGGTGATCGATGGCTGTCCGGCAGGGCTACAAATTGATGAAACCTTTATTCAAGCGGAACTCGATCGCAGGAAGCCCGGTCAATCAAAGATTACAACTCAGCGTAAAGAAGATGATACCTTTAAAATTCTTTCAGGAGTGTTTGAAGGAAAGTCGACAGGCGCCCCCATCGCGCTGGTGATAGAAAACAGTGATCAGCGCAGTAAAGATTATAGCCACCTGGAAAACACCTTTCGGCCCTCACATGCTGACTATACGTATGAAGTAAAGTATGGCTTGCGCGATCATCGCGGTGGCGGAAGAAGCTCGGCCCGTGAAACTGCAGCACGTGTTGCGGCAGGGGCCATTGCCAAAATGCTGCTAAAAAAACATTCGGTAGAAATAAACGCCTACGTTTCACAAGTAGGTGAATTAAAGGCACCCCATTATACACAACTTGATTTAAGTAAAACAGAAGATACCATTGTTCGCTGCCCGGATGCCGTCACTGCTGAAAAAATGATTGCCCTCATCGATCAAACACGGTTAAACCGCGATACCATTGGGGGCATCGTAACCTGTGTTATTAAAAATACTCCCGTTGGTTTGGGTGAACCGGTTTTTGATAAACTTCATGCTGAGCTGGGCAAAGCTATGCTTGGCATTAACGCAGTAAAAGGATTTGAGTACGGAAGCGGATTTGAAGGTGTTAAGATGTACGGCTCGCAACACAACGATGAATTTTACAGTGATGGCGGAAAAATAAAAACGAAAACAAATCACTCGGGAGGAGTCCAGGGAGGCATCAGCAACGGGGAGGATATTTATTTTAACGTAGCTTTTAAGCCGGTGGCCACCATCATGCAGGATCAGCAAAGCGTTGACAAGGAAGGAAATGAAGTAACCGTATCCGGTAAAGGCCGTCACGATCCCTGCGTAGTGCCCAGGGCGGTACCCATTGTAGAAGCAATGGCCGCGTTGGTGATGGTTGATTTTTTCCTTCGTTCAAAGGTTAATAAACTATAGGCCATTATGGCTGAACTGATTGACCGCCAAACCCCAACCCAGAAATGACCAACCAAATTCCCAACGATCTTTTCGACAAGGGTTTCCTTACAGAAGATCAGTACAAAAAAATTGAACTGGTTACTTCAGGGAAGCTTGTTTCTGTTTTTTACGAACTAAGATCACTGATGTACCTGGGCGTGATGCTCTTCACCACCGGAGCCGGAATTCTCATTTATGAAAACATCGGGGAAATCGGTCACATTGTTAGCATCTGCGGGTTAACTATTCTCATACTGGTTTGCTTTTGGTACACCTTTAAACATGCAGCCCCCTACACTAACGAGCAAGTTAAATCACCTACTCCCTATTTTGATTACATACTGTTGCTGGGAAGTTTACTCTTCATTTCGGTACAGGGATACCTTCAGTTTCAATATGGTATGCTGGATGAACACCTTGAATACAGCACATTGATTACGGCCGCGGTATTTTTCTTTACAGCCTACCGGTTCGACCACCTTGGAATTTTGTCGCTGGCCATAACGGCTCTTGCCTCCTTCTGGAGTCTCAGTATCTCTTCACAAAAATGGTACAGCGGAAATTTTTTCTCAGAGGCCAACCTTCACATTACCGGTATCATTTTCAGCGTGTCGGTAACAGGGATTGCCATGCTTCTCCATTGGAAATCAATTAAAAAACATTTCACCTTTACGTACCTGAATTTTTGCATGCTGATTTTCTTCGTCTCAGCCATGGTTGGTTTGTTTGATGAAGCCGGTTATGGCGTTTACCTGATTCTGATTTATGGGGGCTGCGTATTTAGCTGGTATGAGGCCCGTCAAAACAAATCCTTTCTCTTCATGTTGTACGCCTTTATTGCTGCGTACATCGGCACTACTTTTCTGTTGTTTGATACCGTGCTCTCAGAAATTTACGAGTTGTGGTTCTATTACTCCATACTTTCCTGTGGGGGCTTCATCTATTTTGTTATCAAATACAAAAACTATTTTAGCCGTCAATGAAAACAGCCTACAACGAAACCGATCTTTATAACCTTCATGTAATAAAAGAAAGCAAGAGTTGGATGAAGCATACTTTCATCTCAGCGGAGCAATTTCAAAAAATTGGTGAGGCATTTAAAAGTCCGCTTTATCATCCTAACCTAATTATCCGCGTTCTGTTATTCATCGCTACACTTTTCGCGCTGTCGGGCGTAACAGGGCTCTTCACCCTTTTTATTGTGAGCATTGATGAAAGTGAGCGATTTATTTCCATTGCTTGTATTTTTTATGGAATTGCCTCTTTTGTATTTCTCGAAAAGCTGTTCATCGGACAAAACCGGCATTATAAATCGGGAGTAAACGAAGCACTGATCTATCATGCCTGCGGATTTACGATTGGCGGACTCCTGGGTGTATCTGATTTTAATGAACACCTTGGGTTTTTGGGCTGCCTGATCGTGTTATCCTTTGCCGCTATCCGCTACCTCGATTTATTGTGCACGATTGCCGCAACCTTAACGTTTGCCGGATTCATTTTTTACGAGTTTTATAACATTGGCGGAATCTTCCAACAGACCATTCCATTCGTCTTTATCTTGTTTTTCACTCCTCTTTATTTTTTCATCAGAAAATTAAAGAAACAAGAGCCCTTGAAATTCTGGCATCAAAATCTGTTTATCATTGAATCGCTCAGCCTCCTTTTTATTTATGCAGCCGGAAATTACCTGGTGGTACGCGAACTTAGTGCTGAACTCATGAATCTATACCTTGAAGAAGGCAGCGATGTTCCATTTGCTTTTATTTTTTACGGACTCACCGTGCTTATCCCAATCACTTATTTGTATTTCGGAATAAAAACCAAAAACATCGTATTGCTTCGGGTAAGCCTGATCGTACTGGCCTTTTCGGTTTTCACGTTCAAATATTATTTCAGTCTGGGTCATCCGGAAATTACCCTAACCGTAGCAGGCCTTGCGTTGCTGGCTATTTCTATAGCCCTGACGAACTACTTAAAGATTGTGCGCAACGGATTCACACGAGAAAACCTCCTCACTGAAAAATGGAGCAACATGAATGCCGAGGCCTTCATCATTTCGCAAACTATGGGTGGAAACCAGGTAACAGCAAAAGAACAGTTTAAAGGCGGTGGAGGCGGCTTTGGCGGAGGTGGTGCCTCGGGTGATTTCTGACCGAATAAACAACTTGTTTCTAAACGCATACCTCAGTAACATTGAGGCGCTTTATCTTTATCTGTACCGCTGACCTATGGAATTATCTGACAAGCCTAAAAAAAGCAGACTCACGCTCTATATTCTCATTGCACTGTTTATTGGCATTGGCCTGGGGTTTACACTGAATAAAACATACTTAACTAAAGAAAATACAAGGCTTGAAACGCTGGATGCCAACCTTAAATCGTTAAAGGAACAACAACACCAAACAACGGATAGTGTAAAGGTTGCAGCACTGGAAACCGAACAAAAAACGATCAACAAAGAACGGGCAGAGATTCTGCAGATTCGCGATAAAAAAGTAGAGCCATTTTCTGTATTAGCCGACATCTTTTTAAGACTCATCAAAATGATTGTTGCACCGCTCGTCTTTACCACATTAGTGGTGGGTGTGGCCAAACTCGGTGACATCAATTCGGTTGGACGCATCGGAGGAAAAACCCTGTTGTGGTTCGTTGGTGCTTCCCTGATGAGCCTGTTGCTGGGAATGATTATGGTTAATTTGTTTCAACCCGGCATTGCCATGAATTTACCCCTGCCGGATGCAGGAGATGTTTCAGGTCTTGTGAGTGTAAAACTTTCGCTGAAGGAATTTTTGTATCACGTTTTCCCCAGCAGTGTAATCGAATCAATGGCCAAGAATGAAATTCTACAAATTGTTGTGTTTTCATTATTCTTTGGCATCGCTACTGCGGCCATTGGCGAACAAGGAAAAATAATAATCAATTTTTTCGATGCTGCCGCTCATGTGATTTTAAAGCTAACCGGGTACGTGATGACCACCGCCCCCATTGCCGTGTTTGGCGCCATGACAGCCGTTATTGCCAAGCAGGGTATTGGCATTTTAAAAACGTATTCCCTTTTCATTGGCGAGTTTTACTTTACCCTCATGATCTTGTGGTTTCTTCTTGCCTTTGCCGGATTTATCATTATTCGAAAAAGAGTTATTTCCCTTCTTCAGTATGTGAAAGAACCTATTCTGCTAGCCTTTAGTACATCCAGCAGTGAAGCCGCTTTTCCAAAAACGATGGAGCAGCTTGAAAAATTTGGCTGTAAAGATAAGATTGTAAGTTTTGTACTACCCCTTGGATACTCCTTCAATCTTGATGGAAGTATGATGTACATGACCTTTGCTTCGCTGTTCATTGCGCAATCATATGGAATTGATTTACCCCTTGGCACGCAACTCAGCATGCTGCTGGTATTAATGCTCACCAGCAAGGGAATTGCCGGTGTGCCCCGGGCTTCTCTGGTGGTAATTGCGGGTACGCTGGCCACGTTCAATATTCCTGAAGCCGGGCTGGCGCTATTGTTAGGAATTGACCCCTTGCTGGACATGGGCAGAAGTGCTACCAATGTAGTAGGAAACAGTATAGCTACCGCTGTGGTAAGCAAATGGGAAAATGCCCTGGAACCGGAAAAAACGGAATAGCTTCCCGAACTTTAATTGCATAATTTTGTTGTGTAGTTAAAATTTTAAAACTCATGCTGCAGGCTGTTCCAAAAGACATTCACATTTACCTTGAATCCAACCCGAATCCAAACTCCCTTAAGTTTGTCATTAATGAAATGCTGGTGCCCGAAGGGATTAGTTTCGACTTCCCTGATGCAGAAAGTACCACCGATGCCCCGCTTGCCAAAGAGTTGTTCCACTATCCGTTTGTGGACAGGGTCTTTTACATGAGCAATTTCATTACGGTTACAAAAAAAGGTGATGTTGAATGGCTGGAGATTCAGAACACCATTAAAAATCATATTAAAAAATTCCTGGAATCAGGGAAATTTATCATTGAAGTGAGGGAGCCTGAACCTACTTCACCGGCAGAAGAGACCGAAACGGTAAAGAAGATCAAAACCATCCTGGAAGAATATATTCGTCCGGCTGTGGAGCAAGATGGCGGGGCCATTACCTTTCACTCCTTTAAAGAAGGAATTGTAAAGGTTAAACTTCAGGGCTCTTGCAGCGGATGCCCTTCTTCCATGGTTACATTAAAGGCCGGTATCGAAAACCTGTTTCAGCGCATGATGCCGGGAGAGGTGAATGCTGTGGAGGCGTTGTAATCAGTGACCTGTAATCAGAAGTCAGTAATCAGTAATTAGTGAATAGAAATTAGGAATTAGGAACTAATGCCTAATTTCTACCTTTACCTATGCGTTTCTCAACCGTACTTGTATTTTCATTGTTTTTAACCAATCTCTCTGCTCAGTCATTGAAAGTGATGACCTACAACATCCGGTATGACAACCCGGGGGATGGCGTAAATGCCTGGCCGAACCGCGTGGATAAAGTTGCCACGCTCATTCGCAACCATAACCCCGATATCATTGGCGTTCAGGAAGCTCTTTATCATCAACTTCAGGATTTAATCCGGAAGCTTCCCGACTACTCCTATGTTGGCGTAGGGCGAGATGATGGAAAGCAACAAGGAGAATTCAGCGCTATTTTGTTCCGGAACAGCCGGTTTGGACTGCTGCGCGATAGCACCTTTTGGCTCTCTGAAACCCCCGATGTACCGGGTAGCAAAAGTTGGGACGCGGCCTTTACAAGGGTAGTGACAAAAGCCAAATTCTTCGACAAACAACTTAAGACTGATTTTATAGTGCTCAATACTCACTTCGATCATATCGGAAAAGAAGCGAGGTTAAACAGCGGAGCGTACATTGCAGGCGCTGTGGCAGGTTCCAGGTCAACGCAAGCAATACCTGTATTGGTTACCGGTGACTTTAATTGTGAACGAACCGAAGAAACATACCGGAATGTTACCATTAAAGATTTATCTGATACGAAGCCACCCAACGACAAAACCGGTACGTTCTGTGGATTTGAAGTCGGCAAGATGGAATGCAAAATCATTGATTACATTTTTCAAACCAACGAATGGATTTTGAAAAATTATTCGGTCATTACCGATAACGATGGAACCTGGTACCCATCTGATCACCTGCCAGTGATGGCTGAATTTGAATTAAGCCTGGCAAAATAGTAAAGCCTGTTAGCAATTAACTAAGCCCTGTTAAGTATCCTTCTTCAAATTCCTCATTCTCGATGGAAAAATCATCGGCATCATAATAGGCCGGAAACTTATCGCGAAAAGCCTGAAGCGAATTGGCACTGAGTTGCAAGGATTTAATGGCCTCCACTCCTTCTGAAGAAAAAATTGTTTCGCCTTTCGGACCAATAATAGCTGAATTACCGTTGTACTCTACCGAGTTGCCATCAATTCCTACGCGGTTCACGCCTACCACATAACTCAGGTTTTCAATGGCACGTGCTTTAAGCAGTGCACTCCAGGCTTCAATGCGGGCAGTAGGCCAGCTGGCGATGTAAATCAGCAAATCGTAGTTCAGGCGTTTTGATGTAGCGTCATACTTATTTCGACTCCACACAGGAAAACGTAAATCGTAACAAATCAACGGACAGATTCTCCAGCCTTTCCAGGTAGCTATCAACGGGCTTTCTCCGGAAGAAAATGTTTTTTGCTCGCCTGCCATACGAAAAAGATGACGCTTGTCATACGTCTTATAATTTCCACCCGGTTCCATCCACAGCAAGCGGTTAAAATAACGCTCGTGTACATTACAAATAAAACTTCCCAGCATCAATGCACCGGTTTGATCGGCCATCTGGCGCATCCATTTGAATGTGCGCATATTCATGTGTTCTGCAAGCTTAGGCGCATTCATAGTAAAGCCGGTGGTAAACATCTCAGGCAATACAATCACATCGGTATCCTGGCCAATCTGCCAGATTTTTTCTTCAAATGCAGAAAGGTTGGCCTCAATCTCCTCCCAATAAATGTCGGACTGAATTAATGTGATTTTAAGATCCTGCATGAATTTGTAGTGGTTTCGCCCGCAAAGAAAATCTTTAAAGACTTAAGACACAAGATTTAACTGGATTTAAGACAGAAGACTTCAGTTTACAGCTTTCGCAGGATTTCAACGGCCCCGTCCAGTGTTTGCTCGTTTTTGGCAAAGCAGAACCGCAGAAGTTTATTGTCGGTTTTATCCTGATAAAATGCCGAAACCGGTATCGAGGCAACTTTTTGCTTCTTTGTTAACTCCTCTGCCATTTCCCGATCGGGCAAAGTCGAAATAGTTTTATAGGAAAGAGACTGAAAATAAGAACCATGGCAGGCAAGCGGCTCAAACGAAGAACCCTTTATTCCCTGAAGAAAGTAATCCCGTTTTTTCTGATAGAAAGTGCTAAGATTCAAATAATGTTCGGGTGTTTTCATGTACTCCGCCAATGCCAACTGGACAGGAGTATTTACGCTGAACGTTATGAATTGGTGGGCTTTTCGTATTTCGGTTGTTATGGCTGTAGGAGCCACCGCATACCCTACCTTCCAGCCCGTTGCGTGAAAGGTCTTTCCAAATGAGTAAACAGCAATGCTTCGGTTGGCTAACTCAGGATACCGTAAAACACTTTCGTGCCGAATCCCGCCAAAAATAATTCGTTCGTACACCTCATCACTCAATACAATCAAGTCATGTTCAACAACTAACGCCTGAAGGGCTTTTAAATCTTCCTCTGATAACACAGCCCCGCTTGGATTTTGCGGAGTGTTGATCATGATCATGCGTGTACGTGAAGAGATCCTTGCTTTTACCTCCTGCCAATCGACAGAAAAATCTGGATACCGGAGGTTAATATGTATCGGCACCCCGCCATTAAGACGGATGGCCGGATCGTACGAATCGTAAGCCGGATCAAACACGATCACCTCATCGCCTCTGTCCACTAAACCGGCAATGGCTGCAAATAGGGCTTCGGTGCCACCTGCAGTAACAGTAATTTCCGTTTCCGGGTCTACCCTTCGCGAATACGTATTAAAAATAACTTCGGCAATAATATTTCGCAGCATTGGTACACCCGGCATGGGTGCATACTGGTTGTGCCCTTCCAGCATGCGTTGATGTATGAGGTTTATTAATTTCTGATCAACCGGAAAGTCAGGGAATCCTTGCGACAGGTTAATGGCACCATGTTCGGCTGCCATTTTCGACATGATGGTAAAAATGGTAGTGCCTACTTCGGGGAGGCGGGATTGGATCTTCAAGATTTTAGATTTTAGATTATTTTAGATTTCAAGTTATACCTAAAAAATAAAACCGAGAATTTGAAATTTGAAATTATTTCCTCAACGGAGCGAGTATCCGATACTCCGTATCTACTTCACCCTTGCTGATGTCGTTCAGCTTCCCCTTCAACATTCGCTTCTTCAACGGTGTGAGGTAGTCGATAAAGAGCTTCCCTTCGATGTGATCGTATTCATGCTGAATGATGCGGGCCTTGATGCCATTGTATTCTTCTTCTTTCAGATTCCACTGCTCATCGTAATAGCGAACCTTCAGACTTTCCTTTCGTGAAACTTTCTCACGAATGTTGGGTATGCTCAGACAACCCTCTTCAAATTCCCAAGGGTCCCCTTCTTCCTGAAGGATAACAGGGTTGATAAATGCTTTCTTAAAACCCGTCATGTCTTCGCCACCGGTTTCGTCATCTTCATCATCTTTCAGCGCTGTACCATCAACAATAAAAAGACGAATTGCCTTCCCGATCTGGGGGGCCGCTAAACCAATGCCCTGAGCACCATACATGGTTTCAAACATATCGGCAATGAGTTGGGTCAAATCGCTTCCTTTTTCAATATCCTGCGCTTTCTGACGCAGCACCGGGTCTCCGTAAACAACTATAGGGTAAATCATGGGGCAAATTTAGTGAATCAAGCTATTAGCTAATAGCTATTGGCTAATAGCTTTATCACCTGCCCTGCCTTTCAAGGAAAGATTGAAGAATAATAACGGCACTGATCTTATCAACATTTCCTTTTTCCTGCCTGTCTTTCTTCTTCATACCTCCTTCAATCATGGTGCGTTGGGCCATCCGACTGGTAAAACGTTCGTCCACTTCGTGAATGGGTTTTTCAGGGAAACTGTTTTTTAATTCCTGAATAAATTTTCGCACCAAGGGCGCTATTTCCGAGTCTTCATTTTTGAGGGTCTTCGGCATACCGATGACAAATTCATCTACAACTTCCCGTTGCGTGTACGTTTTCAGGTATGAAAGCAAGTCAGTCGAGGAAACGGTTTCAAGAGCCGTTGCAATAATTCGCAGCGGATCGGTTACGGCCAGTCCGATCCGCTTTTTACCATAATCAATCGCTAACACTCTTCCCATTAAAATGCTTCCGTTATGTTTAAATAAAATCCGAATGAATCCCTTCCCACACCTACATCCACCCGCAGGTTAATGCGAGGCTGCAAGGCAAATCTATACCCAACTCCAAGAACAGGCAAAATATTTTGCAATGCAATTTGGTTGCTCCAAATCTCACCGGCACCTGTCCACACAACAACGCCATGTTTCGACAGGTTCACGTTCCGCTTAAAGGTATGCCTGTATTCTGCTACCGCATACAGTGAATTTTGATCGCGATACCGCCCACCGTAATAAGCACGCAGGTTATTGTCAGAACCAATCGTGGGCAGTTCGGTATAGGGCACATCGCCAAAACCCATTCTTGTTCTGAAATTCAGCGCAAGGATTTTTCCCGGCTTCTTTCCCAGGCAGGCAAAATGCCTGAAATCGAAACTGAGAATCGAGTAGCCTTCACCTGTCGACCACGAGGCCGGATAACTTAACCAGGAAAGTTCAACGAGTGTTCCCTTCCAGGAATTCACGATAAAATCGCGTGTATCATATTGCGCCAATGCACCGATACCGAAAACACTTACACAATCACCGTATTGAAGGTAAGCAGGATCCTCTTCCATTTTAGAATTAACCCCTTTGGCCATGGTAATACTGTAATCCGTTTGGGGCCCAAGAAAGATTTTCGGTCTTATTTCTTTCAAGACCTTCGGATTCCACCTGAAATTATTTTTTGTGTACTGCGTACTGTCTTCACTTTGCTCAAATGTACTGCCTGCATCAAAACCAACACCCCAATAATTATCAATAATATGGTTGAACTCGATGGAGTTCAACCAGCGAATTTTCTTTTTAAAGAAAAGATTCCCATCGGAAGAAAAACCTACGGCACCTCTCACTGAAACATAGGCTATTATTGGAACAGAAGATCGCTGCAAGGCAGAATCGCTTTTGTCAAGGGTAAACGTGAATGCCGAGGCTGACCCCAGCAAAAATCCTGTTTCAGGAGCGGAGGCCGGAAGTAACACCTGTGAAAAAAGAAATTTCCCTTGCCGGATTTTTTCGCTTCGGATTGAATCTTTCCGGCTGATTTTAACTTGTGAGAAAACTTGAAAGGAAAAGAATAATAAAAGGAGCCAAAGCGGATAACGCTTCAGCATCAGTTAAGATTTGACTTTTCAAAGAATGCCTGTTTCACTTTTCGTTCAAGCGCCATAGCCTTTGGGAAGAGAATCTCATTCTCGATGCGCGCGTGTGTAGTCAGGCTCTTTTCGAATTCCTTCAATTCGTTGTAAATAACTTTTATCTGCAGCGGAGCATCCGGGCGCAACTGGTAATCTTTTGTGATCTTCCGGATACCCTCCATTTCATGATCATGCACTTCATGATCCATTGCAAATTTCTGAACCGAGTACTTTTCAATCAAATAAAACAAACGGGTGGGTATGTAATTCCCTTTTGAAGCCTGCTCGAGCGCACGGATGTACCGAAACAACGTATCTTCTTCTTCGTAAATGTGATGAATGAAGTCTTCTACAAAAAGAGGGAATACCATTTTTAAATCGCGCTCGATCAGTTTATACTCCTCCTGCTCGGCTTTAAAACTCTCCACAATTTTGACGATGTAGGGCAGCTTGTGCTTGATGAATAAAAAATGAGAGTGTTTGAGGTACTCAATAATGAGGTCAATCGGAAAAGAAATCAGCGGAAGGTCGTCATCTTTTAAATGCGTGGGCGATTCCAATTCGCGAATTACCTGCTCTACCTTCAGTCCTTTTTTTACACAAATCTGCTCCAGGGTTAATTCAGAGTATTCGTCAAACCGTATCCCAAAATAAAAGAGTACGTACGCGTGAACATAGTTTTCGTCCACAAGTTGGGCAATCCGCTTATTTTTCAGGATGGTGGCGCTCATATTGGCCGATAAAGATAGCGAATGTCGATAAAAAACGGATGGGCTTTCAAATTCGCCTTATTGTTGGTTATTTATATTGAATCGGGTATAAAAAGAGCTAATGAATCTGCATTCCGCCATTATCTTGCCTAACATTTATTATATAGCACCGTTAAGGTATAGGGCTTTAGGGTATAAGCGGAACCTATACCCCATATACCAATACCTTTATACCATTTTCCAAGCTGAACGAGATTATGAGCGAACAAAAGAACACTGCGTATCAAATTAAATTACCCCTCATTCTATGCCTGGGAATTGCCGCGGGTATTTTTATTGGTGCCAGCTTTGGCAACAAAAAAACTTCCGATGAAGTAGGTAAGGATGTACAAAAATTGCGGGAAGTACTCACCTACATTGAAAACAAATATGTGGACTCCATTAAAACCGACAAACTGGTGGATGAGTCCATCCAGCACTTGTTGGGAAAATTAGATCCTCACTCGGTTTACATTCCGGCCTCCGACAGGGTAATGGCCGATGAAGAACTGCAGGGAAATTTTGATGGCATTGGCGTTGAGTTTAATATTTTTCAAGATACCATTGTGGTGATCTCTCCACTCAGTGGCGGACCCTCAGAAGCGCTGGGTATTTTATCGGGTGATAAGATCGTAAAAGTAGACGACAAGAATGTTGCCAGCATCGGCATTACCACGATGGATGTGATGAAGCTTTTAAAAGGCCCCAGCGGAACCGAAGTAAGAGTGACCATCGTTCGCGAAGGTTCGGTGGAACCGCTTCAGTTTACAATCGTGCGTGACAAAATTCCTCAAAAATCGCTCGATGTCGCCTACATGGTAGATGGTGTAACAGGCTACATTAAGATCAGTCGCTTCGCAGCCACTACCTATGATGAGTTTGGTGAGGCCATTGCCAGGCTGAAGGAAAAAGGAATGAAAAAACTGATCCTCGACCTGCAGGGAAACGGTGGTGGCTTCATGCACATCGCCATAAAAATGGCGGATGACTTTCTTTCTGACGGGAAAAAAATTGTGTACACCAACGGAAAAGATGCCAGCTTGAATACCGATGCCCTCTCAACGGCTGATGGAAATTTTGAGTCGGGCGATTTAATTGTGCTGGTAAACGAGTGGAGTGCTTCCGCTTCTGAAATTGTTGCCGGTGCCTTGCAGGACAACGACCGTGCCCTGATCGTGGGGCGTAGAACCTACGGAAAAGGTTTGGTACAAAGCATGTTCGACTTAAGTGATGGTTCTGAGCTGAGGCTTACCATTTCGCGGTACTACACGCCAAGCGGCCGGTCTATTCAAAAACCGTATGATGATGAGGAAGAGTATTCACTGGATATTCTCAGTCGCTATAATAAGGGCGAATTCTTTCACTCGGATAGCATCAAGTTTAACGATTCATTGAAATACGTGACGCAAAATGGCCGCACGGTGTATGGTGGCGGTGGCATTATGCCGGATTATTTTATTCCCCTGGATACAACCTTAAATAGTCATTACCTCAATGAACTGTATACCTCCACCACTATTTATGAGTACGCCTTTAAGTATGCTACTAAAAACAAGCAAGCACTGGAGCAAAAAGGGTTTGATGCGTTTTTTAGCAAATTCAATGTAACCGATGAGATGCTGAATGACCTCGTGAAATTAGGACAGACCAAAAAAGTAAAGCCTGATTACCAGGAACTGCGAGAGCGGAAGAAACTTTTCCAGATTCATGTGAAAGCACAAATCGCCCGCAAGGTTTGGGGTAATGAAGGGTTGTACCCCATCATGAACCAAACAAACGAAATTTTTCTGCAGGCGCTGAAATTATTTGACCGGATACCGGAACTGGATCGCACGAAGCTGTAAAACCTGAAGGGAGTTCCAATTGCCAAACTCCAAATCTCAAACCACGTTTTTGCTTTTTGGCGCTTGTTTTTTGGTGCTTTTGGTTGATTTTATTTGGTTATTTTAGCGCTTAAACAGCAGCTATGTACTACCACCGCCTCGGTCAAATTCCGCACAAACGTCATACACAATTCCGTCAGCCCGATGGCAGTCTATATAAAGAAGAACTGGTAAGTTCTGAAGGCTTCTCCAGTATTTACTCCAACCTGTACCACATCCATCCGCCTACACGCATCAAGGCGGTAAAAGATCCGATACCTTACGGACCGAAAATCATACAGGATTATGCCCTTCGGCAAACCCATTTAAATACTTCAAAAGTTACCACTACCGGTGAAGATTTCCTGAGCGCCCGTAAAGTGCTGTTAAAAAATAATGATTGTTCTATTTCCATTTGCTCTCCTAAAAAAAGAAAGATGGACTACTTCTACAAAAATGCCGAAGGCGATGAAGTGCTTTATGTGCATGATGGTAAAGGGGTTTTGATATCACCTTTCGGGAAATTGGAAATCCGTCAGGGTGATTACGTTGTAGTACCACGCACGGTTATTTATAAGCTTGAATTTGAAGAAGGCCCGTTGCGGCTGCTCATTGTTGAAGCATCATCGCCCGTGGAAACCCCCAAGCGTTACCGTAACGAACTGGGCCAGTTGTTGGAACACGCTCCATTTTGTGAGCGCGACATCCGCCCACCACACGAATTGGTCACCGATACCAGCAAGGGTGAGTTTCTCTTGCGCATAAAAAAGCAAGGTCACCTTCACGACTATCTTTATGATTTTAGTCCGCTGGACTTAGTCGGGTGGGATGGATTTTTATGGCCTTACGCATTTTCCATTCACGACTTCGAACCCATTACCGGGCGTATTCACCAGCCACCACCGGTACACCAAACTTTTCAGGCACACAATTTTGTGATTTGTTCGTTTGTACCGAGGTTGTTCGATTATCATCCATTAGCCATACCGGCACCGTACAATCACAGCAACATCGACAGCGATGAGGTGCTCTATTATGCCGAAGGAAACTTTATGAGCCGTAGAGGCATTGAGCGCGGGTCATTTACACTACACCCAGGTGGGTTACCTCACGGCCCGCACCCTGGCACGGTTGAAAAAAGCATTGGCGCCAAAGAAACCCACGAACTGGCCGTGATGATTGATACGTTTAAGCCATTGTTCCTCACGGAGGATTCATTAGAATTTTTAGACAAGAACTACCCGATGAGCTGGACCGACCTTACCGAGGGTGGGTTTAATGAAATTAATACACCTTAGTTAACCTTAAAAATGTACCTATGGAATTATTAACACCCGGATATGGACTATTACTTTTTCAGTTAATTATTCTGATGGCCATTCTGTTGCTTGCAATTTCCTGGGTGATTATTTTATTAAATAACCGACTTGAGTCAGGAAAAAAAATTGTTTGGTTAATTGGTACAGGTCTACTTCCGCTTATTGGGCCCATCTTGTTCTTTATTTCATATAAAAACTTGAATAAGAAGTTCTAAAGAAATTTCCAGTGAAGTCAGGTCTTTCGACCTGACTTACCCCCTCCAACACTCCTCATGATTCACTACTTTTGATAATGGGTCTCTGAAATCGTTCTTTATTCAAAGACAAAAATTGCTTCTTCGTAACAACAACCTGCACCAATCGGGTGCACCTGCTCACTGATGACGCTTGCAAAGAAATTCTCTGTACCAGCATCACGTTTGTCAATGCAAAATATAAATCCTCTCTGCTCGGATATGTGATCATCCAGTGAAGTCAGGTCTTTCGACCTGACTGACTCATTCCTTCCTTCCAAAATAACTACTTTTGATTATTATGGGCCTCCGAAATCGTTCTCTATTCAAAGACAAAAATTGCTTCTTCGTAACTACCACCTGCGCCAACAAAATGCATTTACTTGCTGACGATCTCAACAAAAAAATCGTCTGTGACAGCATTACGTTTGTTAACAATAAGTATAAATCTTCTCTGTTAGGGTACGTGATCATGCCTAACCACATTCACCTAATCCTCTACTTCAAGGAGCACAACAAACTTTCTGAGTGGATGAGGGACATGAAAAAATTTACTGCCACTAAAATCAGACAAACAATCGAAAACTCAGGTAATACAGGTTTGCTGGAAAAATTAAGAATCAATGAAACCGGCAGGGTGTTTAAAATTTGGCAAGAAAGATTTGATGATGTTTACTTGGAAGATAAAAGGCTCGTTGAAACAAAGCTGGATTACATACACTTGAATCCTTTACAGGAACATTGGAATTTGGCCGAGTTACCACAAGAATACAAGTATTCAAGCGCAGCTTTTTATGAAACAGGAACACAATCCGGAATTGAAGTGGAAGATTATCGGGAGTACTTTTAAGTATATTGAGCATCTGTCAGGTCGAAAGACCTGACAGCACAGAAAGGGGCTGTCTCAAAGCATCTCCAAATGTCAGTCTGAGCGAATTCGAAGACTATTAATCAGGTCTCAACTCCACTCAACCTGACAGTTCCCAACGCAGAATATTAAGCAATCAATCGCTGGTTTCTGCCAATCCAATAATACAAGAGCGAGCCGCCCAGTGGAAAGAAAACAACTAATGCACACCAAACCCACTTCATGGCGGGTTCTCTGAACCTACTATTCATAATATCAACAATGCAGATCAGCGGAATCAAACCAAACAATAAAATAATAATCCATTCTGTCGTTCCAGGCATTCCGAATAATAATGTTGAAATCATTCTGGGCTAAGTTTCTTAAAGATAACGAGCCATTTCGAAATTTTTCCCACCCTTAGAAACCAAATGATCTAAACTAATTTTATTTAGATTTATTCTAAATAATCCTTGCTTTTCATAACTGCACCCCACATTTTTGCTGCGAAATCAATTATTGGTACCCAATGAGATCTATCGCTTACACGATTTTCTGCCTTTTAGCCATGTTGAGCACCGCAACCATCCAGCTTTCCTGTAATACTGCCGGTGGTTCTGCAAAAACGGAAAAGCCTGTATCGGACAAAAAAATAGGTGTGCTCCTGGTTAATCACGGCTCCCGGTCAGCAACCTGGAGGCAAGCCCTTCTCGACCTGGAAACAAATGTTCAGCCGGCCATCCTGGCTTCCGGTCAGGTAAGCGGAACTAAAACAGCTTTTATGGAATATACCGAGCCTTCCATTGCCACCCGCCTGAAAGAGTTTGATGCAGAAGGCTATACTGATGTGGTTATTGTTCCGGTGTTCCTCACCGTAAGCTCACATTCATTTGATGATATCCCCACCATCATTGGCAAAAAGGAAGATCCTCAATCGCTGGAAACCCTGAAGATTGAAAAAATCGAACGTTATACACCCAAAGCAGAAACGCACATCACTCCGCTACTGGATTTTACAACCGTGTTGAAAGAGAATATCCTCAGACGTGCAACTGCCCTATCTAAAAAGCCAGCCGAAGAAGGCCTGGTGTTAATCGCGTACGGTGATGCAACGTACATGAAAGAGTGGACTAACCTGATGGTGGAAGTAGGCGAGCATGTAAAAAACAATTTAGGCGTAGAAGAATATTCGTATGGATGGTGCGGTCATGTGGCCCACTACAATTCAGATTCTACCACGCTGCCGATCAAACGGGTATTTAAAGAGAAACAGCAAGCCCTTGTTGTTCCGGTATTGGTAGCGCATGATGAAATGTTTCAGGTGAAAATTATTGGCGATGGCATCAATAACCTCAAGGACAAAAAATCGCGTGTCTCGTACATTGCTGATTCAATTCTGCCGGATCCGGCCATCGAAAAATGGGTCATTGATGTTTCCCTTGAATACGCATCGAAAGTAACGAACACTGAAGTAGCACAGGCGCAATGACCAAAGAATTTTGGCGAAGGCTCAGGCGGCTGAATATTGCCACCCATCGCGATGTCGGCTTTTTCTTTTCATCACTGATTATTATCTATTGTCTTTCGGGAATTGCCCTCAACCATGTGGATGACTGGAATCCCGATTTCATCATCGAGAAAAAAGAAATCCGTCTACCACAAACTTACCGTGCCAGCGAGCTCACTCCTGAAATTATTTCAGGGTTTAGAAACCTGGTGCAGGAAACCGATTACAAAGTATACGACATTCCATCGGCCGATAAAGTAAAAATCTATTACAACAATGCTTCGTTGCTCATCGACCTGTCGACCGGAGCTGGTACGTATGAAAAAATTACTCGCAGACCGGTTTTCTATCAATCCAACGTATTGCACCGCAATAGTCTGAAAGGCTGGAAATGGGTTTCTGATATTTTCGGAGGAATGCTCATCCTCATCAGCATCACGGGGCTTTTCATTTTGAAAGGTAAGAAGGGAATTGCCGGCAGGGGGAAATGGTTTATCGCGGCTGGTTTTTTACTTCCTGTTATTGCCCTCATCCTTCACGAGTTGGCGTAAGACTTCGATCAACCAAAATCCGCATAAGGCGCCCTGGAGCATGGCAGTTTCTTATTTTCTGCTTTATACACTGATTGTCTGATTTGAGCTGTTTACCGACAATTGTAACAATTCCAACAGGCTGCTGATTTAAACCGTCATTTAGTCTTATCTTCATAGAAAGACCAACTTAAACAACCCCACCATGAAACGCCTTTTCAGCCTTTTCGCGCTGACGGTAGCGTGTTCTTGTTCTTTTGCTACCGTGCGCACGTTGTGTAATGCACCTTACAGCCCCGGACAGTTCACCACATTTAATGATGCCCGGCTGCTTCCTCTAACGGAGACACCATTTATGTACATGGATCACCGATTGATTACGGCAACATCACCATCACAAAATCACTTGTCATTATTGGGACCGGGCATAATCCTAACAAGCAAAATCCGTTAGTATCAACTTTTCAAAACGTGCTCCTGAATGCCAACGGCATTCAACTGATTGGAGTCCATACCCAGCACTTGGGTACCTCTACGGGTGCTGATAACTGTGTGATTAAAAAATGTCGCATCACCGGCAGTGCTGGGTGGGCCATGTTCTTACAAAATACAAGCGGCTGGATTATTGAAGGGAATATTATTGAATCCATATCTATTTGTATCTATTTTGGCTTTTCATCCTCCCATAACACCCAGATACGATATAATGTATTACTGGGCACGAACGGATGGTCAAAAATTGCTGGCATTTCGAACAGTGCTGCTGAGCGCACCTACATTTTCAACAACGTTTTTCTTGGATCCAGCGGTGGCGATATAAATGCGTTCGATCAAGTGGATTATTGTTCTATCGACAATAATATCTTTTACAATTGCATTCCCGATGGAAACAGCACCTTCTATCTTGAATTCTGCACCATGAACAACAACATCAGTTATGGATCTATCGATAACACTTTTTACCAGTCGGGCACCAATAACCTCGCAGGAGTTGATCCTCAATTTGTGAACTACCCTGGCCCGCCTGTTCTCTATGACTACGCCATTGATTTAAGCTTGCAACCAACATCACCGGGCCATAATACTGGAACAGATGGAACTGATCGTGGTGTTTACGGAGGCTTAGGCAACTTGTTCACCGAAACAGGTGAGCCTTCCATTGCTGAGATCACTGCGTTCACCATTACTTCGCCCACCACAATAGCACCGCGAGGCACGCTTACGATTTCGGTTACATCCAAGCGGGTGCCTTGATTTGATGAAAACCTGGCTAACAATTATTTTGGTTTGCACGGGGGTTTGGTGTTGTGCTCAAACAGTATCACGTGCCGAATACTTTTTCGATACCGACCCCGGCCCCGGCAATGGCACACCCATCAGCATTGTCGCCAGCGATCTCATAACGTTTACCGAAACCATTCCTACTACAGGGCTCGAGCCCGGCTATCACCAGCTGTATGTGCGAACCAAAACATCCAACGGGAATTGGTCTTTATTCGAACCACGCGAATTTATTATTGACGGGGGCATTATAGCAGCCGAATATTTTTTTGATACTGACCCGGGTATCGGAAACGGAACACCCTTAAGCATTACACCCATAACAAGCACCATCACACCAACCATTTCAACTGCAAGTTTGCCGGATGGAGAACATTACCTGTTTGTTCGAACACGCCACGATGATGATGTGTGGTCACTCTCAGATCCTGTTTATTTTATCATCCAAACTCGTATCGTTGAAGCGGAGTATTTTATTGATCTCGATCCCGGATTTGGAAACGGAACACCCCTTTCTATTTCTACACCATCCGATTTAATTACCATTACGCCCACCATTACCACACCTGTAGTTGCTGATGGCAATCATTATCTTTTTGTGCGCACACGCGACATTCTAGGAAAATGGTCTCACTACGAACCACTGGTGTTTACTGTTGATTCCGCGCTGCCCGTTGAATTATATGATTTTATTGCCACCGCCATGCGCGATGGTAGGGTGAAATTGCAATGGACTACAGCCACAGAACTCAACAATGATTATTTCACGCTCGAGCATTCTGCCCCCGGACTTGAATTTAACCAGCTTTTTGATGTGGCCGGTGCTGGCACAACCACCCGCACAACGCATTATGAAGAAATCCATGAGACGCCCGTTGCCGGCATAAATTATTATCGTCTGAAACAAACTGATTTTGATGGCAGCTATACGTATTCAAAAATCGTATCGGCCGATGTTACTAAAACAACAACTGTTTACCCAAACCCTGTTCGGGGAAACTGGTTTGTTGAGTTTTCGGAAAGTAATACTGAGGGTAGGCGTTTAGAGATTTTTGATATTACCGGTAAAAAAATAATGGAACATGTAACGCAGCAGTCGCGCGTAGAATTAACACGTGAAGGGATTATCAGTGGTACTTACATATTGCGCATCACAGCCCCCGGTAAAAGGCCTGAGATGCTAAAAATTACTTTCCTATAAGCCGGTTACTTCTCTGCTTTCCGGCTCACCCAAAAACCAAAAATGGCAGCCGTGAAAAACATAAGCAAACTGTAAATAGCAGGCGGCACCGACATAATTGAATTACCCAACACGCTCAACGCGATGTATATGGCCAGCGTGCCGTTATGAATTCCTATTTCCATTCCAATAGCAATTGCCTGCTTCTTTTCAATGTTAACCCACCGCGGAATAAAATATCCTACTGCCATGCTCAACACATTGAATAGCAGTACCGGAATACCCAACTCACTGGCATAGTCCATCAGCACTTGCTTTTCGCGGATGGTAACCGAAACAATAATGATGATGAGAATCAGGGCCGAGGCTATCTTCACCGGCCTATCCATTTTAGCCGCAAAATTTTCCCACTTGCTTTTAATAAGCATTCCAATCGCAACAGGAACCAGTACAATCGCAAACACTTCCACTACTTTCTTAAACTGCATGGGAACATACTGGCCTGAGTCCATGAAGTAGTCGAGCGAAAAATTGACAATGAGCGGAAGTGTAAACAATGTAAGCACGCTGTTGATGGCCGTCAGGGAAATATTCAACGCTACATCACCTTTCGATAAATGGCTGTACAAATTGGCTGTAGCGCCTCCGGGCGATGCGGCCAACAACATCAGGCCGACTCCTAATGCTGCATTTAAGCCGCTGAACTTTACCAGCAAAAAACAAATCAACGGCAACAAGACCATCTGACAAAGCAACGCGACCGTAACAGCCTTTGGATATTTAGCTACCCGTTTGAAATCATCAAGGGTTAATGACAAACCAAGTCCCAGCATGATAATACCTAAGGCTATTGGCAGAAAAAGTTCGGTAGTAGCTGTTTGTTGCACGTGCTTTAAATTATGGCCGAGAAGTTACTAATTTTGGTTTTACTACACACTCAAATGCAAAAATTCTCTCTCCCCATTCAGGTTCGTTGGTCCGACATTGACCAAAACCGTCACCTGCGACACTCCGCCTACTATGACTATGGCGCCATGGCGCGCATCGCTTGCTTTTCGGCACATGGGCTTACCAACTTTAAACTTGAAGAACTGCACATCGGGCCGATACTATTTCGCGAAGAGGCTATTTTCAAACGTGAAGTAAAATTTGAAGACAAGCTCACTATTGATATGGTAGTTACGAAAGCTACCCCGGAGTACAGCCGCTGGAGTATTCGCCATCACTTGTTTAAAGAAGATGGAACCTTGTGTGCCATACTGAATATGGATGGCGCATGGATTGATATTGTCAAGCGAAAACTGGCTGTGCCTGATGAATTTATCCAGAGTGTCTTTCAAAATTTTCCAAAGTCGGATGATTTTGAACCTATAGTACTTCAAAAGAAATAAAACGATTTCTTCATGTCAGTCGACTGACTTCAAGTCTCCTCCATGGTCTGTATCTCCACACACCATAATAACCTTCCTTTCGGTCTGTGTGACACAGACCGAGGAAAGAGATGATTTTGAACCTATAGTACTTCAAAAGAAATAAAATGATTTCTTCTTGTTAACCGACTGACTTTCTCCTCTTATCCCCCCACCATGGTTTGTGTCCTCACAAACCATAATAATCTTCCTTTCGACCTGTGTGACACAGACCGAGGAAAGGCAAGTATAGATGCCGGAATCCCAATAAGGAAATCGGGACAGGCAGGTCCGGCATTATTTTAAAATCCACTCTTCAATCACCCGCGGATAGTATGCATACTCCAATTGGTGAACTCTTTTTGCAATGTCATCAGGCGAATCGGATGAACTCACTTCGCATCTCGCCTGGAACAAAATCTTTCCTTCGTCATACTGCTCATTCACTTCATGAATGGTAATACCCGTTTCCTTTTCACCTGTAGTTTTAACAGCTTCATGCACGTGCATACCGTACATGCCTTTGCCTCCGAACTTTGGCAAAAGGGCTGGATGAATGTTAATAATCTTCCCTGGAAATGCTTTAATCAAATATGCGGGCACCAGCCACATAAAGCCGGCCAGTACAATATGTGTTACACTACTATCTCTTAGCCATATCAGCACATCTTCGCTTTCGCGGAAAATAGTTCGGTTAAAAACTTTTGAAGGTATACTGAGTTTTTTCGCTCGCTCCAGCGCATAGGCTTGCGGGCTATTACTGAGAAGCATCACAACCTCAATCGAATCGTGATGCTGGAAATGCTTCATGATTTCTTCGGCATTCGTTCCACTTCCGGAAGCGAAAATTGCGATTCGGTGTGTTGGAGTTCTCGTGTGCTGATGTAATGATGTACTCACTTTCTCAAATAACGACAGAATAATTGAAACTAATACGTATTAACCTCAACACATTAACCTCAACACCCTACAAAAGAGTCATACTCAAAATTCCCAGCAACATAATTATTTTACAAAAACTGCTGAGCCAACCATAGTCTTTTTTTGTATCGGCACGAACCAATCGCGCGGTGAGCCAGGCCAGCGGCACAAACAACAACATCACAAAATAAATCACATCCAGCTTAACATAGACTTGATTAATAATGACTACCGATAGTAAAAAGACAATAATCAACAGGTACAAAGTAGTTTTTGTTTTACGAATACCCCAAACAATAGGAAGCGTTTTACATCCATAGGTGTTATCGCCCTTCAAATCTTCCATGTCCTTGATGATTTCGCGTACCAATGTCATAAAAAGGGAAAACAGCGCGTAGATGAGAATAAGAATTGTATTAACATCATATAATAAAATAAGAATGGCAATAGAGGCACCTGTTAGCAGAGCCACGGTAAAGTTTCCAATGAAGGGAAGTCTCTTTAATAAATTCGAATAAAACCAAAGCACCGAAACCGAAAGCACATTGACCACGGCCAGTTTCCACGACACAAAGAATCCAACAAAAATTCCCAAGACCGACAGCCCCACATGAAATAAAATCGCAAACCTTCGATGAATCGTTTTACCCACAACAACCCGATCGGGATTGTTGATGTAATCGATTTTCACATCGTAATAATCGTTGATCACATAGCCACCCGCTGCAACCAACCCGGTAGACAACGAAAGAAGGAAGAGCCTGAGGTCGTGCAACACATCAGCCTTCGCCAAAAAGAAAGCAGTAAAGTACTGGGCAAATACAATAATGACCAGGTTCCAGGCACGGGTGAGGCGCAGAAAAGACTCGACCAGGGTTTTACGCGAGGGTGCCATGCAGTGAGGTTCACGCAAAAATAGTCAATTTGTTTTGCCGCACCATTGGCTTAGGGACTTCGTGCCTTTGTGGCCAGAACTTTGTCACCAGGACACCATGACACTAGAAATTTTAAAACCTGAGCAACATCATCGCCATGAAATTTCTGCCTGCCTGCGGGTAATAGTAGGGGGCTCCATCGTAAGAATACCCATTAGAAGCATACTCAACATCGAATACGTTGTTCACCAAAAGACTGAGCTCCATTGCTTTTATTTCCTTTAATTGAAATGAATAGCTAACCCTCAGATCATTGATAAAGTAACTATCCAACATTAAATTCTTCGTTTCAGTGTTGTCGAGATATTGTTCGCCAACATACTTGGAAAGCAGCGATGCCTGAAAATTCCGGAATACATTCCAGCTTAACTGACTTCCGGCAATCCAGTTAGGCGAAAGAATGATGTTTGTGTTTTTCGTATTGGCAAGATCATTCTCATCTGTCACATAATCTCTATTCTTATTAACACTGCCCGTTACATTGGCGGTCCATGTTAACTGATCGTTGAGCTTGATACTTCCCGAAAGTTCAACTCCAGTACGATAACTCTTACCTACGTTGGCGCGAATCGGGTTGCCTACATTGTCTAGTTCACCGGTAAGCACCAATTGATCACGATAATTCATCCAATAATAATTTACTTCCAGGTTATAGCGGTCGGAATTCATTCTCCACCCCGCCTCTATATTATCAAGTTCTTCAGGTTTTGGTTTTTTATCACCGTCCAGGTAATCTGTTCGGTTTGGTTCACGGTTCGCAACTGCATAAGAAGCATACAATACGTTCCCATCTGTAAGGGTATAACTCATGCCTGCCTTCGGATTAAAAAAATTCAGGTTGTTTTCGAAGGCATAGGGATTTAAATCGTCATCGGTGCCTGCTGTTTTGTATTCGACATGGCGATACTGCAAATCAACAAACGCATTCAGTTTAGCAGTGAAATTGTAATTCCATTTCACATACATATTAAAGTCGTTCTTTTTTGATTCGCCATCATAGTAGTGCTGCCGGATTTGAGCGTTGGATGAATATTGCGCCCAGATAATCTCGCCAAAATGTTTTGCCTTGGCATACTGATTATATCCGCCTCCAATACTCCATGCAGTTTTCTCCTTTTCATAATTTAACGAGAAAGTAGTTCCATAAAATTTATTGTCGAGCCACTTTCGGATGATGAAATCGCCATAGGTTAAGGTAGAGTCGCCAATAACAAGATCATCCAGGCCTAACTCGGCAAAAGGCTTTGCCTGCTTGTATTGTTCATAATATCCACGACCGGCTGTGTAGTGGAGCGATACGTTCGCGTTCCAGAAGTCGCTTAGGCGTTGCGTCAGATGAAGCTGGGTGTGATCTTGACGGTAATCATCTACTTCATTATCATAATACCCGATTACATTCCAGTTCTTGTCATACAACACGCCAGCCGAGTTAAAAGTACGATCGGTTTTCATAGTTGCTTCATCAATGCCATTCCACGACTGGTAGGTTTTCTCATGCCCTCCAAAAAATATTCCTTTCAGAATTGTTTTATCTCCATAATATCCACCACTCAGGTAATAAGAAGTTAAGTCGGAAGTCGCCCGGTCAATGTACCCGTCCGATGTAATTCTGGAAGCACGGCCATCAAACGACCAACGGTTGTTGATCAAACCCGTTCCGGCCTTCACGGTATATCGTTGCGAATTGAATGAGCCCGCGCTCATCATCAATTCGGCATACGGATCGCGCTGCTGCGAAATGGTTTGTACATTCACACTTCCGCCAAAGGAGCCCGCACCGTTGGTTGACGTTCCCACCCCTCGTTGTATTTGCACGCTTTGTGTTGACGAGGCAATGTCGGGTATGTTTACCCAAAATGTTCCTTGTGATTCGCTGTCGTTATACGGAATACCATTGATGGTAACATTGATGCGCGTGGCATCGCTTCCGCGGATGCGCAAGCCGGTATAACCAATTCCGGCACCGGCATCTGATGTGGTTACCAATGAAGGTGTCCAGTTCAACAGAAAGGGCAAATCTTGTCCAAAGTTTTGTTTTTGTAAGGCGCGACCGCTCACGTTCGTAAAGGTGGTAGGTGTTTTTTCATTGGCGCGTGTAGCGTATACGATTACTTCATCGGTTAGCTGAACAGATTCAATAAGGGTAATCTCAACACGAGTGTCTTGCGTCACCTGAATTTTTTCCACGTTGTCTTCGTACCCGAGAAAACGGATACGTACCGAATACTCTCCGCCAGCCAATTTCTCCAGACGAAACCTTCCAAATTCATCGGTCATGGTTGCTACAGATGAATTCTCAATTTGAACAGAAGCTCCGGCCAGTGGCTGGCGCTTCTCATCTTTTACAGTTCCCGAAACCGAAAACTGTTGTGCAACAACCCATGTCGATACCAACATTGTAACTGTTACCGTTACTACTCTTAACATGCTATTTTAATATTTAAACCCGCAGGCACATCGGGGAATGCACCTTACATACGTGTTTACCTTGCCTCCCTTCGGCCGCATTACCGGCATCAGGTTCATTGGGTATAATCTCAGCCCGTGTTTTTTAGGCACCCCTTGGGGCAAATTTACGATTTAAGATTTTAGAATTACGATTTTTCAGGAAAACAATTCTCCTAAAATCTAAAATCTACATTCTATAATTCTATTTTTACGGAGTGTCAAAAGTAACAGTCAATAAGAAAACTTCCCTGGACGTTGAGTTTGCCCATGCGGGCATAACCATCGATGGAAAATCATTCATCTGGGATATTGTGCAACTTTCTGAGGGATATTTTCATATTCTTCATAATAAGAAAAGTTATAAAGCTGAAGTTGTAAAAGCCGATAAATCGACCAAAACCTTTACCTTCAAAATCAACAATCATATCCACACGGTTGAGGTAAAAGATAAGTTTGATTTGTTGCTGGAAAAACTGGGGATGAACAATGCATCTGCCGGAAAGGTAAACAACATCAAAGCTCCCATGCCCGGCCTGATCATCGACATGAAAGTGAAAGCGGGCAATACGGTGAAAGCTGGCGATCCTTTGCTCATTCTGGAGGCAATGAAAATGGAGAACATTTTAAAATCGCCCGGTGAAGGAACAGTGAAGTCGGTAAAGGTGAAAAAGGGAGATACGGTCGAAAAGAATCAGGTGCTGATCGAGTTCTAAAAAAATCATCTTCAATTCCCGACCATGTGCCAGGGTTCCAATTTGAAGTGCCTGAACAAGTCCGGCAAGAATCGCGTGTGAATGAAGGGCAAATAGTATATTTACAGGATTTTAACCATGCCAGCCATTCATGAAATACAAACGTGTTCTTCTCAAGCTCAGCGGTGAAGCGCTGATGGGTTCAAAAAACAGCAATATTGATCCGGCCGTACTGGAACAATACAGCGAAGAAATCAAAGCCATTCAAAAAGAAGGAGTAGAACTCGCCATTGTGATTGGGGGTGGCAACATTTTCAGAGGCGGCCAGGCCGAAGCACTGGGCATCGATCGGGTACAGGGTGATTATATGGGTATGCTGGCCACGGTTATCAATGCCATGGCTTTGCAAAGCGCCCTTGAACGACACGGGGTGTTTACCAGACTGATGGCCGGCATTAAGATGGAACAGGTTTGCGAACCGTTTATCAGACGCAGAGCGATCCGCCACTTGGAAAAAGGGCGGATCGTTATTTTTGGTGCCGGCATTGGCAATCCTTATTTCACCACCGATTCCACAGCCAGCTTACGCGCCATCGAAATACAAGCAGATGTTGTGTTGAAAGGCACCCGTGTAGACGGTGTGTACAATAAAGACCCTGAAAAATTCAATGATGCAGTGAAATACAACAAACTGTCATTTCAGGAAGCCTACGAAAAAAACCTAAACATCATGGACATGACAGCCTTCACATTGTGCATGGAAAACAAACTTCCTGTTATTGTGTTTGATATGAATAAAAAAGGCAATTTATTAAAGGTTTTAAAAGGAGAAGAGGCTGGAACTCTCATAAGTTAGAAATTTTAGATTTAAGATTGTAGATTCATCATTCTTAAATCGAAAATCTTAAATTCGAAATATGGAAGAACTTCAATTATTTCTGGAAGAAGCTAAAGACCTCATGAACAAAACCCTCAACCATGTTGGGCATGAGCTTACAAAAATACGGGCCGGAAAAGCAAACCCTTCGATGCTCGATGGCATTCAGGTATCTTACTACGGAGCCATGACGCCCCTCAACCAGGTTTCATCGATGACCACCCCCGATGCGCGCTCTATCTTTATTAAGCCATGGGAGAAAAACCTGATCCAGGAAATTGAAAAAGCTATCCGCGATGCCAACCTCGGACTCAACCCGCAAAATGACGGCCAGCAGGTAATTGTTAATATTCCTATGCTAACCGAGGAGAGAAGAAAACAACTGGTTAAGCAGGTTGGACAGGAGTGCGAGCATGGTAAGGTGAGCATTCGAAGTATTCGTAAAGAAACCAACGAACAGCTGAAAAAAATCAAAGGCGTTTCGGAAGACGATGTGAAAAACGCTGAAGAAACAACGCAAAAGCTTACCGATGAATTCATCGGTAAAATTGATGCGCTCATGAAAAAGAAAGAAATAGAAATCATGACTGTTTAGTATTCATGAACGAATTCCTTCAAAAAGTAAAAACATTTATGAAACGATTCCTGGCCATCGTTATCCTCCTCGGGGCAGGAGTTCTGGCTCTTTTGTATTGGGGCACATACGAAAATGGAGTAATGGCCGGAAGAGTGTTAAGCATTACCCAACGCGGATTCATTTTTAAAACCCATGAAGCCAAAATGACGGTTGAGTCTTTCGGATCATTAAAGGGAGTTAGCCCGATTGCTGAGACCCGCGATTTTTCTGTTGAATCAAGTGAAACCGAAGTAATCAAGGCTCTTCAGGAAGTGGCACTAAGCGGTGAGCGTGTGAACTTAAAGTTTAAAAGAAGATTTGTTGCCTTTCCGTGGCGCGGGGAAACAAAATATTTTATTGTTGAGGTAGAACGAGCTTCTGGTAATCCGACACCACCGGCTGTGCCCGCGAATCAATAAAAACATACGGCAGATTTTTTATCCTCAGTCTGCCTGAATTGCCAACCCATCAGTACCTTTATACCATGAAGCCCATCATCGTTTACGGCTCGTATGGTTATACGGGTAACCTCATTGTACAGGAATGTAAAGCAAAAAAACTGAATGTCATTCTCGCGGGCCGAAACCGTGAAGCATTACAAAAACAACACGAACAAACCGGCTACCCGTTTGACGTGGTGGATGTCAGTGATAAACCTTCTCTCCTGACACTTTTGCAAAAAGGTTCGATGGTACTGCATTGTGGCGGGCCCTTCATTTATACCGCTAAAGCCATGGTGGAAGCCTGCCTCGAAACAAAAATCCACTACACCGACATTACCGGTGAATATCAGGTATTTGAAATGCTGGCTGAAGAATATAACGAGAAGGCCAAACAGGCTGGCATTATGATTATGCCAGGAACAGGCTTCGATGTTGTGCCCTCCGATTGCCTGGCACTTCATTTAAAAAAGAAGTTACCTGCTGCCACGCATCTTCAACTCGCTTTCGCGATGTCGAAAGGCGGACTTTCGCGCGGCACTAAAAAAAGCATGACTGAAAAATTAGGATTTGGCAGTCTCATCCGCAGAAACGGAGTACTGACTTCCATTCCGGTTGGTGAACGGTGGATGGAGATTGATTTTGGCGGACTTAAAACGAAAACCCTGAATATTCCGTGGGGCGATATTTCTACCGCCTGGAGGAGTACGGGCATTCCTAACATTGAAGTATACGCAGGTGCCACCTACAGCATGATTAAAAATGCCAAAAGAAGCAACTACTTTAACTGGCTGCTGCGCCAACGCTGGGTAAAGAATTTCATGCTCAGGCAAATAGACAAGCAAGCACCCGGGCCAAGTGACGAAACACGAGAAACCGGCAGAGCCTATTTATGGGGAAAAGTTTGGGATGATTTTGGTCAATCCTACGAAAGTAAACTCGAAACATTAAGCGGTTATGCCCTCACGGCAAAAACAGCCGTACTGATCGCGGAAAAAATTCTTGCCGGAAATTTTAAAGCCGGCTATCAAACACCGGCTATGATGTATGGCGAGAATTTGATTTTGGAAGTGATGGCAACGAAGCGGGTTGATTTATAGATTTCAGTCATTATGCTTTACGATAATCCCCTGAGAACCCGACCTCACCCTCGGTCTGTGTCTCATAGACCGAAAGCACGCTGGTACATGGTCTGTGGGGGCACAGACCATGGTTAAGGATTTGTGATACCCTAGCATATCAGGTATTTCTTTCTGGCTCTTCCCTTTCCTTAATAGACGGTCAATTACATACCTTTGCTCTTGGCTCAGTTGTCATCGCAACACAAGTTTAAATGAACTTGGTTAATTGAAGGAAGTATCCTGAGCCTTCGGGACTCTCTTCTTTCAACCACTTGTGTTGCACTTATTAGTTGAACTCAGAATTTCATTTAAAATTATATGTGGCGCAAATCGCTTCTATTCATTTTACCTTTCATTTCTTCATGTGAAGAAATGGAAATTGCTTTAATAAATTCAAAAGAATATTACATACATCCCAATGCCTATTATATGGTAGCTGACGGTGAAAGTAAACTTGTGCTTAACGTTATTCAAATGGACGTTAACTATTTCAAAGGCAAGTTTAGTAGTATTAATAATATTAAACTGGTGGAAAACAACACAATAACATACTACCATAATGGAGAACCAATCAATGGATACAATTTTGTAACCACAGAAACCGGAGAACATGTTTTTAGGGCTGAATACAACGGGTGGGTAAGTGATGATGTAACAGTAGTTGCCCGCGCACAAAAAAATTACGAGTTGATAAGTATACCACTAATATTTCATGTGGTTTATGATGATGAGCCTGTGGGTGAAGGAGCTAATATAAGTAAGGATAGTATTGACCGAATAGTATCGCTTGTGAACCTCCGGTTTAGGAAGAATTATTATAATTTAAACTACCCTGAAACCACACAAAGCCCCAACCATATAGATTCAAAAATCGAGTTCAGGCTTGCTCAGTATGACCCAAAAGGAAATATATTGGAAGAAACAGGTATTAAACGATATGGTGGATATAAAAATATTTCGGGGGATATTATATCGAAAATTCAAGGCGACAATATGTGGTCGCCCCACCTTTACATCAACATAACAATTGCACCAGATAATACTGGAGTGAGTGGGGGAACAAGTTTACCCTTTTCTGATGAGGCATACCTAGCTTGTGGATTATATACCAGCTCCTCAATATATGGAGTGTCTTCAACTACATGGGATATATTCCTCGAAGAAATGCATAAAAAAAATTTTATCAATGTGAACCATGGCATCTATCTTCCAATAAGAATGCTAAACGACTGGACACTTACCCATGAATTGGGTCATTACTTTGGATTGCTGCACGTT
This sequence comes from Cyclobacteriaceae bacterium, assembly GCA_049306095.1. GTDB lineage: Bacteria > Bacteroidota > Bacteroidia > Cytophagales > Cyclobacteriaceae > UBA2336. The sequence continues at coordinate 39,114 of JBAQPU010000045.1, forward strand.
TTTAATCCAATCTCATGTACCGATTTAGATTGTGCTGAAGACACACAATATTATAATAAAAAAGACTACTATCCATCAAAAAAAAGGTTTGGTATTTTTTATGACTGCAACACTGGTTACATTATTACTCACGACAATTATATGGGAGGGGCTCCAGAAGAAAGAGACTACATTCATGCAAACGTACCGTATTATTATGGTTTTACTTATGATCAACGTGACCGTATGAGAGAAGTACTAGAATATAGCCCGTGGATAAAAGATTTAAAGTACTCACTGAAATAACGATATATTGTACACAACCGCCAACTGTGCGTTTATGCTGTGGCGAGGAACTAGAAAATTTATAGTTTTGGTTCAGCGCTATGAACGTTGGGGGGAGGGGGTAGTTCAACCCATCCCGGAAACAGAATTGATTCCCTAAGCTCACCCTCGGTCTGTGTCTCACAGACCGAAAGCACGCTGGTGCATGGTCTGTGGGGGCACTGACCATGGTTAAGAAAAATTTCAGTTAGTTTCTTGCATCTATCGCAATAAGGAAACGTCATACCAGTAACCCTCGCAAGAGGCGAGTATCTTGTTTCACATAAAAACTAACATGATGAAAACCGTAGTTAAAAAAGATGGCGGATGTTGTGGCGGAATTTGCGGCTGCTAACCCTGTCGGCAGGTTGTGGTGTTTAGGCACCACAACCTGTTGCTGATGTTGCCTGTGAACAGTCGCAGGGAGCTTTATCCTCACACACCAGGATGTTACCGTATGAGTCGGCCTCAATCTTATAAACCGTGTGCAATTTTTCTTTTAGCATCTGACGTGCCCGTTGCACGCGCGATTTAGCTCCTGAATAGGAGATTCCAAGTTTCTCAGCCAAGGCAGTCTGCGAAAGATTTTCTATTTCCGTCAGCACCAATGCCTCGCTGTACTTGGCAGGGAGGGTGTACATTAATTTATTCAGGCAAACGGCCACGCAATCGTTTAAGGCATGGTCATCATTCTCCCACTGGAGTTCAGCAATTGGAACTACTTTGGCTTGCTTCCTGAAATAATCGGTAATGGTATGGCGGGTAATCTGGAATATCCAGCTTGTTATTTTTTCAGCTTCTCGCAGTTGGGTAATTTTTGACTGAGCCTTGAGGAACACATCCTGCACAATATCGTGGGCGACATCGCGGTCTTTTACTTTGCGGTACACAAAATTTCGCAACTCGTTGCTGATTTCATTCCAGGTATCTGGATTTAATGCTTCCATTTCCTTTCCGGATTACAGATAGTTCTACGAAAGATAGACGCCTTCGGATAAAAAAGACTCAAAAAGTATAACGTAATCGAAAATCAAACATGAAAAACCCACTCCTGATACTGCCCATCAGCGGGATGAAAGTCCTGGTCGACCGTAAAGTGTGTTTCCATCATTTCCACATTGGTTATTTCGGCCAGTCGTAAATTGCGATAACCGGCTTTTCCGGTAGCACCGGTAAACCCCAATGACTGCCAGCACACCAGCATGATTTTATTGCCCGAAGTTTTGCAAATACCATACGGATGAATAACTCTGCTGAGCGGTTCGCCTCTTAGTTGAATGCGGCACATGCGCTTCTTCTGTGAGGCTTCATACAATTGTTGCGTAATTTCTTCCAGGTGTTCCATTTCAATGATTCTACAGAATGATTATCTTGTTGCCATCATGACTACTCCTAAAAGATTAACCCGCTCGAAAGATAAAATTATTGCCGGGGTTTGTGCCGGCCTGGCCAACCATTTCGGATTAGACGTTTCCCTGGTACGGATTGGATTTGTGTTGATTGGTTTTATTACGGCCTTTGTTCCGCTTACGCTGATTTATTTGGTAATGTGGTTTGTTATTCCACAAGAGTAGGCGTCTAACACTTATTACTGATGCTTGACGACTCACCTCTATCGAATTGAAATCACAGCCTCCTGTTGAGGAGTTAATTGACCGAAAGGCTTCAAGTCAAGGCCGAATGAATGCGCTATCCGTTCAAACTCGTTTGCTTTTTGGGCTTCCACGCAAACCAACAACCCCCCGCTGGTTTGCGGATCACATAACGTGAGTAACGATTCAGCACCAATGCCCGTTACTTTCTTTTCATAACCCTGCCAATTGCGCATGGTGCTGTCGGGGTAAATCATTTTTGCTACGTAGCTTCCAATACAGGTGAGTAACGGAACTTTCGCGTACTCAATTTCAGCCGAAAGCCCGCTTCCTTCACATACCTCAATGAGGTGGCCCAACAAACCAAAACCCGTGATGTCGGTCATGGCCTTTACATATTCAAGTTTTCCAAACTCAGCCCCAAGCGTATTCAGCGTTGTCATCACCCGCACGGCTTCCTCCACATCTGCTTCCAGGGCCTGCCCACGTTTGTGTGCCGTAGTTACAATTCCAACGCCAATGGGCTTGGTCAGGTACAACAAGCAGCCCGCAGAACCGGAATTATTTTGCTTCAAGTTTTCCTTCCTGACTGTTCCGGTAACGGCCAAACCGAAAATAGGTTCAGGACTGTCAATGCTGTGCCCTCCGGCCAATGGAATGCCTGCCCTTTCACAAATGAATCTGCTCCCGTCTAAAACCTGCTGTGCCAATTCCGCAGGAAGTTTATTGACAGGCCAACCAAGAATGGCCAGCGCCATTACCGGCTTCCCTCCCATAGCATACACATCGCTGATGGCATTTACCGAGGCAATGGCTCCGTAGGTAAAAGCATCATCTACAATGGGCATAAAAAAATCGGTAGTGCTCACCAGGCAATTTCCATCGCCCAAATCAAATACAGCAGCATCGTCTTTGGATTCATTGCCCACAATCAGGCTTTGAAAATGGGTTTTCGGAAAATCTGAATGCAGAATGGAGTCTAACACAGCGGGTGAAATTTTACAGCCGCATCCCGCACCGTGTGAATATTGAGTTAGTTTAGTTTTTTCCATAGTTCATAACCACATAGAAACATAGAACACATAGTTGTTATTGTTCGGGTAGCGCCCTAAACAATTCATTTACGTATGTACGTTGGCCTTCTTTAAAAAGATTAACACAATTGAAGTTAATTAGAATCCCCTTAGGCTTTTGAAGAAGTTTCATGTACGTTAGTAGCTGCGCTTCGAATACTGGGGCGATCGCGTCAACCGCTTTGAGCTCTACGACTATTTTACCTTCCACCAGAAAATCACAACGTAATTCTGCATCCATTTCAATTCCTTTGTAATTAACAGGAACCAATAACTCTGATTCATACGATAGCTTTCTTACAAAGAATTCTTGCTTCAGGCATTTATGATAAATACTTTCCAGCAATCCTGGTCCAAGCGCTTTATGAACTTCAATTGCCGCACCAACAATCAGATACGTCAACTCATCAAATTCTTTCTTAGTTACTTCCATTCTATGATTACTATGTGCCTATGTGGTTAAGGTCATTAACTCCTGAACAACTGAAGCTACATTTTTTCCATCCCACGCAAGGGTAGAGTTTATCCGCGCTTTCTTCTTCTCCAGGCCGCTGCGATAAGCTTTGTCGTAATACGTGAGTAATATATCAATGGTGGCGGTCATATCTCCCTGAAGCAATTTTTCCTTTGCTGCTTTAAAATGCTGCCCTCCCAGTTTTGTTACAATACGCTCCATTGATTGTAAAAATTCCTGTGGATCAGATTTTCCGTATTCCTGCACCAATCGTTGCACACGTTTCGGTTTTTCAAGTTCAATTTCTATTACCGGGCTTACACCCATGCGATTCCAGAAATCATTCGGTAAAAATACCTTTCCGATTGAAATTGATTCATCTTCAATCCAGATACGTTTGTTCACATCCAATATCAAAAGCTCCTCAAACAACTCGTTTTGGAATTGCTCGGTAGTTGGCTGAGGCGGCTGCATCAGTCCGCCAAAGGCTGAGCCTTTATGGTTAGCCAGGTGTTCGAGGTCGATAACCTGCTCGCCCTGATTTTTTAATTCACGCAATATTTCACTTTTGCCGCTTCCGGTGCATCCGCCAATAACAATAAGCTGAATCGATTTTTTGTACGTGTCTAGCGCAACATGCCGGTAAGCTTTATAGCCTCCTTCCAGTTGATGGGTTTTTATTCCGGCCTTTCTCGCAAACTCACAAAAATTGGAAGAACGCAAACCACCCCGCCAGCAATGCACAATTATTTCATGACCAATTTTCTGTGTCTCGGAAATGATTCCGTCCAACCGGGGCTCTACCAGTCGTAACCCGGTTTTGATGGCTTCGGCTTGTCCTTTTTGTTTGTAATCTGTACCGACCGCTGCCCGTTCGGCATTGTTGAGGATTGGAATGCTGATTGCCTTACGGATGTGGCCTGTTTCATACTCGTTCTCTGAACGAACATCTGCCACCGGCAAAAGCTGTCGAAGAGAAAAAAAATCATGAATTGAAATGATCACGCGGTGAAGATAGCACCCCGAAATACTCCTTCAAAGGCCTATTAGTTGTCTGAGAACTGGACGGTAATATTGGTTGCAATCCCAATCCGGAAGCCATAACCCAAATATTTTCCATCGCGGAAAGAAACTGCGCCTTCTAATCTGAAGACCCTTAGAATTCCATCAATGGAATAGCCCAGTTCAGTATAATTTTTAGAGGTAGGGGTTGCCAGGTAATTCAGAAAAATATTTTCCCGAATGCCGAGCATCCGCACCTCATAAATAGAGGTGACCAAAAATCTTCGGAAGTTGTAATGCACATTAGCCGCAAAGTATTTATCGGCTGTGCTGTATAAATAATAATCCATTAAACGGAAACTACCAGCCGGATCGGTCGTGCTGAAAGGCGTTCGGTTACCTAAAAAATGCTTGTTGTCCATAAACGCCACGCTGTCGGAATTCAAAAACATACCTGCTCTTAAATTAAAATCAACACGACCACGCACACCATTGTTAAAAGAATGTTTAATGCCCACTTCTACCTGATCAAAATCAATATCGCTGGAGAGCATACCATGAAAACCCTTCCGGTACAGGAATGAGAGTGTTGGTGAGGAGTTTCCCACTTCAAATTTGCGGCCGTTTCTGATCCTGAGTTTTAACCATGGCCTTGCTGTGAACGCCACGGAACCAATAAACGATTGGTGGGTGGCAAAACTGGTGG
>JBAQPU010000046.1:0-14487 GCA_049306095.1 Cyclobacteriaceae bacterium
ATTAAAAGGAGTGAGCCGTATGCAGTCGCTCGATATCATACTTGAACTTAGCGGCCGCTCTTTTACGGAAGCCGAGAAAGAAGAAATGGCGAACCGTAAGAATGGGTGGTTCACGGATTACGTCTCAAAAATGCAAGCCGATGAAATTTTTCCGGGTGTAAAAACCTTGCTTCAGCAACTCAAGAACGACCATATCAAAATCGCACTGGCCTCCAGCAGTAAAAATGCGCAACGCATTATCCAACTGTTGGGTATTGAGAATTACTTTGATACCGTGGTAGATGGAACCATGATTGTGAATGCGAAACCTGCACCGGATATATTTCTTCTGGCGGCTAAGAAATTAAATATCGCTCCGCAGGATTGTCTTGTTTTTGAAGATGCCGAAGCCGGTGTTCAGGCGGCCTTGCGCGCGGGCATGAAGTGTGTTGGTGTAGGAAAACAGGAACAACTTGGTCACGCAACCCTTGTTGTTTCTTCTGTTAGTGAATTTAAGTATAGTCAACTAATGTCTTTATAAATCTGGAGCAAGGATTTAGTATGAAAGAATATTTGAAGCATCATGAGTGGCAAATAATAGAGGAGGGGTTCGATCCTCATGTGAATAAGATCTCCGAAAGCGTTTTTAGTATCGGCAATGGCCGCATGGGCCAGCGTGCTAACTTCGAAGAAGAATACAGTGGCGAAACACTTCAGGGAAGTTATGTAGCCGGTGTTTATTATCCCGATAAAACACGCGTGGGCTGGTGGAAGAACGGCTACCCCGAATATTTCGCTAAAGTACTGAATGCCCCCAGCTGGATTGGCGTCCACATCATGATTGATAACCAGAAGCTGGATCTGGCGAAATGTGCAGTAAAAAATTTCAAGCGCGTGCTGGACATGAGAACCGGGTTGCTGACTCGCTCGTTCTCCGCCACTTTACCCGATGGAAAAGAAGTTCGGGTGGTGGCAGAGCGGTTTTGCAGCATGGCACTAACAGAAGTTGGTGCTATCCGCTACGCGATATTGCCGGTAAATTTTTCAGGCAAAGGTATCGTTTCGCTGGCCATCGATGCCGATGTAGCCAATAAGGATTCGAATTACGATGAGAAATTCTGGGAGGAAATTAATCGCCAAACAGAAGATGGAAGTGCGCATGTTACCGTGCAAACCAAAAAAACAAAGTTCCATGTTTGTACCGGTATGCGGTATTTCATCAGTGAAGCCGGAAAGCCTGTCGCAGGACGGATTAATTTGGAAGAGCGTGATAAGTATGCCGGCAACATCGTTCAACTTGATTTTAATGAAGGCAAAGAAATTGTGATCGTGAAGTATGCTGCTGTGCTTTCCTCAGAAAATCATGCGAAAGAAAACATGGTGGCGAACTGTCATGCCATTCTTGATCGTGCTGTTGAAAAAGGATTTGATTCTTTGCTGAAAGACCATGCTGCTGTGTGGGATAAAAAATGGAAAGAATGTGACATTACCATTGAAGGAGATGTTGCTGCTCAGCAAGGAATACGTTTCAATATATTTCAGCTCACCCAAACTTATACTGGCGAAGACGAACGATTAAACATCGGGCCGAAAGGGTTCACCGGTGAAAAATATGGCGGAAGCACGTACTGGGATACAGAAGCCTATTGTTTGCCTTTCTATTCAGGCACCGCCAAACAGCACGTTGCTCGTAACCTGTTGGTGTATCGGTATAAGCATCTGCAAAAGGCCATTGAAAATGCCAACAAGCTTGGCTTTAAAAATGGAGCTGCCTTGTACCCTATGGTGACTATAAACGGTGAAGAATGTCACAACGAGTGGGAAATTACCTTTGAGGAAATTCACCGCAATGGTGCCATTGCTTATGCGATATTTGATTACATCCGTTACACCGGGGACAGCGATTATTTGCAAACACACGGGCTTGAAGTGCTGATTGGAATATCGCGATTCTGGGCGCAGCGTGTAAACTGGTCATCTGAAAAGAAAAAGTATGTGATGCTGGGTGTTACCGGGCCGAACGAATACGAAAATAATGTTAACAATAACTGGTATACGAACTACCTGGCTGTGTGGACACTTCGGTACACACTCGAGTGCATCGCGAGCGTAAAATCAAATCGGAATTCAGCGTATCAGGCATTGGTGACTTCACTGCAATTTGATGAAGGAATAGAGGGAGCAAAGTGGAATCATATCATAGGCAGTATGTATTTCCCCGAAGATCAAGTCAGGGGAGTGTATTTACAGCAAGATGGTTTTCTTGATAAGGAATTACTGACCGTGAGCGACCTGAAGCCAGAAGAGCGCCCGATTAATCAGAAATGGTCGTGGGACAGAATTCTTCGTTCATGTTTTATAAAACAAGCCGATGTGTTGCAGGGTCTCTACTTCTTTGAAGAGCAGTTCGATATAGAAACCATCAAACGCAATTTTGATTTCTATGAACCCATGACGGTGCACGAATCTTCCTTGTCGCCTTGCGTGCATGCCATCCTGGCATCCATGCTGGGCTATGAAGAAAAAGCGTATGAAATGTACTTGCGTACCTCGCGGCTTGATTTGGACGATTACAACAATGATACCGAAGACGGGTGTCATATCACCAGCATGGCCGGAACATGGATGAGTGTAGTGAAGGGGTTCGGTGGTATGCGCGTAATCGATGATAAACTCCACCTGAAGCCATTTATTCCTAAACAGTGGAAATCGTATTCCTTTAGAATTGAATTCCGTAACAGGGTAATCAAAGTAAAAGTCTACAAAGACAAAACAGAAATCATTCTGGAAGAAGGCGAGCCCCTGGAGATTATGCTTGCAGGAGAATCCATTTGGCTGGAAGGCGAGAAGCTTTCCGTGTAGCTGCCAATTGCCTACATCAATCTTTACCGCTGTTCCATGTCTGAAGTACCGTTTGTAAAAAAGTGATTTTTTTAAGTACGTTACAGGAGAAACAATTCTATCTTTAAGGATACTTAGGAGAGCGATTATGAATGTGAACATCGATGCACAAAATCAAAATACCTACGATGCCATTGTTATTGGATCGGGAATCAGCGGGGGGTGGGCCGCGAAAGAACTTACCGAGAAGGGTCTTAAGGTGATCATGCTGGAGCGTGGTCGAAATATCGAACACGTTAAAGGTTATGTGAATGCCACCAAAGGAACGTGGGAGTTTCCGCACCGGGGTGGAAGAACTCAACAGATGTTACAAGATTATCCGGTGCTACGGAGAGATTACCCCTTAAATGAAACGGTTCTCGACTATTGGGTAAAAGATAAAGAGTGCCCGTATGTTGAAGTGAAGCGGTTCGATTGGTTCAGGGGATACCATGTGGGAGGTCGTTCCTTAACCTGGGGCAGACAAAGTTACCGGTTTAATAAATGGGACTTTGAAGCAAATGCCAAAGAAGGAATTGCTATTGACTGGCCCATTCGTTATGAAGACATGGCTCCCTGGTATAGTTATGCCGAAAAATTTGCAGGCATACAGGGAAGCAAGGAAGGTCTTGATGTGTTGCCCGATGGTGACTTTATGCCGGCTATGGAATTGAACTGTGCCGAAAAGGAAGTGAAGAAACGACTGGAGGAATTTTATAAAGGTAGTCGTCACCTGATTATTGGTCGAAGTGCCAATATTACACAGCCGCACCACGACCGCACCAATTGCCAGTACCGTAACCAATGCTGGCGAGGTTGTCCGTATGGAGGATACTTCAGCACGCAATCCGCAACCTTGCCGGCTGCAATGAAAACGGGTAACCTTACCCTGAGGCCGTTCTCCATTGTTACACAAATTCTGTATGACAAGGACCGGAAGAAGGCCACCGGTGTGCAAATTCTGGATGCCGAAACAAACCAGACCTACGAGTTTAAATCGAAAATTATTTTTTTATGCGCTTCGGCATTGAACTCAACATGGGTGTTGATGAATTCAGCCACCGATATTTGGCCAGATGGCTTGGGAAGCAGCAGTGGTGAACTGGGGCATAATGTTATGGATCACCATTTTCGGTTAGGAGCAGGAGGAACGGTGGAAGGATTTAGTGATAAATACGAATATGGGCGCAGGCCAACCGGAATTTATATTCCACGCTTTAGAAATGTGTATGGCGATAAACGCGACTATGTGCGGGGTTTTGGCTACCAGGGTGGTGCGGGTCGTGGCAGAGTTTCAGAAGTGGCAGAAATGATTGGTGCCGAACTGAAAGAAGCACTGAGTGTTCCGAAAGATGATTGGGGTTTTGGCATTACCGGCTTTGGTGAAATGCTTCCGTACCATGAGAACAAAATTTCGCTGGATAAGAATGTAAAAGATAAGTGGGGATTGCCGGTTCTTTCGTTTGATGTAGAGATAAAAGAGAATGAAAAGAAGATGCGCATCGATATGATGAATGATGCGAAAGAGATGTTAGAGGCAAGCGGATTGAAAGATGTGTATACCTACGACAGCGGTTATGCTGTGGGACAGGGCATTCATGAAATGGGAACTGCCCGCATGGGGCGTGACCCGAAAACTTCGGTGCTTAACAAGCATAATCAGGTTTGGGATGCACCCAATATATTTGTTACCGATGGCGCCTGTATGACCAGTGCCTCATGTGTTAACCCATCACTTACCTATATGGCCATGACAGCACGGGCGGCAGATTATGCCGTGAGTGAGTTAAAGAAACAAAATCTCTGATTATCAACTTCAAGAACTTGTAATATGAACAGAAGAGATCTATTAAAGCAAATCGCGCTTGTTACCGGAGCAGTTGTAGTAGGTGGCGATTTTTTTCTGACAGGATGTAAAGTGGGCCCTAAGCCGGATGCAGGTTTTTCTCCTTCCACTATTGCCTTGCTTGATGAAGTAGGTGAAACCATTATCCCGGCAACCATAACCCCGGGAGCAAAGGCTGCCAAAATTGGTGAATTCATGAAGGTAATCGTTACGGATTGCTATACAGAAAGACAACAAAATACTTTCATGCAGGGGCTAACCGAACTGGATGCAGCCGCTGATCAGATGCATGGAAAGTCGTTTATGAGTTGTGATGCAGCGCAGCGCAAAGAACTTTTACTAAGCCTGGAAAAAGAAGCTAAAGCCTTTAATCAAAAACGAGACGAGGAAGATAAGCCCAGGAAGGAAGCGCATGACCAAAAGAATAGCACACTGCCGTGGAAAGATCAAACCGAGTTTGAAGGAACGCCCAGTCATTACTACACCATGATGAAGCAACTCACCTTGTGGGGATTTTTCTCTTCTGAAACAGGCATGACAGAAACACTGCGTTACGTGGCCGTTCCGGGCCGGTACGATGGAGCCGTTCCGTACACAAAGGGAGAGAAGGCGTGGGCTTAGGCACTTAACCAAATTTTCTAAGAGTTTTAGATTAAGCAATATCTCAAAATATATAGCTTTTGATTTTTGTTAAAAATATGCTTAATTGAGTTAAGCCTTTTACACACTAATCTGAAACTTATGAAACGAAGTCAATTCGTAATGCTAGGAGTTGGTGGTATTGCTGCGCTCTCCATTCCAGGCTACTACTATTTTTTTGACGAGGTTCAGTATGACACTTTATTGTCTCAACCAAAAGCGCTTTCATTGGTATGGGATTCTCACACGATAGGGGTGATAGGCGAGCATTACCGACAACAATTTCCGGAAGAGAATAATAAACGATCATTGGTTAAGGCACTGGAAACGAACGGGCTTAATGGTGATGCACTTGAATTAGCGATCCAACATAAAATTATAAGTGATTTTGAAACAACTAACACAGTAATGGTGGATGGCTGGTTACTTTCAGTTACTGAAGCGAGGCAATGTGCACTTTTCTCAACCACATTAACTTCCTAATGTATGCATACCGATGCCAGAAACATTGAAAATAATTCGTTGATTGAAGGAGATGTTTGTATTGTTGGTGCAGGTGCTGCAGGTATTAGCATGGCGTTGGATTGGATTAATACGAAACACAAAGTGATCTTACTGGAGAGTGGCGGCTTTGAGTATGATGATAAAGTTCAGGATTTTTATAAAGGAAAAACAACGGGACAAAAGTATTACCCCTTAAGGGCAAGTCGGTTGTCTTATTTTGGTGGAACAACCGGCCATTGGGCAGGGATGTGTGCGCCTTTTGATGATATTGATTTTATGAAACGCGATTGGGTACCGGATAGTGGCTGGCCAATCACCCGAAAAGATCTCGACCCATTTTATGCCAGGGCTCAGGAAAAATTAAAATTAGGGCCGTATCAATATGATCTTGAATACTGGCAGAAAGAAATACCTAATCTAAACCCATTTCCGTTAGATGAAAATATAGTGTGGCATAAAATGTGGCAGTTGAGTCGCGCCAGTGGATTTGGCGGTGGTTTTGGTAAAATCTATAAGGATGAAATTGTCAAGGCAAAAAATATTCATCTGTACACCTACGCTACATTAGTAGATATTGTAGCCAATGAAAATGTTTCTTCTGTCAGGCAGGTTATTGTAAAAAACCTTGAAGGAAAATCGCACACAATTAAAGCTAAACATTTTGTTTTGGCAGGAGGTGCGATTCAAAATGCCCGGATGTTGTTAGCTTCCAATTCTCAGGCAAAAAAAGGCTTGGGTAATGATTACGACCTCGTTGGTCGCTATTTTATGGAGCACCTTGAAATTCAAACATCTGAATTGTGGTTATTTAAACCTTTTCCAACCGACCTTTTTAATTGGGACAAGGTATGGTGCGAGTTGGCTATTAAGAAGGAAAAGCAGATTGAGGAAAAAATATTAAATGGTACGCTTGGTCCCAGCCAGCTGAGTTGGGCAAAGCATGCCAAGCCAAGAATGGAAATATGGCAAAATGAAGATCCGCGAAAATCTCTGGACAATTTGTTAAAGAATTGGGGTGAAGCGGAAAAAACAGCAAAAGATGAGAAAGATGAGTCTGTTATACGTGCATACGAATTTCAAACCAGGATTGAACAAGCGCCCAATCCTGATTCCAGGGTCACAATTGGCCAGGAAAAGGATGCGTTAGGAGTACCCCTTGCGAACCTTCACTGGTCCTTGACAGATTTGGACAAGAGAAGCATCAGGAGAATTAATGAAATTGTGGGATTAGAAATGGGCAAAGCTGGTTTAGGTCGGGTTAGACTGAAAGAGCATTTTAGAGACAAGAATGACATGAGTTGGCCGGAAGGCTCCAATGGAGGATGGCATCATATGGGTACCACCCGAATGAGTGATGACCCCAAAAAAGGTGTAGTGAATTCAGATTGCCAGGTTTATGGTATTGATAATTTATACGTTGCAGGAGCAGGTTGTTATACTACTTCCGGGGCACCCAACCCTACATTGACACTTGTGGCACTTTCCCTCAGGCTTTCTGATTATGTAAAAGAAAAGATGGGAATGAAGCTTAGCGCATAGTTTACTATACACTTAGCGATCTGTTACTTCTTCTCCTGATTCACAGCGCTATCTTTAAACATCGCCCCGAAAATCACGATCACCACCACAGCAAAACCTGCCGGTACCAACCAGAATTGCTGCCATTGAGCAGCCGTAAGCGATGCATTACCACCGAGAAAACTATTGTAAAGCGCCCCGGCAATCTGGGCGCCAATCAGCATGCCTACACCATACGTAACCAATACTAAAAATCCCTGTGCTTGTCCGCGTATTTTTTCTGTTGATTTCTTATCGACATAAATCTGTCCGGTAACAAAAAAGAAATCGTAACAAATTCCGTGAAGGGCAATGCCGCTTATAATCATCCAGGTAACAGCATCGGGCGCACCCAATGCAAATAATGCATACCGTAAAACCCATGCCAGCATCCCCACCAGTAACATCCATTTCACACCCAGTCTGACAAAGAATAGCGGCATCAATAGCATGAAAAGTACTTCCGACATCTGACCAATGGTTTGCGTTCCCGCAATGTTTGTAAAACCGCTTGCGCCCAAATAAATCTGAGTGTAGTTATAATAGGCAGCCAATGGTATACAGATCAGAAATGAACAGAGCAGGAAAATGTAAAATGGTTTGCTTCCTAATGCTCTAAATGCATCTAAGCCGGCAATGCTGCGAAAAGAAACCGGTTCACCTGATCCTTTCGGTGGAGTGTTCGGCAATGAAAAACTATAGAGTCCAAGAAGGATGGAGGCAACCGCAGTGGTGTAAAGAGGCAGCGCAGTTTTCTCAGCGATGCCACCAATCAGTTTTCCTAAAACGAAACTGATGAACAATCCCGCAACAATCCACCCGATTGTTCCGAATACACGAATTACCGGAAATTGTTTTTCCTGATCAGAAATATTATGAAAGGCCAATGAGTTTGAGAGCCCAAGCGTGGGCATGTAACATAAGTTGTAGGCGAGAAGAAGCAAAATGAAGAGTGTAGGTGACCCGCTGGTTTGCGGAACCAGGAACATGATGATCCCTCCGAGTATGTGAAGTGTACCAAGCACCTTCTCAGTAGCAAAATACCGGTCGGCAATTAACCCTAAAAAGAATGGAGCGATGATGGCAGCAATGGGGTTGACGGTATACGGCCAATGGGTAAGACTGGTCATCCCCATTTCAGTCATGTACACGGCAACGGTGGTGTACCAGGCTCCCCAGATAAAAAACTGGAGGAACATCATAACACTGAGGCGGGGAACAATAGAAGCAGTTGAGTTCATAAAGGTTAGTTCTTAGCGATCAATATCCAATGAAATTGTGGTTTGTGCAAGCATCCAATACTACAAACGTTTGCATATAATCATAGATTCTATTTCCTTTCTTTTCGATAACTTGAAACGATCTAAGCGCATGGGAAAATCGAATCGAAAACTACGAATGGGCATGGTGGGCGGAAGCCTGGAAGCCTTCATTGGAGCAGTACACCGCAAAGCAGCGGCATTAGACGGCCACATTGAACTGGTTTGTGGCGCTTTTAGCAGCGATCCGAAGAAAAGCGCGGCCACCGGAAAAGCATTGTACCTCGATCAGGATAGGGTGTATGGCAGTTATGCAGAAATGATTCAGCAAGAGAAGAAACTTCCGGAAGGGGAACGGATGGATTTTGTTTCGATTGTTACACCTAATCACGTTCATTTTGCTCCAGCCAAGATGGCTTTGGAAAATGGTTTCCATGTTATCATCGACAAGCCCCTTGCGCTTTCGCTGGATGAGGCCAGGCAACTTAAAACGGTCGTAAATAAAAGCGGGTTGATTCTAGCGCTTACCCATACCTACACCGGTTATCCGATGGTGAAAGAGGCACGTGATATCGTGCGTTCCGGCAAACTTGGAAAAATCAGAAAGGTTTATGTTGAATATGCGCAAGGATGGTTATCGACTTCACTGGAAAAGACCGGTCAGAAACAAGCATCGTGGCGATCGGATCCTAAGTTCTCCGGTCTGGGCGGAGCCATTGGTGATATTGGAACACATGCCGCCAACCTCGCAGAGTATATCACGGGTTCATCCATAACTGAAGTGTGTGCCGAACTAAACTCTGTTGTAAAGGGCAGGGTATTGGATGATGATGCTTCGATGTTTCTTCATTTTGAAAATGGAGCATCGGGTGTATTAGTTTCAACACAGGTAGCTGCAGGCGAAGAAAATAATTTATTCATACGTGTGTTTGGTGAAAAGGGTGGATTGGAGTGGCGACAGGAAGAACCAAATTCTCTTATTTTGAAATGGCCTGATAAACCAAAGGAAGTTTATCGAACCGGAATGGGCTATGTTTCCAATGCCGCCAAATTAAATACCCGTACACCCTCAGGGCATCCGGAAGGATACCTCGAAGCATTCGCAAACCTATATGTTGCTTTTGCCAATGCTGTTCGCGATTTTAAGCCTGGTAAAAAAACGAACTATGCTAAATTTGATTTCCCCGATGTTGACGATGGAGTAAGGGGCATGGCATTTATTGAAGCTGTTGTTAAATCTTCCAGATCGAAACAGAAGTGGATTAAGATTTGATATTAGGCAATAGGCACTGAGGCATTAGGAATTTGGTAGTAGATATGAAATTTTATGATTACTAATCTTGAAGAATTTAAAGCTTATAATCGTGCGATGGAACTGGGAGATAATGTATGGAAAGTTGTTATGAGCTGGGACTATTTTGCGAAAGATACAATTGGGAAACAGCTTGTTAAGTCTGCCGACTCTGTTGCGGCTAATCTTTCAGAAGGCCTTGGACGATACCATTTTAAAGAGGCGAAGAATTTTAGTTATTATTCAAGAGGTTCATTGTTTGAAACAAAAACATGGCTAGTAAAAGCATACAACAGAAATCTAATTGATGAGACACTGTTTAAAAATTTTATTGATGAGATTGAGCAAATTGGAAGAATGATTAACGGGTATATTAAATCAATAGGCTATGCGAACGAACCGGAAGAAACATATGGAGACTAATACTCAATATCCCTAATCCCTAATGCCGAATGCCTAACAAGATGAAAACTATTAAAGGACCAGCCTTATTCCTCGCTCAATTTATTGGAGATAAACCACCCTTCAATAAGCTTGAGTCAATTTGTAAATGGGCAGCATCGCTTGGGTTCAAAGGAGTTCAGATTCCTACCGGTGATAAACGATTCATTGATTTAAAGAAAGTAGCCGAGAGTAAAACTTATGCCGATGATTATCGGGGCAGAGTTGAAGCGTGCGGAGTGAAAATCACAGAGCTATCAACACACCTGCAAGGGCAATTAGTTGCTGTACATCCGGCATACGACTTATTATTTGATGGCTTTGCGCCCAAAAACGTTCGTAAAAACCCAAAAGCAAGAACAGCATGGGCGATCGACCAGCTAAAACTGGCGGCAAAGGCAAGTAAAAATCTCGGGCTCAATGTGCACGTTACGTTCTCGGGTTCGTTGCTATGGCACACGGTGTATCCGTGGCCGCAACGCTCTGCAGGACTTGTAAACGATGGCTTTAAAGAATTAGCAAAACGTTGGCTACCAATCTTGAATGTATATGATAAGCAAGGTGTGGATTTATGCTATGAAGTTCATGCAGGGGAAGATTTGCACGATGGTGTTACCTTCGAACGTTTCCTGAAGGCTACGGACAATCATCCTCGTGTAAATTTGTTATACGACCCCAGTCATTTCATTCTTCAGCAACTCGATTACATTCAGTATATTGATCACTATCATTCCTTTATTAAGATGTTCCATGTTAAAGATGCTGAATACAATCCGAACGGTAAGTGTGGCGTTTACGGTGGTTATCAGGATTGGGGTGATCGCCCGGGGCGCTTTCGCTCATTAGGCGATGGCCAGGTGGATTTTAAAAAGATATTTTCCAAACTGGCTCAGTATGGCTATCCGGGTTGGGCTGTACTGGAGTGGGAATGCTGCATCAAACACCCGGAGCAAGGAGCTGCCGAAGGCGCTCAATTTATTAAAGATCATATTATTCGGGTTACCGATAAAGCTTTTGATGATTTTGCAGCCTCGGGACACAATGCGAAAATGAACAAAGAAATATTAGGACTTTAACCTTTATACTACTATGAAAAATTTATTATGTATTGCTGTATTGTTGCTTTTAATCTCGTGTGGCGGAAACAAATCAGATCAGCCTGCAACGACTGTACCACCCGCAGAAACAAAAGTTGAACCGGTTACTGGCGGAGATGCGATTAAGGAAGGAGAGAAGCTTGTCGCGGAAAGTGATTGCAAAACCTGTCACCATCCCATCAATAAAATTATCGGACCTGCGCATACCGATGTTGCTAAAAAATATGAATTCACTGCGGCCAATGTAAAGCTGCTTGCTGATCATATTATTAAAGGAGGAAGCGGTGTTTGGGGAGAAATACCCATGACACCTCACCCTGATCTGAAACCGGAAGATGCAGAAAAAATGGCTCGTTACGTTTTATCGTTGGATGGTGAAACTGAAAAGTAGTAATGTTTAGAAATCTGATAAACACAAAAATCAAGATCAGTATGAAAGTATACAGCTTCTTTCTTGTTTGTTTGCTTGGCGGATTAACGTTCTGTGGTTTAAAACAAAGTCAGGAAACCAATGCGGCAGGTGATGGACCGAACGCAGTTTTAAATTCTTTAACCAACCAGGAAAAGTCGGAAGGATGGAAATTGCTATTTGATGGTACCACTACAACCGGCTGGAGAACTTTCAGGAAGGACAAAATTGGTACGGCATGGAAAATTAACGACAACGCACTATACTTAGATGCCTCCAATAAAAAAGACGGAGCGATTGTAGATGGGGGTGATATTATTACAACAGGCGAATACGAAAATTATGAACTTGCCCTGGAGTGGAAAATTCAGCCATGCGGAAACAGCGGTATTATTTTCAATGTACTGGAAGATGAGCAGCACGATTACGTATGGCAGACCGGTCCTGAAATGCAGGTACTGGATAGCACGTGTCACCCTGACGGCAAATTTGTAAAGCACCGCGCAGGAGATTTGTACGATATGATTTCAACCAGTGTTGCCACTGTACGTCCGGCCGGTGAGTGGAACCAGGTCAAAATCATCATCAATAACGGGCACACGCAGTTTTGGCTTAACGGTGTTCGGGTCGTGGAGTTTACCATGTTTACTCCCGAGTGGACCGAGATGATTAAGAATAGTAAATTTAAAGACATGCAGGGATTTGGTTTGACTAAGAAAGGCCATATTGCATTACAAGATCATGGCGACTCTGTTTGGTACAGGAATATTAAAATTCGGGAATTGTAGTACGTACTTGCAGAAAACTAAACCACTATTGACTGAAAGTCCATAGTGGTTTGGACAAAAGAATGAAACTCTTTAACAATACCAAGTCAGTTTTTTGCGATCATGCTGAACCTGCCTACCTCAGGGCAGGCTTGTTTCAGCATCTGTACCACAAAAGACCCTGAAACGAGTTCAGGATGACTTAAAAATACTTTTAGAAACTGAAAATCTTGCGCGGAAGCACATAGTTTCAACTAACAATTATGACCAATGAAAAGACGAACATTTATTAAGAACTCATCTTTATTAGCCGGCAGTGTGATGTTGCCATCTCTTCTGAATTGTGCGGTTGATCAAAAGAAAAAATCCATCGGTCTTCAGTTGTACAGCCTGAGAAAGATAATTAAAGCCGACTTGCCCGGTACCCTCAAGCGGGTAGCTGAAATAGGATACAAAAGTGTGGAGACGTATTCTTATGGCGATGGCAAAATTTTTGATGTGCCGTTTGTTGATTTTGTTAAAATAGCAAAAGACAATGGCCTGGCGATCAGTTGCGGTCATTACGGAACAGGATTTAACTCTACTGCGAAGGGCAACCTGCGCAACGGGTGGGAGAAGGCGGTTGAAGACGCAAAAATGGCCGGCCAGCATTATATGGTGGTGCCAAGTCTAGATAAAGGTGAAAGCTCCAGTGTTGATGATTATAAAAAGACCTGTGAGTTACTCAACAAGAGTGGGGAAACATGTAAGCAGTATGGTATCAAGTTAGGGTACCACAATCACGATACTGAATTTATAAAAATAGAAGACCAGGTTCCATACGATGTGATGTTGGCCGAACTTGATCCTTCCCTTGTAACCATGGAACTTGACTTGTACTGGATTGTGCGCGGTGGGTACAACCCGCTTGACTATTTCAAAAATTACCCTGGCCGATTTGAGTTGTGGCATGTAAAAGACATGAATAAAACAGATCGCACAAAAACCACCAGCCCGGGTTCAGGCTCCATTAACTTCCGTGAAATTTTTAACCATGCCAAGGAGGCCGGAATGAAGGCGTTTTTTGTAGAGATCGAACACTACGAAGTGTCGGAATACGACAGCATTAAAAAAGGGTTTGATCACCTGAAGGCTTTTTAAAAGGCACTTCAAAAGTTGCTTTGTTATGGGCCGCCTGCCCAAGTAATTTTACGGCCTTTCGTGGATGTATAAATCAATCCTGTGGCAGGTTGGAAGGTCAGTTGAACGCAATCGTTTGCGAATAAAATTTTAGCTGCAGTTACCACCTTCCGTTCCTTCATTCCTTATCTTTAGCGATGTTCAGATTTTCATGTATTGTTCTGAGTGTGCTCATGGCAGGATGCACACCACAAAAAGAAAAAATGCCTCCTGTTCCTGCCGGGCAGGAAACTTCCAACAAGGTTGTCGTGTACCAACTGATGACTCGGTTGTTTGGTAATCAAAAAGCGGTCAACCTTCCCTATGGTACCCTCGAAGAAAATGGGGTAGGAAAGTTTAACGATATTAATGACAATGCGTTGCAGTCGTTACGGGCGTTAGGAATCACACATGTGTGGTATACCGGTGTCATTGAACATGCTGTGCTGACCGATTATACAAAATTTGGAATCCCACTCGATGATGCCGATGTAGTAAAAGGAAGGGCAGGTTCACCGTATGCGATAAAAGATTACTATGACGTTAATCCAGACCTGGCGCAAAACGTATCAGGCCGGCTAGACGAATTTGAAGAGCTCGTCACCCGCACCCATGCTAACGGATTAAAGGTAATCATCGACTTTGTTCCCAACCATGTGG
>JBAQPU010000047.1:0-2452 GCA_049306095.1 Cyclobacteriaceae bacterium
AAATAGGCTTGCGTAAAATCCGGATTACACGCTATGGATCGGGTGTAATATTCAAGTGCCCTGGAATACTCCCGCTGCCGGAAATAAACCGTTCCAAGGTTGTTATGCGCATCAGCAAAACAGGAATCAATTTGCAGAGCCTCATTAAAATACCGCACGGCTACATCGTCATGCTGATCTTCAAGAGCAGCATTACCTTTGAGCAAAAAACGATGTTTTTTCGTTTCCTCGCTCTCCCTGCAAGCGGTTAATAAACAACAGAAAATAACAATCCAGCGCATGTGAGGTTAATTTTACTTTGAAAGTCAAAATTGTTTCTTTTCTTTGTGCCACACAAGCCATGACAACAATCGTTAATATAAACAAGCATCACCATCATCATGTGAACAACATGATGCGTGACAGTTTTATGTTTTAACTAAACGATAAAGACTTTCAAAAAAAGGCTTGCCGCGATCCGGCAAGCCTTTTTTATTCCCATTTCTAACGAAATTATGAAACCGATACTTCGAATAGCGATTCAAAAATCTGGCCGCCTGCAAAAGCAGATTCATACACTTCTGCCCTGCTTGGAAAAGGTGCTAAGAAGATAGCTCAAAAGGTTGGTGAAGAGGCTGTAGAACTTATTCCTGAAGCGAACGATGGCAATGATGAAAACTTTCTGAATGAAGCCGTTGACTTAATGTTTCATTATCTGGTATTGCTTCAGGCAAGGAACTATTCACTCAAACACGTTATCGAAGTTTTAAGAAAACGACAGTGACGATCCATTTTTGATTGAGAGTAAGGGCTCCATGACATTTACCAAAACCCTTTGTACCTAAACCTGATGGTAAGCCGATAGAAGGGTGTTGTTGTTTACTATTGATGAGTGTTTTGCCTCAATCCAACTGACTCAATCATTATTATTAACTTTTGGCGACAACTTTAAGTAGGTAAGGTTATAGGTAACGGTAAAATTACCTTCATTTTCAGTACGAACGCCCTCCAGCATATCGCGCTGCTTATCGTATGAAAACGTATAGGAAAGAATCCTGCCGCGCGATTCAAAATGTTTGTACACCATGATATTGCCATCGGCAACGTTGGTAAACTCTCCCCGGATGGAATAGGTAGGGAGAAAATCTTTATCCAGTGGCACCTCAAGGTACTCGCGATTTGCGTTCCCAGAATCACGAATAATGGCCACCTTCGAATAGTTTTCTTTCCGCTCTACAACTTTTTCTTTCTCTGTTGATGATAACAGCCCCTTTCCTTTTTTTGTAACCAGGCTTGATACGGAGTAAATACCCTCAATTGTTCCAACGCTTGTCGCATCTTTATTCATGTAACGATCAACCATGGCCCGGAAATCAATTTGCTCATACGGATTTACCTTTTGCTTTTGTCTCATCCGGTATAATTTCTCCATCGAGCATGAGAATGAAATGATCATGATTGCGATAAAATACAACGTTGTTTTGCCCTTCATAGATTGCTTTTAGAAATCTTAAAATGTAATATCCGAATACTCACCTTTGGCATGAACACGACAAGAAAGTTTTCCCTTTAGCGCATTGGGTTTAAAAAGCGATTTACCAAGCAACATGCGCACACATTCCTGTATGCCCTCGGTTATCGAAGGATGCGGATGCACACACTCTGCCAACTCTTCAATTCCCTTATCCATTGAAATCAAGACCGCCACTGCCTGTATGGCGCTGGAGGCGTGATTTCCCACCACTTTCAGCCCAAGAATCTTCATCTGATCATCATTGGTCACCAAAAGTTTAATAAACCCCTGTGTGTTTCGCTTGGCGATAGCACGCGGAATACAACTGTAGTCAACGGTAACTACTTTATAGTCTATTCCCTTTTCACCTGCTTGTGTTTCATTCAGCCCTACGCCTGCAACCTCAGGATTCAAAAACATAATGGTGCTAATGTTTTCGTAAACCAACTTTCGCTCCGGGTGCCCAAAAATCCTCTCAACAGCGTAACGACCTTCAAGCTCACCAACATTTACAAGTGAAATATCCGCGGTAATATCGCCTACCGCGTAAATATTGGCCACATCGGTTTGGGTATCATTATCTTCAATACCACGTTTTGAAATCTGAATATCAACACCATCATCCCATAGTTCTTCGTAATTAGGTGTACGGCCTACTGAAACCAGCGCTTTCTCCACATTAAAAATTTCTTTCGCGCCATCGTTGTATTCCAGCTCGTACTCAACACGGTTATTCTTAATTTCCATGCGAATCAATTTGGAGTTTCGGTGAATGAGCACGCCATTATTCTCCATATTTCGCTCAATCACTTTTACCACATCATCATCTTCAAACGGAAGGATTCTGTCTCCCTTATCAATCAAATGAACCTTGGTCTTTCCAAAGCCTGAAAAGATGGTAGCGAATTCGCAACCGATAACCCCTGCTCCTACAATGACCATGCTCTCCGGAAAATCATC
>JBAQPU010000048.1:0-15687 GCA_049306095.1 Cyclobacteriaceae bacterium
TTTGCCATAAAATGAAAAGAGGAAATTGAAAACGTTTTCAATTTCCTCCAATTTTCCCTGCCCTTATCCCCACGCAATCTGTGAGTTACAACTTAACTCACCAACCATTTTTGTCCATTAAATCTAATTGGTGATCTTGATTGAGATCGCGGCATCCCGAGGTATCGGGACAAGTTAAGCCGAGAAAGTACTACAGCCCAAACCGATATTGAAGGCCTGCGATAACCTGTTGGCGGGAACCTAAAAATCCATACTCGGCCCGCAGCATCCAATGTTTGTTGTATTGATACTGCGATCCGATAATGAAGTTCCACATGTCTTTCGGGCGTTTATCAAGCGAATATTGAACGGTGGCATGTTGTTCATCATTAAGTGCTTCGTCCATGCTGTTTAAAAATTCACCTGCACGACCCAACGCACGGTTCGCGGTCTCATGTTTAGCTATATTGCTGGGCTTTTCCTGTTCAAGAGGTGTTAAGCCGGCCCACCAGGTGTCAACTGCGAGTTGCTTGTCGTTAACGGATTGGATTCCATTATCCACTTTGGTTTGAAGGCCTTCCATATCAAAAAGTTCAGTCAGGTCAATCGAGCCGCTGGTTCCGGTATTCAGTTTCAATCGGAAGCCTCCAACCCATAGGGAAATGTTGCTCTCCGGTTTTTTAAGCTTAAATGATTTTCCAAAGCGGGGCCCAAAAACAAAAGCGAAGGCAGGATCTTCCAGTTCTGCTATGTCATTCCAGGTAACATTCATGTCCAGCGCCATCCAGCCACCGCCCACCCCAATGGTGGGTGTTATTCCAAAGCCCATGGTGGTTGCATCAAACTCTGCTTTGGTATGAAGTTCCATATCCTGGCTCCAGTTTCCATCATCATCCGGAGTGTACACACCGGCATCAATCATGGTAGAAGGTTTTGCTTTGGCAAGGATTCCGTAAATATTAAGAAAGGGAAATAACCAGATATCGGGTCGTATATTCAGGCCTCTCGCCTCAGAGGTAGCATTTTCAAACCGAATCACTTCGCTTAGATCATACATGGGGCCATTGTTAAACCCAACCTGTAAGTTGTCGATTACCAAATCAGATTTTTGCCATAAATAATTGATACCTAAGCCGGCAGAGTAAGGTAGGTTGAAGCCTCTTTTCGTTGCCTTCTCTCCCCAGATAGGAAGTACGTATGGGTACTCTGATTTCTTCAGGCTATCAATGGCAGCGGCATTTTTTTTACCAACTACTTTGTTGGAATAAACCTGGGCTTCTAACATAAAGGTTGTCAGAAGCAAAAGAATGAAAATGAGATGTTTCATAGCGAGAGGAAATTCTAACGCGAATATAAGGATACTTCATGAAACAGAATGTACGGCAACTTCCTAGAACATCTCACTGATGTTCAGCCAAACACTCCAGTAGTCTTTACTGAATCCAAAATCGATGGCAACGTTTGAATTCGAATATTTATTAAACTTCATGCGGGCGCCAAAACCTGTTCCAATATGCCATTGATTGAAGTGTTGGGTGTCGTATTCTGATGCCGATGATACATTGGCAAATAGCACAAAACCCCAAAGTCCGTTTCGGCTTAGTTGATACCGTTGTTCCACTTCGGTGTACACCAAAGCATTCGATCGATACCGGCCTGTTTGAAATCCGCGGCTGCTGATGCCGCTGGTAGGGGCCCAATTGGTTGAAGGAAGATCCAGGTAAGGTACCTGCCCTTTTGTGATGGTCCAGTAGAATGTACGAAGCGCCAGAATATGGTTACGCGTATTGCTGAGCGAGAAATATTTTCTTCCCTCTAAGAATAACGATTGATTTTGGTAGGTGCTGCCAAGCCCTTCGGCATTCCACCGATAGTTGAAGATCATGTAGGCGGCACCGCCCGGTGGGTTAATGGCATTTATTCTTGCATCGTATACCGCATTGAAGGTGAAGCCCGAAGAAACTGTGGAAGCCAGGTCTTCACCGTATCGAGATAAATGACCTTCGCCTTCAAACTCGGTTTCATCAATATTGTAGTGATAGTCGAGGGCATACCCCGGCCCTAAAAACCAATTGCCATGAATTTTGATGAGCACGGTTTGAAAAAAGCGGATAAAATCAGAGTCGATAAGCGATTCGTCCCACTTGGGAGAATTGCCGCCCAATCCCCACGAGTATTGCGGAAAGTGAGCGAGACGATAATCGCCTGTGATGTTAAAGGTATTGCGCACCAGCCAGATGTTGGGCCTCAGGTAAACGCCATAGCGATCATCCAGGTTGGTGTAGGGGATAACATAAACATTGGAGAGGTTGGTTTGTGCCGGATCGCCCAGGTAAAAGGCTGCATTGATGGCGGTGATAACGGCCCGACCGCCTCCGGGAACATTCACAGCAGCCGGCAGCAATGAAAAGTGTACCTTACGCTCTGCACGAATTTCGTTTGTTTGCTGAACTCTTTTTTTACCGATGATAATATCAACCATGTCAAGTTGGGTTGAGTCAGGTTGTTGAGCAACGATATTTCCGGAGAGGGTGACGAGAAAAATCAGGTAGAAGAGGTGTCGCATCATGCGCTGCCGAATGGAACTTCAATATAAAAACAAAAGCCATCAGTTTGTACCGATGGCTTTTTTACATTTCAGTTTTTTACTTAGTCTAACTCACCAATGAATGGAATGCTTTCCAAAATGGCAGCACGAATAGAGCTTAACAGGTACACTTCAATCTGGAAGAATTGCGCAGCCGCTTTTGCACCAGCAGCCTTTTCAATTTTTTTATGATAGGTTGAAATCAATTTATCGGTTTGCATACCCAGGGCTGCAGTTTCTTTAATGTTTTGTGAGAGCGCTGCATCGTCCATCGATCCATAATTTGCTGCGTACTTTTCAAGAACGGCAACACGCTTCTGTCCCAGGGCTTTTCGCTTGGTTTCATATTCATCGTATAATTTCCAAAAAGCATCTTTTTGAGCGCCTTCCAGTTTAATAAATTCGGCCACAATTTCTTTCTTTCCCTTGCCATAGATCGACTGGATAAAGTCAATATCTTCTTTGTTTGATTGTGCTATTGCCGCGGTAGAAAAGCAGATAGCCAAAAGGATCATTAGTTTTTTCATAAAGACTGTACGTTTAATTTCTGTGGCGAAAATATGATTTTTTCTAATGGAATTGTAGGTAAAGCGGTTAATGAAATTCCCGGGTCTGACAAAAATCATGTTTGAAACAGGGGCGGTCCGCTTTTTTTGCCTAAATTTTCGATCTAATTAAGCTTTATATATGAAAAAAGGACTTTTTACAATTGCCGTGATCTTGGGTTTGGCCACGGTTGCATGGGCTCAGCCAACGGTTACATTATTGACATTCGAAAGCTATACTTTCTCTGACCAATTCGATACCGAATACGGCCATGGAAAAATTCAGGATGGCTTTCAATGGGGTGCCGGTTTGGAAATTGGCATGTCGGAAGTGATGGCTGTTGAATTGATCTATCAAAATATAAAAACTGAAGCGTATTATGACGGGTACTATAATCTGGGACCGAGCCAACGTTATAATGGAAAAGTAGGCATCAACTATGTGATGGTTGGTGGTACACGCTACGCGCCCCTCAATGATAAAATCGCTTGCTTTGGAACATTTGACCTGGGTGTTGCATGGTCTAATCCCGATGAATCATTGAATTCAGAAAGTGTTACGAAATTTGCGCTTGGCGGCAGACTGGGTGTGCGAATTATGGCTTCTGAAAAAGTAAGCATTCGCCTGCATGGCCAGTTGCTGTCGCCTGTTCAATGGGCAGGCGGAGGGTTTTACTTTGGAACCGGTGGTTCAGGAGCAGGCGTTACAACAGGCTCTACCATCTACCAGTTTAACCTGGGAGGCAGCTTGAACTATCGTTTGAGATGACATTCTTCAACTTCGCTCAGTCTTTATGATCAGAAAGTCTGAGCGAAGTTGAAAAGGAAGTCTGAGTGGAGTCGAAAGAAGTCTGAGCGGAGTCGAAGACTTACTTGCACTTATCAGACTGCCCAACAAAATACCGCTCGCTGTTGCAGAAAATTTTCTCATCGTCAAGTTTAAGCAGCGCCTCCAGGGGCTTGAGCCCTTCTTTATCAAATGTAAGCGTAAGCAGCGCCTCCTGTCCTTTTCCTTCAACTACCCATTTGCCTGTAAGTTTACCTTTGTAATCAGGGTTCTGGTTTTTAAGAACACCTCCCTTTTTTACGTTTGCCTGGAACGTGCCATCACTGCACACATGAATCATGGTTTCTTTTGTGCCTCCCGTAACAGTGCTGTAGGTGGCTACTAATTTTCCAGACAAAAACTCTGTCCAGTCAAAGTCGGTATAAGCATTTGCCGCTGATGGAGGTTCAAATGTACTGCTGTTCATAAACTGTATGGCCGTATTCTTTACCGATTCATAAAACTGAACCGGTACAACAACCAGTATGGTAACACATGGGCCGCTCGGACTGCAACGCGAAAGCGCGAAAGCTTTGTTTCCTTTATTAATGTAGGGGCCTTCACCTACAACTTCGGCTGACAATGTTCCATCTTTTACAACCGGTGTTACGGCTTTTAACTTGATTGTTTCACTTAGGTTAAATCCTTTCTTCCAGGTATCAGCCATGACAGATAAGTCACCCTCCTCTCTTCCAAAGACATAAATCTCGCCATAAACAGTTGTTTCCGTTGAAACAGTTGATGTGGCGGGCGTTAGTAAGAAAACTTCATTTTCGCGTGGCAGCATGCCTTGCCAGCCTTCGGGCACCTTTGCTGTAAAACCGAAACGTGGTGCAAAAAGTGTTTCACCTGCTGTATACATTTTGCCTGGCTGTATCCGGTTTTTCTTTTGTGTATAAGCTGACTGAAAGCACAGCATGAAAACAAGGACGACAATTGTAAGTCTTATTTGCTTCATATAAACCATTGTTTAGTTGTATTTGATAAGAGAAGGTTTTCGTACAAAGGAACCTGAATTTTTGACCCGAAGATTTTGCTTAAATCCAATGTTGACTTTACTATCACCAAATTCATTTTGTGGTATGTACGTAAATTTTAACTCCATCGTACCAAAAATAAGATTTTCATTTCGAGTGCGTAGGCCCCCGCTCAATCCGTAATAAGCGTTTTTATCTGAGATGCATACCGTACAATCAATTGTCACGATATCAACAGCCAAAAATGGGGCGAATTTGAAACCAAGAAGTTGAAAGGGAAGGTATAACGAAGATTCCAGATGTGTAACTAATCGTTTTTCAGCAAAAACACTGTCGCTGCTGAACCCGGGTATAATGGAGTTTGGAATTTTCATGTACTCCTGGGTTTTTGGGTTATTAATTTGTGAATAGGTGACCGAAACATAGTTTCTTAATTTTGATCGCCCTATGGTTAAGGCACGTGTAACGTATGTACCGTTAATATGAAGAATCACATCTTCAAAACTACCTTGATTAAAGAATGTACTTGCCTGAATAGTGGTTTTATAAAAATTACCCTTCCGGTTGGCTACCGCATAACCGAATTTCAAAGCGCCATACGGTCGTTCCGTTGAACCTGCGCTGTCGATACCAATGCTGTTGGTACTATCAATTTTTATCAAACGACTGGTTCCGCCAAGTTTGATAAGCCCTCCGGTAACAGAAGCGTTTATCCCGGTAGGAACATCTTCTGTCCGGCCAAACCCAAACACATATTGTGTCCTGTAAAAGTTTTGTTGATAAAACGTGAACTCCGACATGACACCGCTTTGATCGTTATATTTTGGTTGTACTCTGTATTCAGGTTGTTCCGGAGTATCTCCATAAACACCGTCCGCGTAACGTATGGCAAGAAATTGTCGGTTACGATTTTTAAAATTTCGTTTGACACCGATATTGTATCCCAGCCACACATCGAAAATATTGTAATTGTATTTGAGAAACTCATCGGTTGCTTCGCGATACACATTTTCAGACCAGTTTTTGCTGTACTCAAAGCCACCGGCTAACCGCGAATAAGGCGATACCAACGGGCGGTTTAAACGGGTAATGATGGCGTACTCATTTTCTTTGCCAATGCTTCGGCCTGAATTGATCTGTGTATAAATCAGTTCGAGGTTGGTCAAACTTCCAAAAATGCTACTTTGATTAAATAACAATCCGAAACCATAAAATGGGTGCCGATCTTCTTCCAGCAGCGAAAAATATTCCAGTCGCTGGCCACGTCCGGCTAAATTGGCATCGTAAATACTGAACTCAAGAGAGCTTGGTGGGCTGCCGCCTGCCGAACCACCAATGCTAAAAACATCACGGGTGAGAACAACAAGATCAACTGAATCCGTTCCAGGAATGGAATCAGGAACAATTCTACAGTCCAAAATAAAATCCTTGTCGCGAAGATAACGTTCGTTATCGGCCAACTTGTGTGGATTGAGCGGTTCATTTTTTTTTATGAAAAGATGTTGTCTGAGGGTTTTGGCACGGGTATTAACGTGCAAAAAATTTGAAACATCAGCTACCAGCTTTTTTGTCTTTTTAGTGCTGTCGTAAATTGATTTCTCAAAACCGATATGCTGGATGTAAATCGAACGTATAATTTTTCCGCTGTACGGAAGAAATGGGTTCTCACTTTTGCTGTTTTTAACAGGGTCTTTTGGCGTGGTCGAAATTAAGTGGAGGCCTTCTCGAAAAGCTTTTTTGGCAAGCGAATTTTTCTTCTTGTGGTCAACAGAATCTTTTTTCACTTGCGCCTCAGTGCATGTAATAGCAAAAACAATTGCAATGCCGATAAATAATTGCCTGATCA
This sequence comes from Cyclobacteriaceae bacterium, assembly GCA_049306095.1. Lineage (GTDB taxonomy): Bacteria > Bacteroidota > Bacteroidia > Cytophagales > Cyclobacteriaceae > UBA2336. Next base: position 6,761 of record JBAQPU010000048.1, read on the forward strand.
CAGAAGATTCTTAAAAAATTCTCAGCGCAAGATCGTTAAAAGAAATATCCTACACGATAAATTACCGGACTATAATAAGGAGAATGATCCTCCCGATTGTATAAAAAATTATACAACAACTGAACACTAATTCCACCGCGCCCTTTTTTGCCAATTTGACGAATATATCCTGCGCCTCCAAAAAAGGAATCGACATGATCGGTGCGGGTGGTAATATCAGAATTGCCAAGATCGTAAGCGTATTCAGTTTTTAAATATTCCCATTCTGTCCATAAATAAATTCGCCTGGTAAGCTGCGCTCGCGCAAAAAGATTAGGACCATGCGTATGCAGGTTTTTTTGATAGCGCCTGTCACGTGTATAGATGTACCGGTATCCAAAACCCGTTGTTAAAATTTTCGGAAAGTAATACGCCAGCATGGGCGACACCTCCACAAAGGTTTCGCGTGTATTGATCCAGAAGCCGGTAGAGCCACCCAGGCTGATCCGGCTCATAAATGGCCTGGTATCTCTTCTTACTTTTTGTTCAGGTACCTGGGTGCTGTCGGCAGGTTGTTGTGCGAAAGCCGCGAGCTGAAAAAACAGGCAGCCCGAGAATAGTAAATATTTTATCATATCTACTTTCCTTTAAAAACCGGTTTGCGTTTTTCTACGAAAGCCTTCATCCCTTCCTTCTGATCTTCAGAGGCAAATGTGAGGTAGAAATTTTTGCGCTCGAACATCAGGCCTTCGTCAAGCTGTGTTTCAAAAGAACGGTTAATAGCTTCTTTCGCGAGTTGCACGGCAATGGTCGACATGTTTGCGATTTCTTTTGCCAGTTCAACCGCTTCGTGCATATACATTTCTACCGGAACAACTTTATTCACCAATCCGTAAAAGTGAGCTTCCTGTGCCGATAAAAATCTTCCTGTAAGAATCAACTCCATCGCTTTTGCTTTTCCAACGGCTTTGGTAAGGCGTTGTGTTCCACCCGCACCGGGAATAGTCCCTAGTTTAATTTCAGGCTGACCGAACTTGGCGGTTTCAGATGCGATGACCATATCGCAAGTCATCACAAATTCACATCCTCCGCCCAAGGCAAATCCTGATACGGCCGCAATAATCGGTTTTTTTGTTTTCCTGATCTGATCCCAGGTGCTGAACTGATCCATGATCTGCATATCAATGGCAGATTTGTCGGCCATTTGTTTGATGTCGGCCCCCGCGGCAAAGGCCTGATCGTTACCAGTGATGATGATCACTTTTACCTGCTCATTCTTATCCAGAAGTTGAAGGGAGTCGCGAACCTCCTGCATCAATTGAGGGTTAAGCGCATTTAATTCCTTAGGCCGGTTGAGCTGAATCAGGGCAATGCCCGGTTGGTGTTGTTCGGTAACGTTAATGAATTCCATACGTGATTGGTTTTTGCAAATCTAAAAAAATTACCTCACCCCTCCGTCTTTCAGTCACCTCCCCTCTCCAGGGGCGAGGGGAGGATTGAATAAATGAAGGGGAAGGTGGAATAAAAAAAAGCCCCCTTCGAGCAAGTGAAGAGGGGCTTTTAAACCAATAGGCGTATTTGTGCTATGCCTGCCGATTCATACGTTTTTGATTGTTTGTGTAACCTTGATTTATTTTGCTTAAACGGCACTACGTGTTTGTTTAAAGCCTATTCCGATCGTTTGTCATGAAGAAAGTTAAAGTCCTGTTTGTATGCTTAGGCAACATTTGCCGGTCGCCTTTGGCGGAAGCAATATTCAACCATAAGATTGCTACGATGGGCCTTCAGCATATTGTGATGGCCGACTCGTGCGGAACTGCCAACTACCACGTAGGTGATTCGCCTGATCCAAGAACGATTGCTAATGCGAAGAGAAACGGGGTGATGATTGAGCACATCGGCCAACAACTTTCATCAGAACATTTCGAGGAATTTGATTTTATACTGGCGATGGATAAGAGCAACTATGAAAATATTCTCAAGCTGGCAGGTGCATCCGGGTACGCGCAGAAGGTTTCACTCATGCGAAGTTTTGAAGCGGAAGGCAGTCATCTTGAAGTGCCTGATCCGTATTATGGAAATGAAAAGGACTTTCAACGGGTCTTCGATATTCTGGATAATTCCATGGAGCACTTTATCCAACATCTGGAAAACACCTCAGGCCTTAAGCAGCACTTGTAATGTAGAGCGGGACGATTGTTCGATTAGTACGCCTGATTTTTTTCTGTACGTATTGAACGCTTCTTCATTGTAGTTCTTTACGGTAATCAAGGTTAGTCCGGTGTTGTAATACACTTCAAACTTGTGCTGAAGTTTATTGATGAGAGCCATTACTTTACTTTCGCGAAAGTCGATGCAAAAGGAAAACGAAATAGCCGAGTTCTGCATCACGTTAATTTTTATATCCAATTCAGAAATGGCCTGGAAGATAATGCTCAGTTGTTGTTCGCTCACAAAAGTGTAGTCCGTTACTTTGCAGGAGATCAGGCATTGATTCTCTTTGAACACAATCAACGGAGGAAGGTGTTCAATGTGGCATTCATGAATCTTTGTTCCGGGCAGGGCAGGGTCTTCAAAACTTTTTACCAGCAACGGAATTTGTTTGAGCGCCAACGGTTGAATGGTTTTGGGATGGATCACCGATGCTCCGTAGTAGGTCATTTCAGCAGCTTCTTTATAAGGAAGCTCAGTGAATACCACTGAATTTGGAAGTCGCTTGGGGTCGGCACTCATTACACCGGGCACATCTTTCCAGATCGTAACCGACTCAGCCTGCAGGCACGAAGCATATATGGCCGCGGTAAAATCAGAACCCTCTCGACCTAAAGTTGTAGTCAATCCATCTTTAGTAGCCCCGATAAAACCCTGCGTGACCACGATGTTCTTTTGGAGAATCGGGTGAAGGGCGGCTATATGCTCAAAGGTTTCCTTCCACTGAACCTTTCCTTCTCTGAAAGTTGAATCGGTAAGAATATAGTTTCGGCTATCCAACCAGGCGGTGCTTAAACCAATACTTGCCAGTTGACTTTCCACAACAACAGAAGAAATGACTTCTCCCATCGAAACAACCTGGTCGTAAACGAAGTCATAGTCGCCCGGGCGTTGTATTTTTTTTAAAAGCTCCTCAAAAAGTACGTTGAGTTGTGAGCTAACCGGATGGTCGGGGCCGAAGAGTTCTTCGCAAACCCGGATGTGATAGTTTTTGAGTAACTCAATTTCGGCTTGGTAGTCACCACCTTTAACAAACGTATTTAATATACTTTCAAGAGCGTTGGTTGTTTTCCCCATTGCCGAAACCACCACAAGTAAAGGTGTATCGGTATAGGATTTCACAATGGAAGCCATGTTGCGAATGGCTGCCGCATTCTGGAGTGATGCCCCGCCAAATTTAAAAACCTTCATTTCTATTGATCTAAATCGTTTGCGAATTAACTTTACGGCCTCATTTGAACCTAAAGATCACCCTAAAAAATTAAGCCGCCAAGCATGGAAGGATCACGAATAGCAGAACCCATCGGAAGTGCCCTCGACCGTTTTATTAAAAGTAACCAGGAACAGTTTGCGTATGCCAGTGGGGAGCTCTCCCAGTTGCTGCGTGATATCGCTTTGGCATCGAAGGTGGTAAACCGCGAGGTGAATAAGGCCGGGTTGATCGATATTATGGGTTCGATGGGTTCGACCAATACGGCTGGCGATCAGCAGCAAAAGCTGGACGTACTGGCAAACATTCGCTTTTCACGGGCGCTTACAAAAGGTGGAGAGGCATGTGCGTTGATTTCTGAAGAAGCTGAAACGTACACCGACTTGAACAACCAGGGGAAATATGTTATTGCCATTGATCCGCTGGATGGATCTTCCAACATTGACGTGAATGTTTCGATCGGAACGATCTTTTCAATTTACAGGAGAAAAAGTCCGGTGGGTACACCAATCCAGGAAATGGATATCCTGCAAAAAGGAACGGAACAAGTAGCAGCCGGATATATTTTATATGGATCATCCACCATGCTGGTGTACACAGCCGGCTTTGGTGTGAACGGGTTTACCTACGAGCCATCGCTGGGTGAGTATTTCCTGTCGCACCCCGATATGAAAATGCCGGCAGACGGAAAAATTTATTCTATCAATGAAGGTTCGTATAATTCATTTGCCCAGCCGGTAAAGGAGTATATTTCTTTTTGCAAGGAAAAAAATTATACTGGCCGGTACATTGGGTCTCTGGTAGCCGATTTTCACCGTAACTTATTAAAGGGAGGGATTTACATTTATCCGGCTACAGCCAAAGACCCTCAGGGAAAATTGCGGTTGATGTACGAGTGCAATGCCCTGGCGATGATTGCCGAGCAGGCCGGTGGAATGGCTACCGATGGAAAAGGCCGAGTACTCGATATTCAACCCACCTCGTTGCATCAACGGGTACCTTTTTACGTAGGATCAACAAATATGGTGGAGAAGGCGCAGAGTTTTTGAGGCTACTCCTTTTTGTCAGATGATGCAGTAATAATTTCAGGTGCATGTTTCAATAATACTCCATACCACTTCACTAATTTCTTAATATCCGAAACATATACGCGATTTTCGTCATAGTCGGGCAATACCGATTTTAAAAATGATTTCAGCTCGCGCGCATCTGCCTCTGCATCCAGCCCTATATCATCACCAAAAGAAGCATGGATTTTTTTCAACACCTCAGCCAACGGCACTGTTCCTTTTTTTGTGGTCGTATAAATTGAAATCTCACTCAGTATCGATAGCCGGTGATTAGCGGTTGCCACTAATTTTGTTTTAGCCTCATCCAACGATTCAAGAATTACACCCGATTTGGCCGGTTTAAAAACTTTGAATAGTCCACCTTTACCCGAAATTGTTGCAATGTCATCTAACGTCATGACTTCTATTTTTTTTGAAGGGCAAAACTAAGCATTTTTTTATCCGAACGATAAGCAGTACCTATCCCTTGCCCGGTAAACTCTTTTCAATGAAGCTCAGTAACTCGGCCTTTCCTTTTTTGGAGGTAGACGATGTGACGAACATGGGGGGAAGTTCATCCCACCTTTTAAGTAATTCGGTTTTATACTGTTCAATCGCCCGGTTGATTTTGCCTGTGCTAAGTTTATCTGCTTTGGTAAAAATAATGGCCAGGGGAATTTCGCTTGTACCGGCCCAATCGAGAAATTTAGTATCGATGGCCTGTGGTTCCAGCCGGATATCGACCAGTACAAATAGACAATACAACGCCTCACTTTTTGTCAGGTAGTGATCGATGATCCTTCCAAATCCCTGCCGCTGGTCTTTGCTTACACTGGCAAACCCGTAGCCGGGCAAGTCTACCAGGTACCATTTCTGGTTGATAATAAAATGGTTGATGGTTTGAGTTTTGCCGGGTTTAGCAGAAGTTTTTGCCAACCCCTTCCGGTTGGTGATCATGTTGATCAGAGACGACTTTCCAACATTTGAACGGCCAATGAAGGCAAATTCAGGCAGTTTTTTAGCCGGAGCTTTCCCCATATCGGTAATGCTGGAAACAAATTCTGCCTGTCGTATCTCCATGAGTTAGACCAAGTTAAAGTAAAGCTTTCACCCCTAAATCGTAAGAATGTAAGATTTACGTGCTTTATGATGTTAAAATTATGTGGTCAAATTGCCAGTTTTTTCTATATTGGCAAGCTTTGTTATACGTTTATTCATAACTTTATTTTTGGCATAACTTATTTTTGACATGTACAGTATCCGTTGTGTACTGATTTTTTTAGCTGTCGCAGGGCTTTTTCTACCAGGGTATAGCCAGGAGCCTTCCAACAAACAGCAGGCTGAAGAGTACTTACTGCAAGCCGAATTGATCATGGAAGCCACCAAAGCGATGGACGAAGCGCGCGATCTTTTGGTAACGGCTGCCAATCTTGATCCTGAGAATCTCAAGGCGAACTTTGAGGCAGGCTATATGCACATCCATACCATCGGAAAAGATTTGGGTGTGAAATATTTAATGAGGGTGTATGACATCGATCCGAATTACAGGTTTGATCTTGAATATTGGATTGCCAGAAGTTACCAGTACGGGCTTGAGTTCGACAAAGCCATCGACTTTTACAATCGGTATAAAGAAAAGCTGGCTAAGCGACCCAATTATCAGGGCAAAGATAGAATAGTGGCGGCTGCTGCTGACAGGGGTATTTTTGAATGCGAAAACGGTAAATTGTATGTAGCGAGCCCAGCTAACTATTCGATTGTGAACATTGGTAGCGAGATTAATTCAGAGATGGATGATTATGCTCCGGTATTTAATGAGAATGAAGATGAAATTGTATTCACCTCAAGAAGACGGGACGGAAACCTGAATGCCGATGTGTTTGAAGACAACAAACCGTATGAAGATATTTTTGTGTCGAAGAAGGTAAATGGAAAGTGGTCACCTGCTGAAAATATAGGCTCTATTATTAATAACCCCTATCACAACTCAGATGTCGCCCTATCGGCTGATGGTAATACCTTGTTTGTTTATACCGATGACGGAGGTGGCGATATTCTTTACTCAGAACGACAAGCAGATGGTACATGGGGAGAGCCAAAACCTCTTCCTGGAATCATAAACTCCAGCTATGAAGAAAAGTCCATCAGTATCTCAAAAGATGAAAAAACACTTTACTTCTCCAGTAACCGACCGGGCGGTTTTGGCGGATTGGATATTTACAAAGCCACAAAAGATTTAAAAGGTGAATGGTCGATTGTGAAAAGCTTGGGTTCAAAGATCAATACCGAATTTGATGATGATGGTCCCTTCATTGATTACGATGGGAAGACCTTATACTTCAGTTCAAAGGGTCGCAAAGGAATGGGCGGATTCGATATTTATAAATCAGTTTTCGATGCATCCACAAATGAATGGAGCGAACCCGAAAATTTAGGGTATCCCATCAACACGCCCGACAACGATATCTATTATGTGACCACCAGCGGTGGAAAACGGGCGTACTATTCATCCGTTCGGGAAGATGGCCTGGGTTACGATGATATCTACATGATCACCGTTCCGGATCAGCCCATTGCCAAAAATCCGGAACCGGTTAAAGAGCCAGAACCGGAACCTGTAAAGCAACCTGAACCAGAACCGGTAAAAGAACCCGTGAAAGAGCCGGTAAAAACTATTGTTCCGATGCGCTATGTTGTACAGGTTGTGGATGCAGAAGGAAAACAACCGCTTCCTGCCAAAGTAAAGTTGCAAGGCCTGCGCGATAACGTGGTGGTAGGTTCATCTTCTACCGGTGAAGGAACATTTGAGTTTAGCATTGCGGCCACCGGTTCAAAAGACTATCGCCTTTCGGTGGAGGCAGAAGGATTTATGTTCGTCAATCAAACGGTGAAGTTGGAAGGAGCTTCTGATCAGGAGAAAGTGGTGACCCGTACTATTGAAATGCGCAAGCTTCAAACCGGTATGGTTTCTATTTTACGCAACATCTATTTTGATTTTGATAAGGCTACGTTTAAGCAAGACTCCTATAACGAATTAAATAAACTTGAACGCATGATGCAGCAAAATCCTGCCATGCAAGTGGAAATTGCCGGTCATACCGATGTGGTAGGTACAAAAAATTATAATTTATTTTTATCACGCAAGAGGGCAGAGGCCGTGAAAGATTTCCTTACCAAGAAGGGAGTGGATTCACGCAGGATCAAAGCAGTAGGATATGGTGCAACAAAACCGCTGGCCAGTAACGATGATGAAGATGAAGGCCGTGAATTAAATCGCAGGGTTGAGTTTAAAGTAACCGGAAATTAGCGGTATACACAATCTTATAAAGCCTGGTCTGCAACCGGGCTTTTTTGTTTTTGCATGGCCGGTCAAGCCTCCGTAAGGAGTCGGGCAGTTGAATGCTTAATTTCATTTTTTATTACCAACTTGCGGTGCAAGTAGTTATTATTTCATGACAGTTGTTCCTTATAAAGAAGAAGCGGTATCGAAGAAAGAACAGGTAGCCCGTATGTTCGATAACATCAGCTACCGGTATGATTTTTTAAATCATTTTTTAAGCCTCGGTATTGACAAAGGATGGAGAAAGAAGGCAATCCGCATACTGCAACCGGCCGCACCAAAATCTATTCTGGATGTGGCAACCGGCACTGGCGACTTTGCCTTACAGGCGCTGGACCTTCGACCAGAAAAGGTTATGGGTGTGGATATTTCAGAAGGTATGCTGGAAGTAGGCCGAAAGAAGATTGCGGCACGTGGACTGCAGCATACGATTGAACTGAAGCATGGTGATTCAGAGAAACTGCCTTTTTCAGACAATAATTTTGATGCGGTTACCGTTGGGTTTGGAGTGAGAAATTTTGAAAATCTTGAACAGGGGCTATCAGAGATTCGCAGGGTGATGAAGCCGGGTGCCATGCTGGTGATTCTTGAATTTTCACGTCCCAAACGCTTTCCGTTTAAGCAACTTTATAATTTTTATTTTAAAACGATATTGCCTAAAATCGGCCGGTTGGTATCGAAAGACAAGGCAGCCTATACCTATTTACCCGAATCGGTGGAAGCCTTTCCTGACGGAGTAGACTTTACCGGTATCCTTGAAAAAACAGGTTTCAAAAACACAGCATGCAAGCCATTAACCTTTGGAATAAGCTCAATTTATACCGCACAAAAATAATCCTGGTCGCAGGATTAGTTTTGGTTGTGGGAAGTCTGCATGCACAGTCCTATCGCTGGGCAAGAAAAAATAACCCTGACTACGATCAACGTAAAATTACGTACGGCTTTTTAATAGGGCTGCACACTACCAGCTACCAGATTGAATATTCCGACAAGTTTGTTACCTCCGGTTTTGATTCTGTTCACTCGGTAATTCCTGATTGGAAGCCGGGGTTTTCGTTAGGGTTTATTGTGAATTATCGCATGACCGAATTTTTAGACTTGCGGTTAACGCCTGAAGTAGCCTTTTATGAGCATAGCC
>JBAQPU010000049.1:0-102094 GCA_049306095.1 Cyclobacteriaceae bacterium
AGCCCAGCCTGGTAAAGGTCGCGCTCTTTCTTTTGAGCAATGTCTCGTTTGAACTGATTGAAAATTTCATCTGGTATGTTTTCGTGACTCTTGATTTTATCAAGGGCCGCCAGTTCATTTTCATCTACAACACCATCAGCACTTACCAGTAAATGAACGAGGTAGAGAAGACCTAACTGATAGTTTTTGTTCATAAACATTGAATTATTCTTAAATATAGAAAGGATGCCGTGGAAAGTTCAAGGTTCGAGGTTCAAAGTTTAAAGTTCAAGGTTGAACATTAAACGTTAGATGGCTGCTCTTGCGAACTTAAAATTTGCTTAGGAAAGGAGCTGAAACACAACAAAGGAAGAAACGTATGCCAGTACCGACATATAAATCAGTTGAAGCATGGGCCATTTCCAACCGTTAGTTTCGCGATACACCACGGCAAGGGTACTCATGCATTGCATGGCAAACGTGTAAAAAACCAGCAGTGAAAATCCCACTGCAGGAGTAAACCGCGGGCCACCGGTTTCAGGATTGATCTCCTCCTGCATTCTCATTTTTATCGTGGTTTCATCTTCAGTGCTTCCGATGCTGTAAATCGTGGCCATCGTACCCACAAAAACTTCTCGTGCGGCAAAAGAAGTAATCAAGGCTATTCCAATTTTCCAATCAAACCCCAGCGGACGGATAACCGGCTCAATAGCTTTACCGACAATTCCGGCATAAGAATTTTCTAACTTGTACGCGGCAATTCTGTCCTCCAATCCCTGCTCGGTCAGGCGCAGGTTAGCTGATTCCTCCAGCACATACTGCTTCGCGTTTTCCAATTTATCTCCGGGCCCATAACTGGCCAATACCCACAGCACGACAGAAATGGCAATAATGACTTTTCCTGCTTCGAGCACAAATGACTTTGTTTTTTCAACAATGGTTAGTCCTACGTTCGTCCACTTTGGCCATCGATAAGCAGGCAACTCCATCAGTAAATAACTTCTTTCTTTTACCTGGATGATGTATTTCATCACCAATGCCGATAGCATGGCCGCTGCAAATCCCAACAGGTAAAGTCCCATAAGGGTAAGTCCCTGAAGGTTGAAGAACCCAAAGGAGGCATCTTCCGGAACGATCAATGCAATGAGAATGGTGAACACCGGCAGGCGAGCCGAACAACTCATTAGTGGTGTTACGAAAATCGTAATGGTTCTTTCTTTCCAGTTGTCAATGGTGCGGGTGGCCATGATGGCAGGGATGGCGCATGCTACACCCGACATGAGCGGAACAACGCTTTTCCCGTTAAGTCCGAATTTTCGCATGATTTTGTCCATCAAAAAAACCACGCGAGCCATGTACCCGGTCTCTTCAAGAATGGCAATGAATGCAAAGAGAATGGCAATCTGCGGCACAAAAATTACAATGCCTCCAATTCCAGGAATGATACCTTCAGCCAACAGTCGCGTCAGCGGTCCATCAGGAAGTGCTGTACCAACGAAATTACTGAATGACGCAAACAAACCATCAATCCAATCCATCGGTACAGAAGCCCACGCGAAGATGGATTGAAAAATCAGAAACAGGATTCCAAAGAAAATAACGTACCCAAAAACTTTATGAACTAATATTTTATCAAGCTTGCTGTTGTAACGCTTCCACGACTCATCGGAAGTTTTCAGCGTGACTTCGTCCAGTAAATTTTGAATGAATGTGTAGCGATGAATGGTTTCAGCTCCTTGAAATTTGCCCGGAAAAAAATCATGTTGCGCGCTAATCTGCTGGATCATACGATGATCCTCTTTCGACAAAAAAGAAAGCGCGGTTGGCTGTTGTAAAATCTGATAAGCCTCATAATCATTGTCAAGCTGCAATTGAGTACGCAATGATTTTACGGCTCCCTTTGCTTCTTCGTATACATTGAAAATATTAATGGAAGGAATTTCAAGTGGCTCCCGTAATACGCGTTTCAATTCATCTAACCCTGTTCCCCTTCTGGCATTAATGGGAATAACCGGTACCCCCAGTCGTTGCGACAATTTGTTAATGTCATAGCTGATTCCGGCCCTGGCCACCAGGTCCATCATATTCAGTGCCAGTACCGTTGGCAAGCCAATATCAATGACTTGGGTGAGCAACAGCAAACTTCTTTTCAGGTTGGTGGCATCGGCTACTACAACAATTTTATCGGGACAGGAATCTGATTTGTGATTGAGCAGTACTTCGGTAACGATTCGCTCGTCCAGGCTGCGCGGATATAAACTGTATATGCCGGGAAGATCCATAATTTCGGCTCCCAGGTTTTCACTGAGTGATGCAACTCCAATTCGCTTCTCAACAGTTACTCCCGGAAAGTTTCCGATCTTCTGATTGAGGCCCGTGAAATGATTGAACAGCGAAGACTTCCCTGAATTAGGATTTCCAACAAACGCTATTTTAAGCCGGGCGGAATCTGACATTAATTAAGAATTGAAATCGTGGCCGCTTCTTCAACGCGGAGGGAAAGTTCGTAATCAAGCACGCTGATACAAACCGGATCGCCCAGGGGGGCCGAAAAATTAAAACGAATAGCCGCGCCCGGCAAACAACCCATTTCTAAAAGCTTCACCGACAATTCTTCGTCAGTAAAACCGGCAATTATCCCTACCTCACCGGGCTTCATTTGCGAAACGTTCTTATTGCCCTTCACCACCTTATTTAGATTAAATTTAAACAAAGATAGGCCGATTGCCTGTGAAAACAATGATTTTCATCAGCTACCTTTACTCCATGACTAAGAAAAAGTCAACGAAAAAATCCCAACCTCCACAAAAAAAGACCGGGGTGGTGCCCGAATCAGAAGGTGAAAAGCCCTTCGATTTTGGAGGACTGCCTGAGCGCAACCTCAAAAAAAACCTAGGGTGCGGTTAATGCTCTCGACCTGAAAAACTTCACCAGCTTTTCGTCATCGATAAGCAAGTTATACCTGCCTCTCTTACGGTCAACCGATGAGCCGATTGCTTCCAGTCCTGACTTCGATGCGGATACATCTTTGCGTCCTCCACTTCCCACAATTTCACCAATGGCCAGGCTCAACAATTCTTCCTGCGGATCACCCAATGGAAAAATGTAAAGGGAATTATCGTTGTTGGCGATGTCGGGAATAAAGCCATCACTGTAATCAGATTGATTTAAACTGTTATACGATTTCACAACAATGGGTTGCATGCCCCAGGTATTCTTCGGATCGTTGGGCTCATACAGGGAAATTGAGCCAACATTTTTTCCAATGGTGGTATCGCCAATAATAAAAATTTCAGACATATAGGGCTTCAGTCCGTTAATCAGCAATTCACTGGCCGAAGCTGTGCGCGAACCGGTTAACACATACAGTTTGCCTGAAATTTGTGTACCGATGTTTTGTGGTTTGTTTTCAAATTTTTTGATCAGAAAATCTGCTCCTAAGCTTGGGTCATCCAGAATGGCGGCCTGAAGTGCATTATTGTACGATCTTCTCACAAAAATTTTTGTATTGTCAACATCTTTTCCAATCAGGCTTGCTAACCGAATGGTGGCACTTTCGGCTCCGCCACTGTTGTAGCGAAGGTCTAATACCAAATCAGTAATGCCGGCATTTTTGAACTCGGTAAAAATGTTATCCATTTCTGTATTATACTGTGTGCTGGTTTGAGATGGCCCTGCCGCAAAAAAATTGTACACATAATAGCCAATCTTTTTTCCCGCTCCCGGGTAATCCAACACCGTATGCATGAAGTGTGGGTTTTCGGAAAATTCAACTGTGGTTAGTGACAGCGTTCCTTTGTCGGCAAACACTCCGCTGCCATCATCGCGTTTGTAACGAATGGTGTGGTTTTCGCTGATCAACCCCAGCAAACTTTGGTAATTTGAGAGCGTCATCTGCTCGCCATTGATGTGTGTGATCACATCGCCTCTTAGCAAATCAACTGCAGCAGCCGGTGACCCTGCCTTGATGTACACCACCTGGGCAATCACATTCTCGTTGGCGGAACTTTCGCGGTACAGTTTAAATTCATATCCCGCTTCTTTGTTAACACCCTGAAGCGAATTCAGCAATTCTTCATAGTTATCCTGTATCCATGAAAAGCGGTCTTCCTCGGAAAGCAGTGACTCAAAAAACAGATCCGGCTCTTGCGTTTTATTGGGTGAGTTAGGAATATCGTTGTTCCATAAATAATAGAACTCCATATTTTCTAAAATCCACTGATTGACGTACTCATTTTTATTTTTCGGTTCATCGCTATCACATCCTGTCAAAAATATGCCAACCGCCAGCATCCCGAACCCTGTCAATAAAAAGTTAAAACGTTTCATCATACTCTTTTGAATTAAATACTTTCGGCCACAAAAATTCTTTTAACCCGCTCACTCGTGTTGGTTAGAATTTCATAGGGAATGGTTTTTATACGGGCGGCAAGTTCCTGTATCGGAAGTTCTTCTCCAAACAAAATAACCTCGTCTCCTTCTTTCGCATCAATGCCAGTGATGTCAATCATGGTCATATCCATGCAAACATTACCAACCACCGGTGCACGTTTCCCATTCACCAATACTTCACCCGTGCCCCCACTGAAGGCACGGCTGTAACCATCGGCATAGCCCACTGCAATTGTTGCCAGCGTCATGTCATGTATTGCCTTCCCTTTCCTGCTGTAACCCACACTTTCTCCTTTTTTCACGGTACGGATTTGTGAGATAACCGTTTTAAGGGTGGTTACTGTTTTAAGTACATGCTGGTTATCGGTTGGATCGATCCCATACAGCCCCACGCCTAAACGGACCATATCCAATTGCCATTGCGGAAGTCGCAAAATTCCAGGGGTATTTAAAACATGGAAAAGCGGTTGATAGCCCAGCGCTGCGGTAAGGGCTGTTGCAAATTTCATAAACTGCCCGGCCTGCCGATTCGAAAATGAATCGTGTTCTGCTTCATCTGAACCGGCCAGGTGAGTAAAAACTGAGGCTACTTCCAGGTTTCTATTTTGCTGCAAAATCGCTGCTAATTGTTCGAAATCACCCTCTTCAAATCCTAACCGATGCATGCCGGTATCTGCTTTGATGTGCACCCTGCACTGCCTGCCCTTTAAGAAAGAAATAAATTCATGCAAAATTTTGAAACTATACAGTTCAGGCTCCAGATTGAAATTCAAAATTCCCTGAAATCCTTCTTCCGAAGGGTTCATCACCATGATGGGTACAGTAATGTTATTTTTTTTCAACTCAATTCCTTCGTCCGCGTAGGCAACTCCCAGGTAATCGACCTGGTGGTACTGCAACACGTTGGCCACCTCAACACTTCCGCTTCCGTAAGCAAAGGCTTTTACCATCACCATTACTTTTGTTCCTGGTTTCAATTTCGATTTGAAATAGTTGAGGTTAAAGATCAATGCCCCCAAATCAACCTCCATTACAGTGCCGTGGACTTTCCGCTGCAACTGTGCTACCACTTTTTCGAAGCCATAGGTGCGAGCCCCTTTTACCAAAATAACTTCCTGATGGAATGTGCTGAAATCGAACGACTCAATAAAGTCTAGGGTCGATTTATAAAATTGCGCAGGCACGTTAAATTTTTCAGCATGTCTGAATAACACGGGGCCAATGCCAATAAATTTTTTTAGTCCGCTTTTACCAATGATGTTGGCCAGTTGATCGGTCAGTTCCTGCTCTGATAAACCTGACTGCAACACATCTGATAGAATGACTGTTTTATTCGCCTTCTGACTTTGATGCTGAAGAAAATCAAGACTGATTTGAAGGCCCGCTAAATCGTTGTTGTAAGTGTCATCAATAACCATGCATTGATTTATACCCTCTTTCAGTTCAAGGCGCATCGGAACCGACCGCAGGGTACGAACCCGTTCCTGAATATGCGATGCATCTACCTTCAACAGCAGCATCAATGCAATACAATGAAAGGCGTTTTCAACCGATGCCCGATCAGAAAAGGGGAGCTCCAGTTGAACCCTGGTCTCGTTCCATACTATAGTGTACGAACGGTTAACCTTTGTAACTCTAATATCGGCCGTGGAAGAGAACCCCCAGGAAAGGCCCGGAATTTTTGATTGCGCAATTAGTTTGGAAACGTCTGGCTGATCGGCACAATAAATCAGGGTATGCACATTGCGAAAGAGCTTTAGTTTTTCATTAATCTTCTGCCCGGCATCCGTAAAGTTTTCGTCATGTGCCGTTCCAATGTTGGTGAAAATTCCGATGGTTGGTTTGATAATATTTTCAAGCCTTTCCATTTCGCCCGGTTTCGAAATTCCAGCCTCAAAAATTCCTAGTGTATGATGTGGCTGTAGCTGCCACACCGCGAGCGGCACACCCAATTGAGAATTATAGCTTCCCGGATTTTTTACGATCACATATTCCTTCGACAGCAGTTGGTACAACCATTCTTTAATAATAGTTTTTCCGTTGCTCCCCGTAATACCAACGATTGGTATTGAAAATTGCGATCGTAGGGTAGCGGCTATTTTTTGCAACGCCTCAACTGTGGACCTGACTTTTAAAAAATTTGCTCCTGAAAACTGATGAACAGGAATTTCCTTCTCAATTACAAATTGACGAATGCCCACTTTATAAAGTGATGGTATGTACTGATGGCCATCGTGATGCTGCCCGTTAATAGCAAAAAAAGCAGAACCTTCCTGCACCAGTGCTTTGCGACTGTCGGTAATCAAATAGTGCACAGGCCTGTCTACAGAAAGCGACAGTTCGCTTTGATCAATGAACTTGTTCAGATCTGAAAAGTGATACATGCTAAAAGAGTCGTGCCCCGTTCGGAACGGGTTGATCCACTGATCCAAGTACTACAAAGTTTTGCTCGTTTGGAAAACCCGTTACCAATACCTCTGAAACAAATTTTCCGATTTGCCTGGGTTCAAAATTTACCACACAAATTACCTGACGGCCCATCAGCGTAGCAGGTTCATACAGATTAGTAATTTGGGCACTGGATTTTTTAATGCCCAACTCCCCTAAATCAATCCATAGTTTAAAGGCCGGTTTTTTTGCTTCCGGAAAAGGCTCTACCTTAATAATAGTACCCGCTCGCAAGTCAACTTTTTCAAAATCCTCCCAGGAAATTCTCATATATCGGCTAAAATAGGTTCTTAAAATTGCTTTTTGTCTACCGGATCAGCGTATTCGTCTATTATTTGGATTTTACCCAAATGAAATTTCTACCTTTCCTGTAACAATAAAACTAAATTTTGCGTTTTGGCATCATTACCTTATGCACCTGAAGCCACCCGATAAGACTGTTATTATTGTGTTTTTAGCACTTCTGTTGACCTTGCCGGTTTACGCTCAGGAGGACAGAAGCCAACAGCCGGATGTTGATCCAACCCTAAAAGAAATACCGCAATACGAGACGGATCCAACTCTGGGTGGAGAAGCGGGTAATAAAGCGGTAACTCCTGCGCCTGCTCCGGTTGTGATTAAAGATACTCCCCGCGATTCTGATAGTGTTTTAATTAAACAACCCACCAAACAGCAATCGGGTGGTAAAGTAGAAAAGGAAGCTGATCCGCTTTCCTTTAACTTTCTGTATTACATCATTGAGAAATTCAAACTATCGGATATGATAGAATAATTCGTTTGTTTTTTTATTTCTATCTACTTATTTGCAACGCTGTTGCATTCAGGATGAGTTTGAAACCGCCCCTTACTTCTTTCATTCTTTTCATTTGTTCAATTCTCCCCGGTCATTCTCAACACGCTTTATCCGGTTCTGTTTCCGATTCGGAAACCGGCATGAAGCTGCCGGGTGTTACGGTTTATCTTCACGACTTAAAAAAAGGAACCATCACTGATACAAGCGGTTACTTTCATATTGATGGATTAAGATCCGGCAAATTCATAGTAGAGTTTAAACTTATTGGATACACACCGGTTATTCAGTCGGTACAAATAGATGGTTCAACCGAAATTGTTGTTTCCCTGGCAAGCTCCGTCACTGAACTTCACGAGGTGATTGTTACCGGCATCAGCCAGTCCACTGAACTCCGAAAAAATCCGGTGCCGATAACAACGGTGAATAACCAGTTCCTCACTGAAAATGTTTCGACCAACCTCATCGATAACCTTTCCAGGAAACCCGGCATAAGCCAGATCACTACCGGAACTGCCATTGCCAAACCGGTGATCAGAGGGTTGGGGTACAATCGTATCATTACCTTGAATGATGGCAACCGGCAGGAAGGCCAACAATGGGGAGATGAACACGGCATTGAAATAGATGAATTCTCTGTTGACCGGGTTGAGGTCGTTAAAGGTGCCGGAAGCCTGATGTACGGCAGTGATGGGTTGGGTGGAGTGATTAATTTCTTGCCGCCAAAGCCTGCTGCTCCCGGGACTCTTTCTGCCCGGTGGGTCAGCAATTACCAAACAAACAGCGGGCTTATTGGAAATTCCTTATCGAACAATGGAAACTTAAATGGCATTTACTGGCTTATTCGGGCAAGCAATAAAATTGCAAAAGCCTACGAGAACAAATTTGATGGAAAAGTTTTCAACTCGGGTTTTCATGAATTGAATTTCAATGGAATGGTCGGCATCAGCAGGAAATGGGGCTACTCCGAACTTTCCGTTAGTTCTTTCAATCAATCGGTTGGACTGGTGGAAGGAGACCGTGATGCTAATGGAAATTTTATCCGTTCAAAAAATGAAAATGGAGCAGAGGAAGAAGCTACCGTTTCTGATGATGAGCTCAACTCCTATCGGTTATTCATACCAAACCAAACGATTGGGCATACCCGAATTTCCAACACATCAAATTTCTATTTTCAGGATTCACGTCTGCAACTGACCATGGGATACCAGCGTAATCAGCGAAAAGAATTTGGAAGCGTAATGGATGAACACGAAGCTGAACTCTTCTTCGATTTGCGCACAAGTACCCTTAACCTGATCTATTTCTTTCCTGCTGTAAAGGGGTGGGAGTTTTCGGCAGGAACAAGCAGTATGATTCAGCAAAATCAAAACAGGGGTTTAGCGTTTGTTATTCCTGAATATAAATCGTACGACTGGGGCGCATTCGTATTCACCAAAAAGCAATTCAAAAAGTTGGATGTCGCAGCAGGGGTGCGATACGATACCCGCACATTAAATAGTGACGCCTTATACCTGGATGCCGATGGCAATCCAACCCAAGATCCATCCATGACCGAAAAATTTAAGGAAGAAAAGGCGGTCTTCAACAATTACTCAGCTAGTGCCGGTGCTACATATGAGTTTTCAAAACGCCTGGTTGGTAAGGTCAATGTATCGCGTGGATTTCGGGCTCCTGCTCTTTCCGAACTCGCTTCAAACGGACAACATGAAGGAGCTTTTCGTTACGAGTACGGTGATTTTAATCTTCATCCGGAAACTTCACTGCAATTGGATGCAAGCGTATTGTTGAATTCAACCCATGTTACCCTCGAAGTTGCCGCCTTTCAAAATGCCCTGAATAATTACATCTATACCGAAAAGTTGCTGGCTTCAGACGGGACGGACAGCATTCCGGATCCAACCAATCCATCACCAGCCTTTCAATACACACAAGGAAAAGCCATGTTGCGCGGAGGCGAACTAACCCTTGACATTCACCCGCATCCATTGGATTGGCTGCACTTCGAAAACTCGTTTTCTTTTGTGCTTGGAAAAAATCAATCGTCTGAACGCGACAGCAGTCAATATCTTCCATTCATTCCGGCTCCGCGTTTACAAAGCGAGCTTCGGGTTTCGTTTAAAAAAATTGGTGCCATTTTTTCGAGCACTTTTTTAAAGTTGGAACTCACCCACTCGATGAAACAAGATCATGTCTTGCTGGAAAACAGAACAGAAACCCCCACCCCTTCTTTCACGCTCTTCAACGTTGGTGCGGGCACTGCTATACGAAGCAAAAAAGACGTTGAATTGTTTTCTCTTTATTTCACGGTTGCAAACCTCTTTGATAAGGCCTATCAAAATCACCTGAGCAGGTTAAAGTATGCGGCTGTCAATCCGGTGACGGGCCGCACAGGCATTTTTAATGTTGGACGAAATTTCAGTTTTAAAATTGTGGTTCCTGTAACGTGGAGAAAAGGGGAAAGCGATTAGGCTCCCTTCTTCGCTAAGAACTGCTCAACATCTTTCAGGTTCAACACTCCTTCGTAATAGGCTTTTCCAAAAATAACGGCAAAAATACCCATGTCATTCAGCCGTTTGATATCATCAATGCCGCGAACACCACCGCTGGCCAGGATACTTAGTTCGGGGAATTGTTTGCGGATGTCTGAATAAAAATCAAAAGCGGGTCCCTCCAGTACACCATCGCGTGAAACATCTGTACTTTTCACATATTTTAAACCGCGTGAATAGAAATATTCCAGATGCTCGTACAGCGTAAGTTCAGATTTGCTTTGCCAGCCGCGAAAGAGCAAATTCTTCGCCTTTACATCGGTAACATCAGCACCGAGCGTGATTTTTTCACGACCATAGGTAACAATCCATGAAGCAAATAATTCAGGATTGGTTACAGCAATACTGGATGCAGTAATATAATCGGCACCCGCTTCATACGCTTTGCTGATATCGCCATCGGTAGAAATCCCACCGGTAAAATCAATTTTTAAATCGGTATAGCCTGCCATGGCTTCCACCACATGATAGTTAACCGGAGCACCGCGCTCGGCACCATCCAAATCAACCAGGTGAACTACTTCAATTCCATGATCTTCAAAACGTTTGGCAAGGTCCAATGGATTTTCATCATAGGCTTTCTCGCTGGTAGGATCGCCCTTGCGCATTTTCACCACTTTCCCGTGGCGGATTGCTATGGAAGGTATAACCTGTATCATTTCTTTCTTTGGATTGCTAAAATACCACATGGGAAGGAAACATGCACACCTTCTTTCATATTTCGCTATAACTCTTTCGGCAAGGGTTTGCCATCTTGCTCATAAATTATTCGCTAACTTTAATTCGTATAAACTTCCTGTCATGAAGCACCTCCTTGCAATCGTTTGTTTCTTGTTGTTTTCTCAGGCAACTTTCTCACAAGCCAAAACCCGGAGACTCCCCAACTCCATTAATAACCCTACCCTTAATGTTTTTGCTCCGTTCGTCAGCCTGGACGGGTCAACCATTTTGTTTACATCCGATTACGCCAACGAACCCCTCGTTTATTTTAGTCAACGTGAAAATGCCGACTGGAAGGCTCCGGTTGAATTACCTAAACACCTAAACAACAAACTCAATTATGGAAAGGGGTACACGCTCAGCGCGGATGGCAAAACAATTTATGTATCGTCCATTAAATCGGGAGGGGTTGGCGGTTACGACATCTGGACAAGTCAATTGCAAGGGACAACATGGGGACAACTTCAAAATTTATTCATCCCCATTAACTCAAAAACAAACGATGCGTGCCCCACTTTCACCACCGATGGCACCATGATGTATTTTATGCGGTGCGAGAAAATAGATCCACAAAAGGCTGACCGGTGTAAACTTTTTATGGCGCGCAAAAAGCCGACAGGCCAATGGGAAGAACCAACGGAACTTCCCGAATTTATCAATTCCGGAAACTCACAAACACCCCGCATCATGGCGGACGGAGAAACGCTGATTTTCTCGTCTAATAAAATCACTCCGAATAAAGGAGGTATGGATTTATACATGACAAAATTCCAAAATGGAAATTGGTCTCCTCCTGTTGCGCTTGACTTTGTGAATACCGAGAAAGACGATCAATACGTAAGCGCCCTTGCCAATGGACGTTACTTATTAAAAGAAGCTCCCGGAAAATTTAAAAGTGAGGTGGTAGAGTTTCTTTTTCCAGACGATGTGCGCCCTCGTGGTGTGATGAAAGTTGATGGGATAGTTACTGATGCTGCCGGGGCGCCAACGGCAGGATATATTTCCGTAACCAATCTCTTCGACAACAAACGAGTATTCAGCGGCAAACCGGCAGCAGACGGAACTTTCTTTTTTTATCTGTTAGAAGGTGGGGCTTACGAACTATCAGTCGATCATGAACTCGGCAACTACACCTATTTTTCAAAGCAGTACGATTTAATGGAGAACACCGTACTTCGAAATGACAAGCTCAACATTGTGTTAAAAGAACTTTCGGATGGTGACGAACTCACATTGGAAGCCTTGCGCTTCAAGACGAACTCAGCCGAACTCGAACCGGCTGCCGCTGAGTTGAGAAGGTTGTCCCGGCTCCTTAAAAATGCTCCACAACTGAACTTTGAAATCCAGGTGCTGTTGGCAGGCTATGCCGAGGATTCCATACAAAGTGATCCTGACCTGACGGAAATTACCGTTGACTCGACTAATATTACTCTGGAGGCCATTGACTCAACCGGACAAATGATTACGCGTGACAGCCTCATTGTTAAAACAACTTACCATAATGACCGAACAGAAAAGCAGGCCAATGCATTGATCGATCAGTTAGTTGCCCTGGGGGTTGACCGTGGAAGGTTGTCTCTTTTTGTGAATGCCCGTCCGGAAGATGTGATTGAAAACAGGAGAACCACCATTCGGTTAGTGGCCCGAAAAAAGAAATAACGCTAGTACGAAAACGGAATTGCTACCACGGTGTTGTCCCACATCAGCACCATCTCAGCTTCTTCTCCCATTTTTTCAAATGAAATGGTAAACTGTTCAAAGATGCGTTCTTGCTTCACCGCGTAAATCGGAAAGCTTAACACATCAAAAGCCGCATTGCGGTTGGCTTCTCCTTTGTGGTTGATCCCCCACTGCCCCGATTCAGAGTTAAAAATAATGGTCCATGTTGTGCTGTCGGGAATCGTCCAGAGACTATACGTACCCGGATTCAACTTTTTCCCTTCAAAGGTTATGGTCTTATTTGTTTCAAAAACAGTAGCCTCGTTGGCCCCCGTTCTCCAAACTTTTCCGTATGGAACCAAGGCACCAAAAATTTCACGGTTTCGTTTGTACGGACGGTTGTAAAAGACTCTTAGCTTTACGTTACCATCCGAAAAGAAAACTTCCTCTTCCGGACTGTAGGACTTCTTACTTTGATGTTGGATATAGCCCACCACCAACACAAGGATCGTGATGATGACGACCCCGACAGACGAAAAAATCAAAAACTTTTTCATACGAATAAAAGCCCGTTAAAAGAACAATCGCATAACATACAATAATTTTCAGTCGTTTTCTATAGATTTTATCCGAATACCCCTAATTTTAAAGCCACTTAAAGCCAAGGTTATGGATGCTTCCTGGACACCCTTCTACGTTGTAATTGCCCTCTTTGTTTTAGCCATCATTTCGCCATGGATATTCCCCAATAAAATGGTGAGCAATAACAAGCACGACAACAAGTATTAATTCACTCCGCTTTCCCGAATGAACATCTGTGTTTTCTGTGGATCAAGCACGGGAAACAACCCGGTTTATGCTGATTCGGCCAGAAAACTGGGTACTTTACTAGCTTCCCAAAATTACACCCTGATCTATGGTGGTGGCAACATCGGCCTCATGGGAATTTTAGCCGATACCGTGCTGGAAAAGGGCGGGAAGGTAATTGGAGTCATTCCCGATTTTCTTATGCAAAAAGAGGTGGGTCATCTTGGCCTTACCCAACTGGAAATTGTTTTGAGCATGCACGAACGCAAGAAACGAATGGCCGACTTGTCGGACGCGTTTATTTCATTGCCGGGAGGCTGGGGTACCCTTGAGGAAACTGCAGAAATTCTTACCTGGCGACAACTCCGTTTAATTCATCAACCGGTTGGCCTTCTTAATGTGAATGGTTTCTTTGATACGCTTTTAGGTCAGATGAACCTGATGTCGAAGGAGGGTTTTCTAAACCCTTCCAACCTCCTCTACGTTAAAGTAGCTACCTCTCCTGAAGAACTGTTGCCTTTATTAATACCGTAATACGGGGTACAGACCTTCCCATAAAAATTGTTTTATATTGAGTTGTTCTTATGATTCGATTTTTATCATTCATTCTGTTCGTGTTTGCTCTTTCCCATCAATCGATTGGACAGGTGTTGGGCTTTACATTGCCGGAAGGAAAAAAGAGAGTTGATATCCCCATTGAAATTCAAAACAACCTGATTGTAGTTCGCGTGGTTCTGAATGACGCGCTCCCGCTTAAGTTCATTGTTGACACCGGAGTGCGTACAGCCATCTTAACGCAAAAAGCATTCTCTGATATTCTACAACTTCCGTACAGTCGCAAATACACAATTTCCGGGCCCGGAGGAGAAAAGCTAATTGATGCTTACGTTACCAATAATGTTTCCCTTACACTGCCGGGCGTGATTGGAAGAGGACACGCCTTGCTGGTGCTGGAAGAAGACTACCTGGAATTAAGGAATTACTTAGGTACCGATGTTCATGGAATTTTAGGGTACGAATTATTTAGCCGCTTTATTGTTAAAATTGATTACAGTAAAAAAATCATGACACTATATCTCCCGGAAAAATTTCATCCAAAGAAAAGATACCAGGAGATTCCCATGTTGGTAGAAGATACAAAACCCTTCATCCTTACCTCGCTTGAAGTGACCCCAGGAAATTCCATGACAGCAAAACTTCTGGTCGATACAGGCGCCAGCCATGGGCTTATGTTGGAGCCTTCATCGGATGATCGTATCCGGGTTCCTGCAACCACCGTCAGTACAATTATTGGAAGAGGTCTTGGCGGAGTGATCACAGGAAAAATCGGAAGAATAAAAACTTTAAAGCTTGGGTCGTATACATTAAATCATGTCTTGGCCAATTTCCCCGATCCAAACAGTTACCTGGATACCCTCAAAAGCTCACTCACCTTCAGGCACGGAAGCATTGGTGGAGAAATGCTGAGCCGCTTTACTGTGGTGTTCAATCATCCGCAGGGAAAATTATACTTGAAAAAAAACAGTCAGTTTAAGAAACCAACCTACTTCAACCTGAGTGGCATCGAGCTGAAAGCGAAAGGTGCAAACCTGAATATTTTTGAGGTGTCTGATGTGCGAAGCCTTTCTCCTTCTGAAAAAGTAGGCATACGAGAAGGCGACATTGTCGTTTCGGTGAATGGCCTTCCGGCAAAAGATTTACACCTGAATGAGTTGAACGCTTTGCTCAATTCAAAACCCGGAAAGAAGATTACGTTGGTGATTGACCGGAAAACGGTACGCTATACCCTTACGTTTCGCTTAGAAAATCAAATCTAATTTACCAATTTCATCAACTGGCCCTTTCTTTTGTTGTACGAATCCATCAGGTACTGCCGGGTTCGTCTGAATTTCAAGGTATTTTTGATCGTGTTGTACAGCAATTCAGCCGTGAGATTTTTCTTTAACAGGTAGTCCAGAATATTGCCTGCGGTAATGGCTTCTTCATAATTTGAGTTTTTTATAACCGCAATGGGGGTGTCAGATGTTTTGAGGTGGTTCGTTAATGAGTGCACCGTTTGACTTAATTCCGTTCGTCCGATATTATCGTCAATCAAAATAAAATTTGGATCGAACTTCAACAACCGCTCCAGGCTTGATTTCACATCAAACGCAATTTCTGTCATAATTTTTCTACCCGGTACTTTTGAGATGGTGTCCAGCATCGAACTCATCTCCAGCGGATTGTTTCCAATAAATAAAATGTTTACCTGATCGGTGGATTGAACGTGTAGTAGTTTTTTCATAAATAGCCAACAAGTACATAAACACCACCTGTAGAGAAAAGGTTACTCTTCTCACTCCTAATTTGGTAACCCTTTCAAAAAATATTTTTTAAAATTTTTGCGGATAAACTCCGATTTTAGAAGACCCAAAATTTTATTCTGATCTGCGAAATGTAATTATAATAGGTGGTGGCCTGGCGGGCCTGGTTACCGGTATTCGATTGGCGCGATGGAATATTGCCTGTACGGTAATAGAAAAAAAGAATTATCCCTTTCACCGCGTTTGTGGCGAGTATGTGTCAAATGAAACAGCCGTGTTCCTGAAACAGGAGGATTTATATCCAAAGAACTTCAATCCTCCACAAATCAATCAGTTTCAACTAAGCTCAGTAACGGGAAAGAGTACCACGCTTCCGCTAGATATGGGCGGTTTCGGAATAAGTCGTTTTGCATTCGACCATTATCTGTTTGAAAAAGCCCAACAAGCCGGTGTAGCGTTTTTACTGAACACAGAGGTTCATTCTGTCCGCAGTGAGCGTGATGCTTTCCTTGTTTCTACCTCCGCACAGGAATTAACTGCTGACATCGTAGTTGGCTCCTTTGGCAAGCGTTCGAAATTGGATGCACACTTTAACCGCTCCTTTTTTAAAAAGCGATCTCCGTATGTTGGGGTAAAATATCATATCCGGACTGAACACCCTGACAACCTCATTGCGCTGCATAATTTTCGCGGTGGCTATTGCGGTATCAGCAACGTTGAAGATGGAAAAACCAATTTGTGTTACCTCACCCATCGGGAAAATCTAATGAGATTCAACAGTATTCGAGAGATGGAAGCGCACGTTTTGTTTGAAAACCCTCATCTCCGTTCTCTTTTTACCACCGCTAAATTTTTATTTGACAACCCTGAAACCATTAGCGAAATTTCATTTGAAACAAAAGAGCCGGTTTGGAATCATATATTGATGACAGGAGATGCTGCCGGGATGATCACACCGCTATGCGGAAATGGAATGGCAATGGCCATTCACTCTGCCAAGATGGTAAGTGAACTCATCAGAAAACACGTCAATCAAAAAACTTTTAAAAGAGAATTACTGGAGAAAGAATACGCAGAGCATTGGAACAAAGCCTTCGCAAAACGATTGTGGATTGGCCGGCAAATTCAAAACAAACTATTCGGGAGTGAGTTTTCTTCCAACCTGGCTATTAACCTTGCAGTTTATTTCAGGCCAATTGCCCGTGCGCTGATCAAAAAGACTCACGGGATTGCTTTTTAGTACCCTGCCTGTATAGCTTGCAGTACCTGGCTGTTGTCCAGAAAGAAGTAAATAAAAAAAGCATTTAAGCACGTTGCCGATACAGCATTCATCCCCATCGCATAATGAAAGTTAGCCTGGCTTTCGTCCTTCAGCACTTTCAAAAACCAAAATAAAAAAAACGTTAGCACGGGAAACAACGCCAGGAGGAAGACGAATGCATACCTAACATGGAAAAACTGAATGAAATAAAATACAAAACCTGCCACGGCAATCGAAAAAACGAAGGCTGTAAAAATGAATGTGCCGCGTATGCCCAGTCGAAGGCTTAGGGTATGATCTCCTCGTTTTGCGTCCTCTTCGTGCTGATACACCTGTGTCATCGGGTAGTTACCCCATAACATAATGCTGCAAAGAATTGCCGGAATAATCACCTGTGCGTTGCCGCAATTCTCCAGTGAAAAATCATTGATGCCAACGTAACACATTAAAAATGTAAAGAATCCCTGAAAAAATCCTGCTGCGAGCCATCCCCCGATTGGGTACTTCTTCAACCGAATAACGGGATGGCTATACGCTTTCGAAATCAATCCGTATAACAGCAACATGGCTGCAAACAGCGTGTTAATCTTCCAAAGGCCCAAGGCCATTGCTAGGGCATCGAATAATAAGGCGAGAAAATACAATCCCCTGCTTACCGGAGGTGGGTTCTTAAGGCCGCCTATGCTTTTCTCATCTTTATCGAAATAGCTGTTATACCCGTTACTGGCCGGGTACAGAAAAAGATGGAGGATGATAAACACCCACAACATTCTGCCTTCATTCAGATTAGGGGAAATGGCCAGACCGAATAAATAAACGGGCAACAGAAAATAAGAAAAAGGAATTCTTAAATGAAGCCAGGATGATCGTGACAGCATAGCATGAAAGTAATAACCAAATTAAAATAATTTAAGGTATACTTGAGTACATGGGCTTTATTACTTCCATCGGTACCGCAGTGCCTCCTTATCGGTTCAGTCAACCTACCCTGAGTGAGTTTATGATCAAGGCCATGCAATTGGACTATGCGAACAGCCGGAAGCTTAAAACCATTTTCAACTCAAGCGGAATTGCGTACCGGCATTCGGTTCTGGATGATTACGGCAAGACCGGTGGATTTACTTTCTACCCAAACAACTCCACCTTTGAGCCCTTCCCTTCAACAGAAAAAAGATTACTTGAATATCGCAGGCATGCGCTTTCCCTGAGCAGCATGGCCGTACAGGATTGCCTCTCGAAACGAAAAAATTTTGATTGGCACACGGTCACTCACCTCATTACGGTTAGCTGTACAGGTATGTATGCACCCGGGCTGGATATTGATCTCGTTCACAAACTCGGGCTACGCCAAGACGTTGAACGAACAGCCATCAATTTTATGGGTTGTTACGCTGCCATCAATGCCATCAAAACAGCCGAGGCCTTTTGTACTGCTTCACCTGCTGTTGTACTCATTGTTTGTACAGAAATGTGCAGCCTGCACTTTCAAAAAGAAGCAACGGAAGACAACCTGCTTGCAAACGGATTGTTTGCTGATGGGGCCGCTGCGATACTCATGCAATCCAACGCTGAAGCCGGCATCAGCCTTTCGCCTGTCGCGTTTCACAACAACATTGTGATCACAAAAGACCAACACATGGCGTGGAGCATCGGAAACTTTGGTTTCGAGATGAAGTTGTCTTCTTACGTACCCGATGTAATTAAAGGAGGAATCAAATCATTGACTTCCGCGATGCTGAAAAAAATAGAAAAGCAAATGGGAGACATCCCATATTTTGCTATTCATCCAGGCGGGAAAAAAATTCTGGAGGTGGTTGAGAAAGAGTTAGGCATTACACGGGAACAAAACAATCCTGCGTATGACGTTCTGAAGAATTATGGGAACATGTCATCTCCAACGGTGTTGTTTGTGTTGAATAAAATTTTTAAAAAGCTGAATGCTGAAGATAAAAATTCACACATCCTCAGCTTTGCGTTTGGACCCGGTCTTACCCTGGAGGGTATTTTGTACCGGATTAATGTTGTTGATCATGCCTGATTTTTCGAAACGCTCGGAGGAAATTGAAATCATGGATGACCTTACGTGCTCAGGGCCTGTGGTTCATCAAACCTTACGCGAACTTGAATTCATAAATAAATGGCTTGGGGGAAATGCCGTTACGCTGGGAGGAGTTCAGCAAATTCTTTCAAAAAAATTATTGGGTCATCACACCGGAATAACCGTTGGCGATGTCGGTTGTGGCGGTGGCGACATGCTGAAACTACTTCACCGGTTATTTAAAAAAAGAAACCTTTCGGCCACCTTTATCGGCATTGATGCAAATCCTGCCATCATTGCCTACGCACAGGCAAACACTACTTTATATCCCGACATAACCTACAAAACCCTTGATGTTTTGTCGGATGAATTCGCGGGTCAACACTATGATGTTGTATTGGCCACATTATTTTTTCATCACTTTACAACTGATCAGTTAGTTAAATTGTTTTCGCGCCTGACACGCCAGACCACCACCGCAATTGTTATCAATGATCTTCACCGCCATTGGCTGGCCTATTATTCCATTAAGCTTCTCACGAAAATTTTTTCCCGATCATCAATGGTACGGGTGGATGCACCGCTGTCGGTCTTGCGGGGATTTAAAAAAACTGAGCTGATCGAAATTCTCCACCGGGCAGGCATCAAAAATTATTCGCTCAGGTGGAAATGGGCTTTTCGCTGGCAACTGGTGATTGAGATAGCCTGAATCAAAAGCTTGGCACAATTTTTCGTAATTTTAGACTACTAATCAATCTGGTATGAAACGTATCCTAAAATCCTCATTCATTATTATTTTGTTAACCTCTGCTGCCTGCTCTTCAGGTGTGCTGGGCAAAAAGGTTCGTGAACCTTTTCAAGGCAACGCATACGAATCAAACAATCGGTGGTGGCGTGGCACCGGCAAAGGAAGCAGCTCTCAGGATAACATTGCGCGCAGCAAAGCCGATGTGGATGCTAAGGCTCAGCTGGCAGGTCAGGTAAACGTTACCATGAAGCAGGTGGCTGACCAGTATCTCGGTCAAACTGAAAATGCCGAAGCCGCTGATGTTGCCGATAAGTTTCAAAGCCTGGTGCGCCAGGTGATGAATACGAATCTGGCTGATCTGCGAAAAATGGGAGAGGAAAAATTCTATAACGAGGAAAAAAACGAGTATACGGTTTTTATGGCATATGAAATTAAGAAGAATGCCATGCTTCGTTTCATGAAAAAGCAGGCGAAGGTGGAAGAAAAAATTACCGAGCGTCAGCGTGACTTAATTGAGAAAATCATTGACGAAGAAATTAAAAAGGCCGATGCTGCCGATGCAGAGGGTGACAACTGACAACCTGTACTTTACTCACGAAACTAACCCTGCCGGTGTTCGGCAGGGTTTTTTTTATGGTAAGAAAACCGCGCGAATGAGAATCTCTTTCCTGAAGAAAAAGTATTTTTATTTAACCAAAAAAACCGAGTATGAAAAAGTATGGCATTCTCATCCTGTTAATGCTCCCCGGCATGGTGTACAGTCAACAGCAGCCACCGGCTACCGAAATTTATTTGCTCGACTTATCAATCTCTAAAAAAGGGATAGCCCTTTCCAATCCGCGTAACATCACCAACCATCCGGGGTATGACAACCAGCCCTCCTTTCATCCGGACGAATCAATTTTATATTACACATCAGCCAATGCAGAGGGACGAACAGACCTGATTGAGTGGAACTACGAAACCGATACCGACCGCTTTGTAACCCAAACACCCGAGCGGGAATATTCACCAACGGTAACCCCTGATAAAAAATTTATTTCCTGCATTATCCAGCGCGATAATGGTGCACAGGATTTAGGTCAGTACCCGGTGGGGGGAGGAACCCCGGATATACTCATCAACACCTTAACCGTTGGCTATCACGCCTGGATAGATGCCGATAACCTCCTGCTCTTCGTGCTGGGCGATACCCTTACGTTACGGAAGTACACGTTGTCTTCAAAGAAGGAATCCATTCTATCTACAAAAATTGGACGATCACTCCATAAAATTCCGGGAACATCCGCCATGAGTTTTGTTCATAAGGCATGGGAAGATGTGTGGGTGATTAAAAAAATTAATCCGGACGGAACGATGGAAGACCTCATTCACACCATTCCCGGACATGAAGACCTGACGTGGACGCCTGATGGAAAAATCATCATGAGTGACGGCAAACAACTTTTTTATTACCAGCCTGGCAAACCGCAGCATTGGCGTGAAATAGAAATGCCGGAACAAATGCCCTCCGGTTCCATCTCCCGGCTGGCGGTTTCTCCGAACGGAGATAAAATTGCCATCGTTGTGACTGAATAGAAGGCGGGAAAGTAGCGGGCTGTATGCCGGCTGTTATATTTGCACATGCCTACGCTGAAACACATTGCCATTTCAGGAAATATCGGAAGTGGAAAGACTACGCTTGCCGAAAAACTATCCAGACACTATGGTTGGACACCCTTGTATGAATCGGTTGACCACAATCCGTACCTGCGTGATTTTTATGAAGATATGACCCGATGGGCCTTTCACCTGCAAATTTACTTCCTGAACAGCCGGTTTCGCCAGATTAATGAGATCCGCTCCAATCCTAATACGATCGTGCAGGACCGGACCATTTATGAAGATGCCCACATTTTTGCGGCCAACCTGCGCAAGAGCGGGCACATTTCAGAACGTGATTACCAGAGCTACCTCGACATTTTTAATTCAATGATTGATTTTGTGAAGCCGCCCGATCTGTTGATTTACCTGAAGGCTGACATTCCAAAATTGGTTCGGCAAATTCAGAAGCGTGGCCGCGATTTTGAAGATGCCATCCGACTGGATTACCTGAAAAACCTGAACAAACATTACGAAGATTGGATTGGCAACTACAGCCACGGCAAACTCTTAACCATTGACGTGAACGATCTCGACTTTGTAAAGAATGTAGATGATTTTTCTTTGATTGTAGGAAAGGTTGACCTGGAACTAAACAGCCTGTTCAATTAATTGCTTCTTCTGTAGTTTTAGTGCTTACTGTTCCTGCAGTCTTCCAGTGCCCTCTCGGCTTGTACACGATGATATTCCGCCATTACGCGTTGCTGTTCAGCTAACTCTCGTTGCTTTTCAGTTTCCAACTTCTGCTCAGTGGCTAAGCTCCGTTGTTTATCGGCTTCCTGTTTTTGGATAAAAGCAAAAACCAAAGATAAAGTTGATGTCACTATTAATGCCGCGAGAAGTATCGCTACGGTTCGGCTCTTACGATTTTCTGAATTTGACATAGTCAATCTATTCCTGTTGAGTTGTTTCTTTTCGTTGCAGCATCCCGGTTGCTATTTCTTTTTTTGAGCCTCCACCAAAGCGGCATCAGCTTTCCTTCTTTCTTCTTTCATCAGAATTCTCAGCATAGTTGCTTCTTTTCGTGCCGCTTCTGATTCCAGCATAAGACGTTTGATTTCCCGGTGAAGCCTGATGACCTCATCGCGCTGTGCCTTCGCTTCCAGTTGCTGTTTGTATCCGAACACTGCGCACATCGATGCGATGGCCAACATGGTAAGGGAAAGTATTTTATTCTTTACCTGGCTGCGCGTGGTCACCTGGGTGGTGCCGCGCATTTCGCGCAATTGTTCTTCGGCATTCATATCTTCATATTAGTCCGACTTACTCTTTTTCTTTTTTCGCTTTTCCTTCTTCTGCCCCTCCTCCTGTTTTGCTTTTTCGGCCGCTTTTTCGGCATACATTTTTGCACGTGCTTCATTAATCAAGGCCATCTCTTCGTTCTGACGAGCCAACTCCTGTGCCCTGACTAACTCTTTGCGATAATATTCTTCTGTCTTGCCGTTAAGTTTTGTTTTCAACAGCATGATCCGGTCAAACGACTGATCAATGCGTTGTTCACTGATTTTTCCTTCCTCAACGAATTTACGAATTATCTGGTGCACTTTATCGGCTGCACGCTCCTGGCTGCCGGCTATATTATTAGAGAATGTTAAAATATCTACCCCGGCATTAATCGCCAGTAATATGGCTTCTTCAAGCGGATAGTGTTTGGCAATGGCGTGCATTTGCATGTCATCAGAAAAAACAACCCCATTGTAATGCAATTTACCGCGCAGTAAATCATTGGTAATTTTCTTCGAGAGCGTTCCCGGCAATGCCTTTTCGTCAAGGTTCTTATTTACAATGTGTGCGGTCATAATCGCATCGATGAACCCCGAATCAATCAGAGCCTGGTATGGAATTAATTCTTTCTCGTTCCAGGTATTGGTCACATCGGCAATCCCAAGGTGCGTATCGTCTTTCGAGCTTCCATGACCCGGGAAATGCTTCAACGAGGTAACAATTCCAAGTTTACGATGCTGTTCAATAATTTCTCTGGCAAACAGGGCGACTGAGTCCGGATCAGCAGAGAAGGCTCTCTCCTTTCCTGCAATTATCGGATTGCTTGGATTAGATGCCAGGTCAACCACCGGAGCAAAATTTACATTGATGCCTAACCCCGCCAGGGTAGCGGCAGTTATTTCGGCATAAAACCGTACTGAATCAATTCCATATTTTCCAAGTTTTGCGGCTGAAATCGAACGCGGAAATCCGTATTTCTCTTTCAACCTGTTTACTTTCCCCCCTTCCTGGTCAATGGCAATAAATAAGGGAATAGGTGCGGCCTCCTGATAGGTCCAAGTCATTTTCTTTAACTCGGTATAAGAATTTTTGGCCGGAATATTCTTTTCAAAAAGAATGACCGACCCCACCTTCCCTAAACGTACTTCACGCAACACGGCCGAGTCCACCTTTGCGGATGGCATCCCAATTAAAATCATCTGCCCGATTTTAATGTCGAGGCTGTCGGCAGATTGTGCAAACCCCGAATGGCTGATCATTACAAGAAAAAAGATGGCGCCCTTTATTACTTTCATTTTTTAATAATGTTCGTAAAGTGATTTTAAAATAGTGGACATTTCATTTCGTACTACATTGGAAGAGGCCGGAAAGTTATTGCTCATAAAACTGAAGATTAACGTTTTTCCGCTTCGTGCTACCAGGTAACCACTCAACGTATGGCTATTGGAAAGCGTGCCGGTCTTTCCATAAATATAAGGAGGATCATTTTTATACCAATTCCGAATCGTCCCTGCCTTTCCCCCAATTGCTAAAAGTTGAAAAAGCCGCTCACGGGGAACACGCTCATAAATTTTTTCCCATAACTTGACGATGCTGCGGGGCGTAAACAAATTAAACCGCGAAAGACCTGAACCATCAACCCAAACGGGTTTATCGGGTAAATCCTGTAAGAAGTTTTCTTTCATGTGTTTGATCGCGATTTCGGATTCTAACGAGTCGCTGAGTATTCTTGAACACATGAGGAGAACTTGTTCGGCAATAAAATTATCACTTTCCTGCATCATCACTTTATACAGGCTGTCAGCAGGAATACTGTTCACCGTGCGCACGGAATCCCACCGGCTATTTTTTATAACACTTACTTTTTTTCCAAGTGTATCTGACAATAACGAAGCGGTTAAATCAACTCCGGTTTTAAACGGTACTTCCCATGTCTCAGTCTTGGGTTGATTTTTTCCAGGCCGAAAAGAAATTTTATTTGAGCCCAGGTCGCGAATCAACTCAGTTTCTTCTGCGGCTTCGCCAACCGTAACTTCATTCGCAAACAAACGAGGGGTAATACTCAGTTTTGATCCATTGTACTCAGCCATGAAGTAGTTCCCATACAACGGAAAGGCCGAGCGTTCTGCTGAATAGGTATAATAATAATCACTCCATGCCCACCCGGGGCCAAGCGGAGTGGTGTAGAAATTATCTTCCGCAATAAACAATTGCTTGTTCCCCTCCTTTAAAAAATTGTAAGCCTTTCGGGAATCAAATGCCAGGGGATACAGAAAGGACGGATCGCCCGTTCCGCGAAAAATCAACGAATCTCCTCTTTCTACATATTGAAGAGCAGGAACGGAATCTCCCAGTAAAACGAGACCCGTATATAACGTAAAAATTTTTGTGTTCGAGGCCGGTGTAAAATATTGGCCTCCCTGGAAGGAATACAATTCTTTCTTTTCAACGGGATCGTACAACACAAATCCGGTATGATCATGAAGTTTTGCTTCCAACGATATAAAATTTTTGTTAAGGGCCCTGTGCGATACCGGTGAACACGAAAACAGAGTGAATATAAACAGCAGAAAAAGGAATGATCGTATCATGGATGAGAAAGGTAACGTTCGACCAGAATTTTGCGATGATGATTGTCGTGTCCGGCAATACAGTAGCCAAGGTTGATAACGGAAATCAATTTGTTATTTGCTGTGCCCTTTCGCTGCATCATTTCAGGAGTAAAACTTCCAAAAAGATCGAGCGAGGTGGCTCTCAGGTTTTTCATTTCATTTACGAGTTGGTTCAATGTGCGGCCATGCGCATTCGCTTGTGGAGCATAGTCATTTTCTTCAAAGCCGTGCAGGTTAGTAGAATCGTTTCGGGCAAACCGCAGTGCCCGGTATGCAAAAATACGTTCGGCATCCATCATGTGGCACAGCACCTCTTTGATCGTCCACTTTCCGGCCGCATACGCATACGTTCCCCTTTGCTCGGGTATGGTTAACACCAGTGCCGTGCTCAGATCAACAGAAGATTGAAGCGCATCCAGCACATCCATGTGTTGAACGTATTCCACATATTTTTGATAGAAAGCCGGAAGTGTAGAAAAATCGGGGGTTGTTTTCATACAACCCAAAGTAACCAGAAAAATTGAAATTGAGTTAAGACAGACTTAGTTATTGGGCACGATAATCTTAATTCTTGTGCCTTTGCTATAGGTGCTTTTCACGCTAATGGTTCCTCCAAGTTTTTCAACCGCCTGCTTCACAATGTACATGCCCAGGCCAGAACCTTGTGATTTCTCCGTGGCTCTGTAAAACATGTCAAAAACTTTTTTAACAAACTCCTTTTTAATACCAATGCCATTATCTTTGATCATAATCTCCACGGCTTGCGGTGTTATCAATGCCTGAATTTTTAAGTAACTTTTTACGGATGGATTATAGTATTTATAAGCGTTGGAGATAATGTTACCCAACACAATTCTAATCCGCAGCGGGTCTGTCTTAAAGGGGATGCGTTCATTTTTAACTTCCAGGCTTGTTTTAACAGAAGGAAAACTATCGAGGTACTCAAGTTCCTGAATACAGCCTTCAATTATTTCCTTCAGATTAATTTGCTCATACGTTATCTCACTCCTGTTCACCCTGGCATAATTGAGCATGGATTTGATGAACTCATCCAGCTTTTTTACCCTGCCTTCTATTTTGTTGAGGTACACCAGGTGGTTTTGTGTCGTGCTTTCAAGATGAGCAAGGTTTATCAACCCCAGTATCGAACTTAACGGAGATCGCAGGTCATGTGAAGTCTTATACATTAACTGGTCCAATTCAAAGTTGCGCTCAGAAAGTTCATCAAGCGTAGCTTTTAGCTCTTCTTCTTGTGCCGCCAGTTTCCAGTTTTGTGAAACGAGTCCGTCATTCAGTACTCTTAATTTTTCTTCCGCTATTTTTCGGTCGGTAATGTCACGAACAAAAACGGCAACACCGGTAACCTCCTCCTTATTGCCACCAATGATGGGATTGTACGTGGTTTCAATGTACCGATCCTTATACTTTTCCTGATCAAGGCGTTGTTCAGAAACAAAAAGCTCTCCGCTTAAGGCTCTTGCTAAATCCTTTCTCAGCCATTTATACTCTGGTGTTTTCTTTAAAAAGTCAAGGGCGCTATCACCGATAGAAATATCTACTCCATAAATCAATTTTACGATGCGGGCATGATTTTTATTAAAAGTGATATACTTAAATTTTTTATTAACAGCATAGATGGATTCACGCGTGTTTTCCATGATGATCCCATCAAAAGCATTTTCCATAAATACTTTTAATTGACCGCTGTTGCGATGGTTGCCTTTCTTTAAAGCTATGTGATTTTTTTTCTTTGCCATTGGAGGATGAGGCTCTGGACCAAAATCCTGATAAGCAATTTAAGAAAATTAATACAGTTGAATCCGGCCCCTCGGGGTGAGGCTATTTCTTTTTTGCAATGGTCCTTTTATCGATGGATTTTAGCATGAACTTTCTTAAAAATCCTTCTACCGGCAGAATGACAAAAGCTACACCAACCTGAATCAGAAAATCAACCACCGGGCCGCTGTTTGTTGCAAAGCTTGAACCGGCTGCTGTTTGAATGAACTCAATTAAAATAATAATCGACAGCAGCGAGAGTAACCTGCTGATGAGATTGTATCGGCTGCTCAGGCGGAATGAGAGGAGCACTAACAGAGTAAATACGCCAAACTCTAACGCATAAAACCAGGTTCGCTTCCAGTATGGAGGAAGTACCTGCATTTTTACCGGCTCCATTTCACTCACTTTTCCAAAAATATCCTTCGATTGAAACTGGAGAGTATATGAACCGGGTGGCAGATATGGAAAATCAATAACGTTGTTATTGTTGGACCACTCCGACCAGTTTGTGTTTAATCCTTGCAGGAGATAACGGTACTCTACCGCATTGGCGCCAATGTAATCAGGCTTGACCACCTCAATTTTCATTGAACTTTTTTCCTGGTCTATTTCCAATACATTCTTTCTGAACCGGGGTGCATCGGCCTGGTTGATTGATTTAAGAAAAATAGGGTAGGTGCTTTCCAGCGGCCTTAACTTCTGACTGTAAAATCTCAACAACTCATTGTTGCCGGTTATGATCCAAACATTTCCGGTTACAGGATCGGACGATATATACCGGATGTCATTGAAAAGGTTAAGGAGTTGTAAATTAGTCTGCCCCCCCTTTCCGGTAAGCGACCACTGGTGTTCATCCCGAAACCAAACGGTTGACCGGTTTACAAAAAATGAGTTTAGTTTGGAAACTGAGTCGATTGCCTGAAGTCTATTTCCTGCTTTATCAAAAGAATAAAACCCCCCTGTAGTTACAATGATGACCTTGTCGTTAAGACTAATGCCGGCTGTTTTATCATAATTAGGATTTGAAATATCCAATACGTTGGTTACTCTGGTTGTATCAGTGGAAAATGTAAGCCGGTAAACTTTGTCAAAACTGCAAAACCATACCGCTCCACTTTTTTCTTCAAAGATGAAATTGACGGGATCGTTAATGCCACCAATATTCCCTTCTGTTTCCCATCCCTTCGCATTCAGTTTTAATTTTTGAAGTTTATCGTCATAGGTGGAGGCTATCAGCATTTTATTGCTCTCCGAAACAAACAGGAAACGAACAGGATCTTCACTAATCGGCACAGCCTGCAACTCATTAACTTCTAATATCCCCTCAAGCCCTGTTGCTAAAAGTTTTCCCCGCCACGATACCAACTGCGTAACTTTCGCATTGATGCCGGATACCTTTTTATACACATAAAATGTTGAGCGCAGAATTTTCTTTATTCTCTTTTCCTTCCGATACCTCGGTTTCGTTTTAGTGGTTTTGGTTGTTTGTACGGGGGCTGTTACAACAGTCGTTTCCGGTTTCTTTTTTCTCAGGAACTTAAAAAAACCGCCCTTTTCTGTTTTTCCTTCAGGTGCAGGAGGCGGTGGTGCCACTACTTTTTTTGATGTGGTTTTTGCCGGCTTAACCAACACATCAACATAGTAGGTGAGTTCATCATAGAACTCTTCTTTTTCTAATTTGAAAAGGCCGAGGGAGGTGCCTACATAAACATTGCCCTTGAATGTAATTGCACACAATAAATTTCCCTGAAGACCCGGATAATACCGGAACGAACGCATGGGCAGGTATGGTGCAACGCGTGTAAATCCGTAACTGTGGGCGGCCCAAACATTTTGATTGCGGTCGCTGATAAGGGTATAAATTTCATTGTCGGGCAAACCTGTACTATAATTGATGATTTCAGTCGTTTTCCCCGTTTCCGGATTAATGAAAACAATTCCTCCACGAAGGGTTGCCAATCCAACCAGTTCGGTGTTTACCCAGGTTGCATTAATAATTTCGCTGGCGTTGATATAGGTGGAGTCTTCCAGTTGTACTTCTTTCAGTTTTTCATTTCCGGTTCCCAAAAAAATCCGGTTGTCGGAGGTGCCCACCAGGTAATTGTTTTCATAGGAAGTTGAAAAAAGAACAACGGTGCTGTCTGGCAGCGAAAGTTTTGAATCCTCCATCCGGTTTTCTTTCAGCCTTAGGAGTTTACCGTTCTCCATGCTTACATACGCTGATCCAAATATTTCATTCAGACTGGCGAACGCGAGGATTTGCCCGGTTGAAATGGCCGTTACGCTATCGGATTCTGTTGTATACCGAAACAGGTTCTTCTCATTCAGGAAGTAAATGTTGTTGCCAATGGTTTCGAGTTGGAAAATGTATTCTGCATCAGGTTTTTCATAGAGTGGTTTAAAGCTTTCCAGGCCGCTTTCATCCTGCGTAATCTTCCCAAAACCTTTTGCTCCTCCCACATACACCTCACCGTTTTCCGACAATTCAATAGCATAGGCCGCACCGTTTGTTCGGATGACATCCCAATTGCGGCCATCAAATTGTAACACACCGGCTTGCGTGGCGAAATAAAACACGCCTCGTTTATCCTGAACCATGTCAAAGCATACATTATCGGACTGCTTTTGATTGGGTGAAAAATGAGAAAGAAAATAATTGCCCGTTTGCGCCTGAACGGCACCCGAAACAAACAACAACCATACAACTATTCTGTTCTTCATGGGGCAATTTCAAATTTAATAAAATCCCTTCAGCTTATCCGGCTCCAGTTTATGGTTGATTTTTTTGTTTGTTCAACTTGAGTACGAATCACCTTGTTCTCTGACTTTTCAAGATCAGGATCGCTTTCCAACACGTGAACAGCCGTTTCTCGCGCTTGCTGCAACAGTTTTCCGTCCTTTGCTAAATCGGCAATTAATAGATCAAGCACACCACTTTGTTGTGTTCCCATTAAATCGCCAGGGCCGCGTAATTGTAAGTCAGTTTCTGAAATTTCAAAGCCATTGTTAGTACGCACCATGGTTTCAATTCTCACTTTTGAGTCGGCCGAAAGTTTGAAGCTGGTCATTAATATACAATAAGACTGTTCCGCTCCCCTTCCTACGCGTCCGCGAAGTTGGTGCAACTGCGAAAGTCCAAAACGCTCAGCATTTTCAATGATCATCACCGAGGCGTTAGGAACATCTACTCCCACCTCAATAACGGTAGTCGCCACCATGATGTTGGTCTCTCCTTTTACAAAGCGCTGCATCTCAAATTCCTTCGCCTCCGGTTTCATTTTACCATGAACAATGCTAATTGCTTCATCCGGGAACGCACGACAAATACTTTCATGGCCATCCATCAAATGCTTGAGGTCAAGCTTTTCAGATTCCTCAATGAGTGGGTAAACGATATAGACCTGCCGGCCTGCTGTTATCTGATCTTTCAAAAACTGATTTACCTGCAGGCGGTGCGAGTCATACTTATGAATGGTTTTGATGGGTTTACGGCCTGCCGGTAATTGGTCGATGGCGGAAACATCCAGGTCGCCATACAATGTCATGGCGAGCGTACGGGGTATGGGTGTAGCTGTCATGACGAGCACGTGAGGGTAAACACCCTCATTTTTGCTCCAGAGTTTGGAACGTTGTGCCACCCCAAACCGATGTTGCTCATCGATAACCGCCAGTCCAAGATTTTTAAATTTCACCTCCTCTTCCAGCAAGGCATGGGTGCCGATGAGAATTTTTAAATCACCAGAACGAAGTCCTTCATGGATTGCTTTTCTGTCGCTCCGTTTTGTCGAGCCTGTCAGCAAAGCAATGGTCAGGCGCATTTGTTGGGCATACTTGTTCAGGTTATTAAAATGTTGTTGTGCTAAAATCTCTGTTGGTGCCATCAGGGCGCATTGCGTACCCGCACCAATGGCCAGCAACATGCACACAAATGCCACAATTGTTTTTCCGCTGCCTACATCACCCTGAAGTAGGCGGTTCATCTGTTTGCCTGATTTGAGGTCGGAATAAATTTCTTTGATCACTCGTTTCTGGGCGTCTGTCAGTTGAAACGGCAAAAACTCGTTGTAGAATTTGGTTAGCAACGCTGCATCACTGAAAACCTGGCCTTTAAATTTATCTTGCCGAACCAATTTCATTTTCAGCAACCGAAGCTGAATATAAAAGAGCTCTTCAAATTTTAATCGATGTTGTGCCTGGGTTAGCAAGTCATGACTTTGCGGAAAGTGAATGTTGAGCAGGGCTGTCTGCTTTCCGATCAGTTTATGTTGCACCTGAATTTCTGCCGGAAGTGTTTCGCGGATTTTATCTTTTGCCAGTACCAGAAGTTCCTGCTGCAGCCGTGAAAGTGTTTTGCTGTCGATGTGGCGCGAACGCAATTTTTCGGTGAGCGGATAAACCGGTTGCAGGTATCCGCCTTTATCATTTTTTTCGGTGAGTGGCTCAATTTCAGGATGCGCAAAGCTGAATTTTTTTCCATACATCACCGGTTTGCCAAATACCACATAGTTAGCTCCGGGCTTTACCTTTTCCAGCATCCACTTTATTCCCTGAAACCAAACCAGTTCGATACTTCCTGAATCGTCTTTAAATTGTGCAACCAGTCTTTTTTTAAAACCGACACCAACGATTTCCTTTCCGGTTACTGTGCCCCTGATCTGCACATAGGGCATTTCTTCTGTAAGTTCCCGGATACGGTAAAATTTAGTCCGGTCTTCGTAGCGAAAAGGATAGTATTGAATCAGATCACCAAAAGTGAAAATATGCAATTCCTTGTTCAGAAGGGCTGATCGCTGTGGCCCCACGCCTTTCAAATATTCAACTGGAGTATCAAAAAATCCGCGCATGGAAAGGTTGCGGTTTTTAAACTAGTAAAAAATTAGTAACAAGTTATTGAGAATAGGGTAATAAACCTCTTTTACTATTGTAAGTCTAATCAATCAGGTTACTATTCCCACATTCCATCAATCTACACCTATGAAAGCTGCGGCAACATTCTACAAAGGAATCGAATTTGTTAGCGTACGCACACTCCCTGCCGATCAGCAACTTCTGTTACAGCATGCCCATGACCCGGAACGTATCAAAATATTGAAGGATGGAAAAATCCTGAACGATTGTATCCTCTATACAAATTATTGCACGTGGTATTCAACTGTGTTTGAATCATCAACCGTGCCTCTTCCTGTGATTGAATCTAACCGATTTGAAATAAAAATTGCTTTGAGCAATGCCTGATTACGGCCAAATCCCTTTGTCGGGAACTATTTCCAGCACGTTGCCTTCGGGGTCTTCAAAATAAAACGACTCCACACCATCGCTCCAGGTTACGGTATCAGTAATTACTATCCCTTTGTCTTGAATCCACCTCTTCGAACTTTCATAATCCTGTTGGGGTACTTCAAAGGCAAAATGTTGTTTACCTCCTCCAAAGTGTGCGGGCGGACTTTGCTTGAGCTTTGAATCCTCCGGATTGAAACACAGCAACACCGAACTTCCTGCCTTGAAAAAAATATGCTTGCCCCGCACGTAGCTG
This sequence comes from Cyclobacteriaceae bacterium, assembly GCA_049306095.1. GTDB lineage: Bacteria > Bacteroidota > Bacteroidia > Cytophagales > Cyclobacteriaceae > UBA2336. The sequence goes on from JBAQPU010000049.1 coordinate 32,487, forward strand.
ATCAACGGAAGTTCGAGAATGCCCTGATAAAAATTCCTGACTTTCTCGAGGTCGCGAACATACAAACACGTTTCTTTTATTTTGATAAACTTCATCTTAACCGGTTTTGCAAAGTGCCTGCTTACACGCGAGATACCCGTTCCAAATCTCGTGTAGAATAAGTGCAGCAGGCCGAATGTCACGAATAGCTGCCGATACCTGCCCGATTTCAAGTTCACCCTCATCCAAATCTCCTTCAAACATTCCCCTTTTGGCGCGGGCTCTTCCCAGCAGTGTTTCCAACTCCTGTTTGCCGGCACCCCTGCGTTCGGCCTCCTCTATCTGCCTGTAAAATTTATTCTTAATTAACCGAACGGGTGTTACCTGTTTCATGGTAAGAATAGTATCGCCTTCATTCGATTCGGTAATGATTCGTTTGAAATTCGCATGTACCGATGACTCCTCGGAGGCAGCAAACCTGCTGCCCACCTGAACGCCATCGGCACCAAGAGCCTCCATTGCCAGCATGGCTCTCCCGTCTGCAATGCCGCCTGCCGCCAAAAGTGGAATTGAAATAGCATCCCGAACCATTGGAATAAGCACCAATGTGGTTGTTTCTTCCCTACCGTTATGACCACCCGCCTCAAAACCTTCGGCAACCACTGCATGAACTCCGGCCTGTTCAGCCTTTTTTGCAAACTTGACGCTTGATACCACATGCGCCACCGTTACGCCACGCTCCCTCAGGAAGCCTGTCCACAAGGAGGGATTGCCCGCAGATGTAAAAACAATTTTTACTCCCTCCTCCACAATGATGTTCATAATCTTGTCAATTTCCGGGTAGAGTAGGGGCACATTAACCCCAAAGGGCTTATTGGTTGCCGCCTTGCATTTACGGATGTGCTCTTGTAATACATGGGGGTACATTGATCCTGCTCCAATCAGGCCTAAGCCCCCGGCTTCGCTTACAGCCGAAGCAAGCCTCCACCCACTGGTCCAAACCATTCCGGCCTGGATTATGGGCATATCAAGGTTAAAGAGTTTTACAATTCGGTTTTCTCGGTCATTCATGGTCAAAAAATAGCTAAATCACTTGTCAATCCTATTCTATGGTTCTGAATATCTGATCTTTAGAAATCATTCGTTTGTTATAACAAATATTTGCCCTCCCGAAAGTTGTCCACAAAGAAACGATTGATTTTATAGGATGTATTTATTTGATACTCAATACATTAAAGTCAAAACTCAGGGGGTTGTGGATAACTCGGCCTTTTTGTGGGATTCTTTTTAAAGGTTTTTTACTGGCTCTGTAAGTAGCTGAATTTTAGCCATTTTGTATTTTTTACCGGCTTATTCATACGTAAGCCAATGTGGACGATTTTACCGGGAATTTAGGAACTACTTTTGCTTTCATCCGTTTCAAGAAACACCTATGAGAAAACTTCTATTATTTTGTTTGTTCGTGGTTGCCCTCCGGGCAAATGGCCAGGAGGCCGAACTGATTAAATTAGACCAACTTAAGAACCTGATCGAGTCAAAATCAGAGCACATTAAAGTCATTAACTTTTGGGCTACCTGGTGCGCTCCTTGTATAAAGGAAATTCCCCTTTTTGAAAAACTGGGGCAAGAGAGGGCCGATGTTAAAGTGATCCTGGTTAGTATGGACCTGGACCTGGATCCGGATCCTGAGAAAGTGCACAAGTTTATTGCCCGCAAAAAACTTCAATCGCGGGTGTTGATTTTAGATGCCGTAAGTCCCAATCTATGGATCGATCAAATCGAAAAGGAATGGTCGGGGGCCCTGCCGGCTACCCTTATTGTGAACGGCAAAACCGGTCAAAGAAAATTTGTTGAAGAAGAACTTCATGAAGGCGAGCTTGAGAAACTGATTGCCGAAATAGAATAGTTTCGGATTCAAGGTTTGAAGTTCAACGTTATTTTTGGATTTCAACCCCGCACTTGAATATTGAACCTTAAACTTTTAATCAAATTATGATGAGATCAATTTTTTTAATGACAGCTCTGCTGCTGATGGTGGCGGCAAGCCCCGTAAAGCCTGGATATGAAGTAGGCGACACCGTTGCCGATTTCAAACTGAAAAACACGAATGGTAAAATGGTTGCCTTGAGCGACTACAACGATGTAAAGGGGGTGATCGTTATTTTTGATTGTAACACTTGCCCATATTCAAAAGCATACAATAATCGAATTCAGGCGCTTGATAGAAAATATGCTTCACAAGGGTTCCCTGTTGTTGCCATTCAACCCAATGATCCGGAAAAATCTCCAGGTGATTCCTTTGATGAAATGGTTCGGTTTGCCAAGCAAAGGGGCTATACTTATCCCTATCTCTTTGATGAAACACAATCCGTTACTAAGTCCTTTGGTGCAACAAACACTCCCCACGTTTTCCTGTTGAAAAAAGAAGGGTCTTCTTTCAGGGTATGTTACATAGGTGCAATTGATGACAATTCCAGAGATGAATCTGCCGTTACAAAGAAACATGTAGAAGATGCCGTTGACGCCCTTTTAAAAGGTCAACCTGTGCCAACTACCAAAACAAAAGCATTAGGATGTGCCATTAAGTGGAGAGACGCCTAGAGTACACCACACTCAGAAATTTAAACCCCGGCATTGGTCGGGGTTTTTTTATTCTCCCATTAATGAACAGAGACAAGTTTCAATCCGATAATTGATCCGATCAGAAGCATAATGAAGAACACGCGCCAGAAATCGGAGGGCTCGCTGAAAACAAAAATGCCCACCAACGCGGTTCCTACCGCCCCTATTCCGGTCCACACAGCATATGCAGTGCCTAATGGAATTTTTTGAATAGCCATGTTGAGGAAATGGAAGCTTAAATAAATGCTAATAAAAAAGGCAACCGACCACTTCGTATTAGAAAAGTTGTTGCTGAATTTCAAACTGGTGGTGAAGGTCACTTCAAACAGCCCCGCAATTACAAGATATATCCATGCCATAGTATGAAAATTAAAGGTTTCAGTTATTTCTGTGCAATCAGGCAGGTCATGCCGGAAACAAGTTCCTGCCTGACCAGCGTAAGATTGTACTTCTCAAAGAATGCAAGAATCTGTGAGGCCGGAATTCTGAGTTTAGGATACCAGCTTACCTGTTGTTTCCATTCACCATTCTTCTTCTCAAGCAAAACATCAAACACTTTAACATAGCCGGGTAGGTATTCGAGGAAGCAGGTATGAATGCGGTTGTCATCGTTTCTTACCGGAACAAATCTTCTTTCATTGGTTAGTTCTGTTGTTAACTCGCGATATGAAAAAACTAATTTTCCTCCCTTCTCCAGTTTCTGGGTGCTCACCGCAATAAGTTCTTCAACTTGTTCGATCCCGGAAAGATGGGTAAGGGTGTCGCCCATGCAAACAATTACTTCCGGCTTCATGCTAATCGAATATAAATACTCCAGCAGGTGCGCTTCCACCCACTCGACCGGTAACTCTCCAATGCGTTGTTTTAATTCTTTCAGCAACTGCTGATTAAAGTCAACTGCCCGCACTTTAAATCCAAGGTGAGCAAGTGAAATGGACTGCAGTCCATGCCCGCAACCGAGGTCGACTGCTATACCCGAAAACCGTGGCGTAATTTCATGCTCCTTAAAAAACTTTTCCTGCGCCTGCTGTTCTTCATTAAAATCGCCCACCATCCAGGAATAAAAATGGCCCAAATGTCGCTCGTAATGATCTTTTACCGTCATACAATATGGAAGCTCATTTGCTTACGTTATACTTACAGAAGGGGTTTTTGTATCTTCAATCAACTTACCGTCAATGCTATGAAAAAAATACTCACCATACTTGCCACATGCACATTTTATGTAACAATTTCCAATGCTCAGGTCATGGGGAAGGTATTCCCGGCCATGGATGCCGAGACTGTGGAAGATAAAAAAATCAATTTGCCCGATGCTACAAAAGGCAAGTACACCTTACTGGGACTTGCGTATTCAAAAAAATCGGAAGATGAACTGAACACCTGGTTCCAACCGGTGTTTCAAAAGTTTATCCAAAAAAATAAGGGTTTGTTTGAAGGGTTTGGATACGAGGTTAGCGTGTATTTCATTCCCATGTTTACCGGTATCAATGCTGCCGCCACCGGTACAGCAAAAAAGAAAGCGCTGAAAAACATTGATCCTAATTTGTTACCCTATATTCTTTTTTACAAGGGTGAACTAAAGCCGTATAAAGATGCGCTTGATTTTGAAAAGAAGGATATCCCTTACTTCTTCGTGCTCGATAAAGAGGGTAAAATACTTTATGCCACCTCAGGAACTTACAGTCAAAAGAAAATGGACGAGATTGAGGGTGTTCTGGAAGAGTAATCTGATAATATATCCCCGGCCACCGTGCCGGGGTCACTTCTATTGAGGTGCCGGAACAAGTGAGTTTCGTTTTAAGTCCTAAAAAACAACATAAGCACATAGATCACATAGAAACATATGAAAACTATGTGCTCTGTGCCTCTGTGTAGTTCCAAAAAATCCCGATAAGGTGATTTAGAATAGCAAAACGGAACCTGATATATTTCTTCACGGTCACGCGTAGCCGTTCCTAAAAATAAGTACATTTAATCATGGATGTTATCTCTTTGTTGGCGCTGGCACTTGCGCCCGGAATCGCGATTGGAATTTACATTTACCTGAAAGACAAGCATGAACGCGAGCCGTTAAGTTTGCTATTCATTAGTTTTATGTACGGTGTGCTCAGCACCGCTGTTACCCTGTTAATTAGTTTTCCGTTAGAGACCATTCTGATTTTTAGCGAGCGAAACGCTGTTCACCAGATGGGCAATGCCTTTTTCAAAGTAGCGCTTGTTGAAGAGTTCAGCAAATTTATTTTCATCCGGTTCATTTTATACAGGAACAAAAATTTCAATGAACCCTTCGATGGAATCGTATACGCCTGTATGGTGGGCATGGGTTTTGCCACCCTGGAAAATATTCTCTATGTATTTCAGTACGGAGCACCAACCGGTTTCGTTCGCATGTTTACGGCTGTGCCTGCACACGCCACCTTTGCGGTGCTGATGGGCTACTTTTTAGGTAAAGCCAAATTCACCCACCGAAAAGAAATTTACTACAGCGTTATTGCTTTGCTGGTGGCCACCGCGTTTCACGGGGCGTACGATTATTTTTGGTTTATAGCATACATTCCAGGTATCTGGGTGGGGGCCATCCTCTCGTTAATAGTAGCCCTGATTCTTTCCCGGAAGGCAATTCGTTTACATCAGCAGTCTTCACCGTTTATTGAGGCCTCGTTTCAATCAGAAGAAAAGCCTTCCGACCTTCCGGAAAAAAGCGATCAATAAAAAAGTCCTGTAGTTGCCACAGGACTTTGAATATCAGATTTACATTAATCCATTACGCATTCAGCTGAATCTCCTCTCCTTCTTTATTCAGGAATTTGAATTCGGTCACACCCAACGATGAATCCTTTTCAAGGTTTACCCAGCGCTTGTATTTGAAAAACCATTTCACACGGAGCGAAATAATTCCTTTCGTAAAATAGGCGTGCAGGTACGGATGAATTGCCATCACCAATTCCTTCTCATTTTGCTTCACCAGTAAGTGATCAAGCGTTTTTTCAATCAAGTCGGAAACAAGAATGGATGCCGTAATTTTTCCGGTGCCATTGCAGGTTGGGCAGGTTTCTTTCGTTACAATATTTACCTGTGGACGCACGCGCTCACGGGTAATCTGCATCAAGCCGAATTTCGAAAGTGGCAACACCGTTGACTTGGCTTTGTCAGCAGCCATTTCATCTTTCATGATTTTGTAAATCAGTTTCTTGTTGTCCTGATTTCTCATGTCGATGAAGTCGACCACAATAATACCGCCCATATCGCGCAGGCGAAGCTGGCGGGCTATTTCTTTTGCTGCCTCCATATTTACCGACAGTGCGGTTGTTTCCTGATTTTCTTCACGGTTTGATTTGTTGCCGCTGTTCACATCAATGACGTGAAGCGCTTCCGTGTGTTCAATAATCAGATAACCGCCTGCCTTCAAACTAACCGTTTGCCCGAAAGCCGATTTAATTTGTTTCTCTACACCGTAGTGTTCAAAAATTTTAGCGCGGCCATTGTAAAATTTAACGATCTTCTCCTGCTCGGGCGATATGTTGCGGATGTACGCCCGCGCTTCATCATAAATTTTCTTGTCATCGATGTGAATGTTATCAAACGATTCATTCAGCAAATCGCGAAGCAGGGAGGATGTTTTATTCAGCTCACCAATGAGTTTTTCGTTGGGCTGCGCTTCGGGCAGGCGGGCAATGCCCTCTTCCCATGTTTTTACCAGGTTGCGTAAATCTTTGTCGAGGTCAGCCACTTCGGCACCTTCTGCTACGGTGCGAACTATCACCCCGAAATTTTCGGGTTTGATCGACTGAATCAGGCGCAACAGTCTTTTGCGCTCATCGTTGCTTGTAATTTTTTTCGAAACGTTAACCGCCTTCGAAAATGGCACCAGCACCAGGTATCTCCCGGCCAGTGATAACTCGCAGGACAATCGTGGCCCTTTTGTCGAGATGGGCTCCTTTACAATTTGAACCGGCAGAACTTGACCTTTTGTAAGCTGCTGGCCTATTTTGCCATGCTTGTCAATATCCGATTCAAGGGTAAATTTTTCCAGTTTCCCGTAAATCTTCTTGCTGCGTGTCAGTTTCGTAAACTTATTTAACGAACTGAATTGCGGCCCCAGGTCTAAGTAATGAAGGAAAGCGTCTTTATCGTAGCCGACATCAACAAATGCGGCATTCAGACCCTGAACTACCTTTTTAACGGTGCCCAGGTAAATATCTCCTACGGTAAATTTGCTTCCTTCTTCTTCCTGATGAAATTCTACGAGCTGTTTGTCTCGAAGCAGGGCTATACGACATCCGTCCTGAGTGTTACTAATTATTAGTTCGTTGCTCAAAACGATAAATGTTAAAATGTAAAAAATGATGTGTATAGCTCGAACAGAGCTAATCCGCTAACGAACGGATTATTTCTTCTTATGTCTGTTCTTTCTCAAACGCTTCTTGCGTTTGTGGGTAGCCATTTTGTGTTTCTTTCTTTTTTTTCCGCTTGGCATAATTTTTTTGGTTTTCCCCGAACAACTTCGGGGGTGTTAAACAATTATTTTAAATCCTTCAGATACGAATCCACCGTAGCCTGCACGGCCGGATCTTTATCCATTTCTTTTACTTTTTCAAATTGCTGTTTGGCCTTCTTCTTATCACCGGTATTCATATACGCGATGCCTAACAACAACTGCCCCTGGATATGCCCGGGGTTTATTTCTACCAGTTCGGTTAACCGTTCAATTGCCTTATCATACTGCCCTGATTGTATGGAAAGCATCCCCAGATTGAACATTGCCGACTGATTTTTGGGGTCTTCTTTCAGCACCTCACGCAGCATCATGATTCCCTGCATGGGGTTGGGTGATGAGAGGTACGTCATCGCCATTTTAGATTTTACCTCCAGGTTTCGGGGGTTCTTCTCCATTACTTTGGAAAAGTATTCCCTTGTCTTTTCGGCTAATTGACCCTGCCTGGCCTCATCCATTTCGAAGGTGAAAGCCTGGTAATAATTTTCACCGGCTTTAACCCAGCTTTTTTCATTGTTAAAGAACAGCGCGGCTTGTTCGGCATACCACCCGGCACTATCAAACTTGCCGGCTTTTGCGTACAGTCCCGCCAAAGAATCGGCAAAGATAGCCTTTTTTTCATTTCCGGAACTCTCACCGTACAGTACTCTGAGTTGGGAAATTTGACCAACCAGTTCAGCCGGTGCCGAAGCGTGGGGGTCAGCTTTCGCTACCGAGTCGGGTGGCCCTGAACCTAGCTGATTATCATTTTCAACAACCACTTTAGGCAACAACAATAGCCCTATAATAACCAGGGCACTGGCAACAATCAGAATAATGCGGGTCCGTAACATTTTAGAGGGGTGACGTTAACGCCAGAATCAGGCTTTCTCAGCCAACTGCTTCACCTTGTCGCTGCTTTTAATCTTGTTCACGAAAATTTTTGCGGGTTTAAAGCTGGGCACAAAGTGTTCGTCAATTACAAGGGCGGTATTACGGGAAATATTGCGGGCTATTTTCTTCTTTCTTTTCTTGTTAATAAAACTGCCGAAGCCGCGGATGTAAATATTTTCTCCTCCGGCCATGTTTTGCTTGATTACGCTAAAGAAAGCTTCAACGGAAGCGGTTACATCGGCCTTGTCAACACCTGTCTTTTCGGCAATTTCATTGATTACATCTGCTTTGGTCACAATCGTATAATTTAGGTTTCTTATTTCAGAGGGAGGGCAAATTTAATTTCTGCATCCACAATTAAAAATGAATATTGAAAAAATCTGATAATCAAGGGGATGGATAACCGATATTTCTCTTTAAAGCTCGCTGAATGGTACAAAATACACAAGCGAAATTTGCCCTGGAGGGATACAAAAGACCCTTACCGCATCTGGCTTTCTGAAATAATTCTTCAACAAACACGGGTAAATCAGGGATTACCCTACTACCAAAAATTTATTGAGGCCTTTCCGTCAGTCTTTGATCTGGCAAAAGCACCAGAACAAAAAGTGCTTCGGCTTTGGCAGGGGTTAGGATATTATACCCGGGCACGTAACCTGCACCGGTGTGCAAAGCAAATTATTGACACGTATGGTGGGGTTTTCCCAAAAACCTTTGAGGAGCTAAAGACCCTTCCGGGTATTGGAGAGTATACAGCCGCTGCTATTGCATCCATCGCTTTTGGAAAACGGGTTGCGGTTGTCGATGGTAATGTTTCCAGGGTGATTTCGAGAACAAAGGGTATAGAAATTCCCATTAACAATCCTGCCGGAAAGAAGTTTTTTGTCGAACTGGCAAATAAACTCATTCCTGCCCGCGAGCCTGATATTCACAACCAGGCGATGATGGAATTCGGGGCATTGCATTGTACACCCCGGCAACCAAAATGTGATGATTGCATTTTTGCCAACACCTGTGTTGCCAACAAAAATTCGCTTCAGGCTGTGTTGCCGGTAAAAAATCGAATGAAGAAAATCCGCAAACGCTACTTCTATTATTTTGTTCTGCAGAAAGGACGCTCATTGCTGATGAAAAAGCGTCATGGTAAAGATATCTGGCACGGCCTGTATGACTTTTACATGGTGGAGAAGAATCGCCCAATGTCCGTTGAGAAAATCCTTGCTGATGACAGTTTGTTAAAAAAACTCAAGACAAAAAAAGCATTGAACATCAGCGGCTCTTACAAACACGTTTTAAGTCATCAAATAATATTTTCGCGGTTTATGCAAGTTTCAATAGGAACGACACCAGTTGTCAATGGAGCGGGCTTACACTTGTATTCTCTTAAAAAGGTAGGGCAATTGCCTAAACCTGTTTTGATCAGCCGTTTTCTGTCAGATGCACAGCTTTTATAGTTCCGGCAGTAATGGTAATTTTGTTAACCTTCAAAAAAATGAACTATGTCCGGAGTAAATAAAGTCATTTTGGTTGGCAGGCTTGGAAAAGACCCTGAGGTACGGAATTTAGAAAATGGTATTGCTGTGGCAAATTTTACCATGGCTACCTCTGAAACTTACCGCGACAAAACAACCGGTGAAAAAAAAGAAATCACCGATTGGCACAATATTGTGCTTTGGAGAGGGCTAGCTGACGTTGCTCAAAAATATTTGCATAAGGGCGATATGATTTATGTGGAGGGCAAATTAAGAACACGCTCGTGGGAAAAAGACGGTGTTACCCGCTACATTACTGAAGTGATTGGTGATAACATGACCATGCTGTCGACACGCGGAGGTGGCGGAGGAGGTTCGTCTTCAAATGAGGGATATTCCGGTTCTTCGAAAGGAGACGCAACAGCTGATGCCAGCGGCACTGATGACCTTCCCTTTTAATTGACAATTTATGCGCAATGTTAGGAGGGGGTTTTTGGCGGCAGGGTTTTGTTCGCTGGTTTTCTTTGGCTGCACGAAAGAATACCTTCCAAAGCCGTTAGGGTATAATCGCCTTATTTTACCCAAGCCCGCATATCACTCGTTGCCCGATACCTTGCCCTACACCTTTGAATACTCTGTCCATGCCCGCTTGCTGGCCGACACGTCATGGATAAGCGAGCGGTTTTGGATTGAAGTTTACTATCCCAACATCAAGGCGAATGTTCACATTACTTATAAGAAAATTGAAAACAACGAGCAGCTATTAAAGGAGTTCATGAATGATGCGTATGTGCTAACGGCCAAGCACCAGATAAAGGCGTATGCCATTGATGAGGTGATTATAAAAACGCCCTCTGGAAAAACGGCTGTTGTTGCTGAACTGGATGGAGAAGTTCCCAGTCAAATGCAATTTACCATAACCGACTCGACTCAGAATTTTTTAAGGGGGGCGCTCTATTTTAATACAAAAGTCAATAATGATTCGCTGCAACCGGCCATCGAGTATGTGAAAAATGACATCATGCACTTGATCAACTCATTCGATTGGAAAAAACGATAGTCTTTAAGTCCTGAGTTTTGAGTCCTTAGATTCAGGTATATAGTTTAAAATTAAGGACTAAAAACTCAAGACTAAATACTTAAGGAAAATGCTTACTTCAAAACGGGCGCAATTCACCTTGCCACGATCGGTTACGTATTTAAATTGTGCCTACATGGCTCCTTTAATGAAGACCGTGGAGAAAGCAGGGATAAAAGGATTGAGAAGTAAACGAAATCCTGTTGGTATAAAACCCAACGATTTTTATACCGACACAGAAACCCTTCGGCTAGAATACGCCAAGCTGATCAATACAAAAGAAGCTAACCGCATCGTAACCATTCCTTCTGTTTCGTACGGATTGGCCACGGTTGCCCGAAATCTTCATATCAAGAAAGAACAACACATCATTGTTGCCGGTGAACAATTCCCCAGTAATTATTATCCGTGGCAATCGCTGTGCGAAGAAACAGGCGCTTCGGTTAAAATTATAAGTGCCCCCGAAAACTTTGTTGACCGCGGAAAACGTTGGAATGAAAGGATCCTGGAGGCTATTGATTCTAATACGAGAGCTGTGGCCATCGCCCATTTTCATTGGGCAGATGGAACACGGTTCGACCTACAGGCCATCCGCCAACGAACAAAGGAAGTAGGTGCCCTGTTGATCGTTGACGGAACCCAATCGGTAGGTGCTGTGCCCTTCGATATTCAAAAAATCCAGCCCGATGCATTGGTGTGTGCCGGTTATAAATGGCTGTTGGGCCCGTATTCCATCGGCCTTGCCTACTATGGTGACTACTTCAATAATGGAAAACCCATAGAAGAAAGCTGGATCAACCGGAAAGACAGCGAAGATTTTGCCGGTCTTGTTGCCTATCAACGTCACTATCAACTCGGCATGTTGCGATACGAAGTTGGCGAGCACAGTAATTTCATTCTTGTCCCCATGATGATTAAAGCAATTGAACAACTCAATAAATGGGGAGTTAATCGTATTCAGGAGTATTGTCAATCGATCACAACCGAGAGCATCAGTAGATTGAGAGAGCGCGGATTCATTGTTGAAGACGAAGGCTTTAGGGGTTCGCACTTGTTCGGCATTCGGTTGCCTGCTGGTGTTGACCTGAAAGCGGTGAAGACTACACTATTAAAGCACAAAGTGTACGTTTCGTATCGTGGCAATGTCATCCGGGTTGCGCCCAACGTGTACAATACTGAAAATGATCTTCAGAAATTAGTGAGAGTCATGTCTTCCGTGTTGTGAGTTAGCAGGCTGCTTTTAAAAGTGTGCTTATGAAATTCTTTTTAGTTTGATGAAAAATCAAGTGTTATGAGGTTCCTGTGCTTATTCATCCTTGTGTTAACATCCTTTACAGGATTGGCACAATCTTCTTTCACTTTCGTTTTTTTGAATACGAAAAAGGACAAGCCGGAATTACCAACAGAAGAGGTGAAAAAAATTATGGAGGGCCACCTTGCAAACATCAATCGTTTAGCAAAAGAAGGTAAGCTTCTGGTTGCCGGGCCGTTTGACGGTGGAGGTGGAATTTTCATCTTGAACACCACCTCGGTAGATACCGCAGCTAACTGGTTGGGCACCGATCCGGGTATTCAGGCTAACCGGTGGAATATCGAAATCCTTCCCTATCAACCGCGAATTGGTGGGGTATGTGTTGTTGGTGAGAATTATGAAATGACTACCTATACGTTTGTTCGTTTTACTGCACAGGTTACCAAATCAACCATCGGAACGTATCCTGAAATTCTCAGGCGGCATGAAGCGTATCTCCACGAGAACTTTTTCGGGTCGGTGGTGATTACTGAAGGGGTTTTTGGAAACGATGGCGGTATTCTTGTATTGAAAGGTGAGGTATCAAAAGAAATTTTTGAGGCAGATCCGGGTGTTCAGGAAGCGCTCCTTCAGGTTGACATTAAAAAATTATGGATTGCGAAAGGCTCGTTTTGCGAAAAATAATTCTTTACCTCCTGGTAAGTTTAAAGTCCTTCAATACATCCCATTTTTTCCCGTCATGCTTTAGTAAGCAAATAGTTTGAATGCTCCACCCGCCTTCAAATTTTTTCTCTTTAAACTCTTCCCATGCCTTTACAAATTCATGCTTTTTTAAGTCGCGAAAGGCAAGTGTAATATGTGGGTGATAGGCATGCTCTTTATAATTCGCATTAAAGAGGTTAAATTCCTTCTTGCAATACCGATGTAGCTCTTTCTGAAGTTTTTGCAACGCCTCTGTCTTCACCACATCAATGTAAATTACGCGCGGTTCAAAGCCCCTGAAATTCACCAATTGTAAATCAAAGGGCGAATATTGTTCGGTAAATTTTTCGAGACCATCGATCAACCTGCGTTCCTTTTCGGTCTTCCATGCAAAAGGCATGTGCAAAGTAATGTGCGGAGGAGAGTTGAGTGAGGCTTTGCTGTTATACTTCTCTTTGAAGTAATTTTTTAATTCCAGTACCTCTTCAAAAACAGGCGAAGGAGGAATGATGGCGATGAAATAAAGTGCTTTGCTCAAACTCCGAATACGTTCTAAAACCAAAATTAATCAATGGCTTTGCCCCAAATACTCCAACTATAAGAAACCAAAAGCCTCAGGCAAGATGAACTCTTACAAGGAATACCGGATTAATTTTTGCATCTTGCGCCCCGAACAAAAAACCGTGTTTTTCGGTTACTAAAATAAACAAAAGACCATGGGAAGACCTCCAACCTTACCACTTAAGAAAAAAGACGGCTGGTACCTCGAAATCCGCAATAAAGGCGCAAAAACAGGTACTGTGCTTATCCGGGACACCGAAGAAGCCATGCATTTAGCCGCCCGTATGTATCAAAACACAAAAGATGTTATTCTGCTGGGCGAACACCGCAATGGTAAGCGCGTAGAAGATACTGCGAAAAAGAAGAAAAAAGCTTAATACCTTCATCCTTCAAAAAAACTCTTGTCAGGTGGGAACTCCCATCCTGACTTTTTTATTCAAACTCGCGGATAACCTGCTCAACAGGTTTTGCATTCTTATAGAATTCCAGAATTTTCAACATCACCCGGTCAACCAGTGTATCGGGACAGGAGGCGCCACTGGTAAGAACAATATCTGTTGGATTCTTTTCAGGTAAAAAGTTATTGGTCACTCTCTTTTCCTTTTTATGATAATCGAAATGGTAGATTTCTGATTTCGATATAATCTCCCTATCCGAATTAATGAAAAACGTGGGGAACCTGCGTTCACAAAGTTCAACGATATGGGATGTATTGGAGCTATTATAGCCTCCCACCACAATCGCGAGGTCAGCTCTGGTCTCCAGCAATTGGTACGTTGAATCCTGGTTGTCATTTGTGGCGTAGCACAGGGTGTCGCGCGTATCTGCAAAATGATGCTTCAATTTTTCAACCCCAAAGCGTTGCAGCATGAGTTGCCGGAAATAGTCGGCAATGGCCTGGGTTTCGGTGGCAAGCATGGTCGTTTGGTTCACCACGCCCACACGCTGCAGGTGTTTGGTCGGATCAAAGCCTTCTGAGTGTTTCCAGGCAAACTCTTCGTAAAATTCATCTTTACTTTTCTTGTTTAGAATATACTCTCCCAGCCTGTGGGCTTCTTCCATGTCGCTCACAATAACGGAGGAAGCACCATGGGCGCTGTGCGAAAAGGTTGCCCGTGTTTCTTCGTGTCGGGGCTTCCCGTGAATAATTACCGTGTAGTCTTCCTTCCCCAGTTTTTCGGCACGGTTCCAAACTTTCTCAACAAACGGGCATGTTGTGTTATATTTTTGAACCTCCACGCCTTTGTCCAGCAGCAAATGCTCTACCTCCAGTGTTGTTCCAAAGGCGGGTATGATCACCACATCTTCCCGGTTAATTTGCTCCCAGGGGATAAATTGTGTTCCGTCTGTTTCCAGAATAAATTGTATGCCCCTGCTTTGAAGATCGTTGTTAACCTCCTGGTTGTGGATCATTTGGCTTAAAAGAAAAACACGCTTGTCCGGGTTTTCCTCCACCGCCTTGTAGCTGATCTCGATGGCGTTTTCAACACCATAACAAAAACCAAAATGACGGGCGATAAAAAACCGAACGGGCCCAAAGTCTAAAACCGCTGGAGAAAAATCCTGCTTGCGCAGATCTTTTAGTCTCCGGGCTTCTTTCACTCTTCCCGTAATTGATGACCGGTAGTAGGTCGGTATTTCAAACTTTTTGATAGGCGTAATTTTATCTCGCTAATGTAAAATTAGCAGAATTGCGGGAGGATTATCAAAAAAATGGGCACACACGATCGTGTGCCCGAATAATCTTACGCTGCTTTCGACAGCTTGTCTTCCTTTACCTGTTTCTTGCGAACCTCTTTCGATTCAATGTCAAAAGTCATTACTTCAACAACATTTTGCTTAATGTACTTTAACACTTCCATCACTTTTCCATCAATCTTACTCCGCACGCGTTCGCCTCTCTTAAACAATCTTCTCATACTTACTTTAGTTGATTTACATTCTGAAAGCATAGTTGAATTCTCTTGGAAAATCCTCATATGTTCCCGTTAAGATAATCAAATCTCCGACTTTTTTCTTTTTCATGATTTCGTCAAACTCTTTGGTGGATTTAACAGGCTGATCATTCACTTTGGTTATGATGAAGCCTTCGCGGATATCGGTATAGCGCGCCAGCTTTCCATTCCCAATATTGGTTACTTTCACGCCATTCGTCAGGTCAAGTTTCTTCAACTCTTTACCGTCCATATCCTCCACCTCAAAGCCCAATGCGGCATAGCCCTTGCGCTCTTCTGCCTTAACGGTTCCGGTGTCGCCATTCTTTGTTTTCAACACCACAGGATATGTAACTTCCTTCCCCTTCCGGTTTACGGTAATCATGAGTTTGTCTCCAGGGCGATGACGACCAACGTGCTCAATTAATTCGGTGCTTGAGGTGATTTTCGTTTCGTCAATTTTAACAATTACATCTCCTTCTTTAATGCCTGCATCTTTCGCGGCACTTTTTCCGCTTTCCGCGAATCCCGAAACATAGGCTCCTTCATCCACCTCAAGCGACTGCTCTTTGGCCAGTGAGCTTGTTACACTTCCGACAGAAACACCAAGCCAACCGCGTTGAACAACTCCAAATTTAATCAGGTCTTCAACAACCTTGTTCACAATATTGGATGGAACTGCAAAGCCGTAGCCGGAGTACGATCCGGTAGGACTGGCAATAGCCGTGTTAATGCCCAGCAATCCACCACTCATGTTTACCAATGCGCCCCCGCTGTTGCCCGGATTGATAGCCGCATCTGTTTGAATAAACGACTCAATGGCGGTCCTGCCCTCTTCATTTCCGGTATTAATAATATTAATATTCCTTCCCTTCGCGCTGATGATCCCTGCGGTTACGGTGGAGTTAAGGTTAAATGGATTTCCAACAGCCAACACCCATTCGCCTACCCGCGATTGATCAGAATCAACAAACGACAAATATTTCAACCCCGACTCGTTTATCTTAATCACGGCAATGTCTGTATCCGGATCGGTACCGATCACTTCGGCCTTGAATGTTTTGTTATTACTTAGGGTCACTTCCACTACTTCCGCATCCTGAACAACGTGGTTGTTCGTAACGATGTATCCGTTTTCCGTAATGATGACTCCGGACCCTGAACTTTGACTTGGCCCGGGCTGAATCCTGGGACCAAAAAAATCGCGGAAAGGATCGATGCTCTGCGTTTCTTGTTTTCGCCCGTTTTGGGTCGACTTAATAAAAACAACAGTCGGTGTAACCTGTGAGGCAATGGCTGTAAAGTCCATCGGTATGGTACGTCCGTTTTCATCCGTTGTGTACGTGACTTGTGAAACAGGGGCTTGTGAAGTATACCCCAATACAACATCGTCTTTTTTGGTGATTTCAATTACTCCAAAAGTGAAAAGGCTGCCCATGATGGCGGCCAGCAATAAGGTTCCAAATCGTTTCATAAACAATCTCGTTTTTTCAAAAGGTGTAAGCAAAAAACAGGCAAATCAGCCTGATAATGAAATTTTGTCAGTTTTTTATGATGAGGGTTTGTCTTCCGGATAGTCAACGCCATCTGCATCGCAACGTAGATATGAAGTATACGAATTTAAGCTTCTGAAGGTTCGTTTGAATTTATTTCCTATTCCAGAAATGGTAAGTCCCTTCATGCAATCTTCCTCTCTTACACCTCGTTGTATCTTTCCGGCTTACACCAGCGGCAAAAGTGCCGTGCTTTTTTCCGTACTTGTCGTTATGATCAGAGGGCAAATCATTCTCAAAAATGGCCGCGATACATCGCTGCAACGATTTCATCCGTGGGTATTTTCAGGCGCTATTGCTAAGACCGCGGGCGATATTACCGATGGATGCTGGGTGAGTGTTGTCAATGCCGCAGGAAAAATTTTGGGATACGGTCATTATCAACAAGGCTCTATTGCTGTTCGCATCGTAAGTTTTAATCAGGAGGTTCCAACACCTTTGATTTACCAGGAAAAAATTTCTGCCGCCCTTGCGTTGCGCGAAAAAACCGGGCTGATCTCCGACCAAACCAATGCGTACCGGTTAATTCATGGTGAGGGTGACGGTCTTCCGGGTTTAATTGTTGACTTCTATGATGGCGTGGCAGTAGTACAGGCACACTCTTTTGGGATGAACAGTGACCGGGCCAACATTGCCGAGGCGCTGAATACTGTTTTACACGGAAAGCTGAATGCCATTTATTATAAGAGCAAAGCAACCCTTCCCGGAAAAGTCCGCGATGCCCAACAAGACGGGTACCTTTCAGGTATGGGTGGTGTACCGCACGTTATTCTTGAACATGGTAACAAATTTTATGTCGATTGGGAAGAGGGGCAAAAGACCGGCTTTTTCCTTGATCAGCGTGAAAATAGAAAGTTGTTGGGAGAGTTTTCGGCCGGTAAGAAAGTATTAAACACTTTTTGTTACACCGGAGGATTTTCGGTGTACGCACTGAAGGCCGGGGCGGCTTTTGTTCATTCGGTTGATGCATCAGAAAAAGCAATAGACCTTACCCGAAAAAATCTTGAGCTCAACGGCTTCGATTCAGAAAAGAATTTTTGCCAGGCAATTGATACGTTTGAGTTTCTGAAAGACAAAAAAGATGTCTATGACCTCATCATTCTCGATCCTCCTGCCTTTGCCAAGCATCGTGATGCCCGGCACCAGGCAATGAAAGGATACCAGCGGCTGAACAGCGAAGCAATGAAAGCAATCCGAAAAGGTGGAATTATTTTTACGTTCTCATGCTCTCAGGTTGTCGACCGACAATTATTCTACGACACCGTTTCGTCTGCGGCCATTCTTGCCGGAAGAGATGTAAGGGTTTTGCACCAGCTTACCCAGCCAACCGATCACCCCGTGTCGATGTTTCATCCGGAAGGAGAATATTTAAAAGGATTGGTGCTATACGTTGCATAGACTGGTTTCTAGATTCTTGTTTCTGGTTGTGTGAGTGAATTCATGATTTAACACCAGCACCCAGAATCCAGCATCCATCATTATCTTTGCGTCATGAAAATTTTAGTGACCGGTGCCGATGGTTTATTGGGAAGCAACTTGGTGCGTGAGCTGTTAGGCAGAGGCCATACCGTTCGTGCATTTGTCCAGCCGGGAAGGCAACAACAAACACTGGAAGGATTAACGCTTGAAAAAATTCCGGGCAATCTGTTAAATGTCGATGAGGTAACAAAGGCTGTTAATGGCTGTGATGCGGTGATTCATTGTGCTGCCAGTACAAGTGTTTGGCCTATTCGCTCTGAAATCGTTAATCGGGTAAATATTAATGGAACTCAGCACATCATTGAAGCTGTAAAGAAGAACCATACCAAGCGCCTGGTGTATGTGGGCACCGCTAACTCCTTTGGGTTTGGCTCAAAAGAAAAGCCGGGGGTTGAGGGAAATCCATACAAGTCGGCAACCTATGGTTTAGATTACATGGATTCGAAATACAACGCTCAACAACTCCTGCTGAAAGAAGTGAAAGAGAGTTCGCTTCCTGCTTTAATTGTTAATCCAACCTTTATGTTTGGCCCGTACGATTCAAACCCAAGTTCGGGTGCTATGATCGTTGCCTTATTTAAAGGGAAAGTTCCGGGCTATACCCGTGGAGGAAGAAATTATGTTTGTGCCAAAGATGCCGCGGTTGCTATTGCCAATGCTTTAACAAGGGGCCACACCGGTGAGTGCTACATTCTGGGAAATGAAAATCTTTCATACAAAGAAGCTTTTGGAAAAATTGCTTCTACGATTGGCGTAAAGGCGCCCGGCATTCAAATACCTTCGTTATTCGCAAAATTGTATGGCCGTCTGGGTTCATTGATCGGAAACATTACCGGTAAAACACCGGCCATCAGTTACCCCCTTGCGCGGATTGCGTGTGACGAGCATTATTTTTCACCGGCAAAAGCGGTGCGCGAACTGGAACTTCCTCAAACGCCTATTGAAACTGGAATTAAAGAGTGCTACGAGTGGTTAAAAGAAAATAACTATTTAAAATAAAAGATGTGTCCTGTCCCTTTTTGGGTATAGGGCACTGCAATCTGAATCATGTCATATTTTAAAAATAAAACGGCAATTGTTACGGGTTCCGGAATGGGAATTGGTAAAGCCATTGCGCTGGAGTTGTGCAAGGAAGGAGCAAATGTTGTACTGAACGGCCGGAACGCTGACCGGCTGGAGAAGACGCGACACGAATTTTTGCAAAAGGGGTATCGGGTTACTTCCATTCAGGGTGATGTGACAAAGGTTTCCGATTGTGATTCCATTGTAAAAGCAGCGCTTGATTCCTTTGGGCACATTGATATTTTAATAACCAATGCCAGCGTGAGCATGCGGGAACGATTTGAAAACCTGGAGCCGGAAATTTTTGCCAGGGTAATTGAAAGCAACATCAACGGATCGGCCTTTCCTGTACATCGTGCGCTTCCCCACATTAAAAAAACAAAAGGCAGCATCGTTTTTATTTCCAGCGTGGCCGGAATGATTGGGCTGCCCACCGGTTCGGCATACAGTGCCGGAAAGATGGCGCTCACTGCCCTGGCACAATCGTTGAAAATCGAATTATCTTCTTCGGGTATTCATATCGGAATTGTACATGTTGGCTTTACTCAAAATGATAATGACAAACGTGTGCTCAATGCAAGCGGTGAATTAGTTCCGGTGGCTGAGAGGCCGGCCTATTTGCAACAAACGCAGGAGCAGGTTGCAAAAAGTGTTTTGTCGATTATCCGCAAAAGAAAGTTCAAGGTGATTTTATCGGTCGTAGGAAAATTGAATGCACTTGCCATGCGCCTCTTTCCTGGCCTTGTCATCCGGATTGTTTCCTCCTCTCAGAAGAGGATGGAGAAGATGTATAAGTAATGCTTCGACTCCGCTCAGCATTATTCTTTAGGCAAGGGTGATGGTCCATCGGGGATGTAGGGTTTATAAACATGACCAGCCCTGCGCTTTTTCAAATTCAGCTCTGATTTCTATTATTTTTTGGTTGGTGAAGAAAACATATAGTCAATCGTTACCTGCAACATCGCCTTCAGGCCCGGAAGCATACCGCGTTCATCAATCATAAAATCCGGAGTGTGGTGAGCCGGAACGGTGGTCATGTTCTGTTCGGGTGGCATGGCTCCAACAAAGAAGAAAAAGCCCGGAATCTTTTGCTGGAAATAAGCAAAGTCCTCAGCGCCTGTTACGGCATTAATTCGCACCACATTTTCGGCACCAACTGCTTTCTGTAAACTCCCTACCATCTTTTCGGTAAGCGCGATGTCATTGTAGGTGATGGGGGTTTTGCTGTCGATGGTCACTTCCGCGGTGGCGCCTGCGCTTTCAGCAATTTTCGTGGCGGTTAGTTTTATCTTCTCGTGCACCTTTTTTTGCATTTCCGCATCGAGTGTTCTGATCGTTCCTGCCATGAATGCTTCTTCCGGAATAATATTTTCGCGAACGCCCGCCTGAATTCTTCCAACCGAAATTACCACCGCTTCTTTTGTAAGTTCGCTTTGCCTGCTCACAATGGTTTGAAGCCCGTTGATAATTTGCGCAGAAACTACAATGGGATCAATGCCCATCCATGGAACGGCTCCGTGCGATTGCCTGCCCTTCACCTTTATGGAAAACCAATCTGATGCTGCCATCATGCCGGCCGGTCGATAGGTAATTCTTCCGAGGGGTGAAATCGATTGAATATGTAATCCAAAAATCACATCTACTTTGGGATTTTCGAGTACGCCCTCTTTTACCATTAAGTCTGCCCCGCCTTCTTCACCAGCCGGTGGCCCTTCTTCAGCGGGTTGAAAAATAAATTTTACTGTTCCCCTAAGTTCATTTTTGTGTTGTGACAGAATCTCTGCCACCGCCATCAAAATACTTACGTGCGTATCGTGGCCACACGCATGCATGATGCCTGTTTCTACTCCGTTGAAAGTTGTTCTTTCTTTTGATGCAAATGGTAAACTGTTGCGTTCTGTTACCGGAAGTGCATCCATATCGGCACGCAAGGCAATAACTGGGCCCGGCTTGCTCCCTTTTAAAATTCCGACAACTCCCGTATGCGCAACTCCGGTTTGAACCTCAATGCCCAATGATTTTAAATGCTCAGCAACTTTAGCCGCTGTTTTCGTTTCGCGGTTTGAGAGTTCCGGAAACTGATGAAAATGTCTCCTCCACTCGATCATTTTCTGTTCTGCTTCTGATGCCTGTTTGTCAATAGCCGACTGAAGTTTAGGATTAACCTGTGTTATTCCTGCTACCGAAATGAGCAGCGCTAAAAAGAGACAAATCTTTCTCATGGGTTTAGTATTTTCACGTTAAATAAACTTAAGCATTTATTCATTAAAATCAATTGACCGTTTTGGTAGAGTGGGTAAAAATATTTCCGGGACAGGTAGAGGCTGAACAACGACTGACTCCAAACAAGCCGCAGTTGGTAATTGCAAATGGCAAACGTATTTGTTTGGTTGGTTTTGCCGGCAAATTTTATGCTGTTCAGGATTCGTGCTCACACAATGGAGAATCGCTTAGTAATGGAACGGTTAATTTCCTGGGAGAAGTAGTCTGCCCGTTGCACAATCATTGCTTTAGTCTTGAAACGGGGCGCGAAATTTCTTCGCGCTCGGCTGACTTACGTACTTATCCAATAAAAATTGATGAATCCGGTTTTTTTATCGGTGTTTAAATGGCTCTTTTGAAATACCATTCATGATTTTTCGTTTACTGCCTGTGAAGCTTCTGGCTGCTATACTTCTTTTCGTGCCTTTTTATTGTTGGGGGCAGATTTATACTGAAGAAACATTGTTTTCACGCTTGAAAAATGACGGACAACTTGCTGAAGAGCTCCTCAGTAAGCGTTCGGTTGTCTTACACAGCTACACCTTAACATCGAAAGAGATTACAACCATTCATGAAGGTTTGAATAAAACGGGCATTGATGCTGTTGCCTACTTTCCTCTTGACGGTGTCTTGGCAGGCAGAGATGTTGCTGATTCGTATGAGGGGTATTTTGCAAAACGAGAAATCACCAACCTGGTAATCATTCAAAAGTCTTCTTCCGAATTCATCATTACCATTACCGCTTTCAATGGAAAATCCGACTTCGTCAGCATGGGTCAACTTTCCTGGAGCACCCGCTCATCTTCTTTGAACGATGTTCTGGCTACTGTTTACCGAACGGCCCTGGCAGCCAACAAAAAGAAAAATTTGCTCATTAATGATATCCCGGAAACCGGCCTGCCGGTAAAGGTTATTGATGGTCAGCGGGCCGAGAATTTTGCATACGACTTAAAAGTAGATATGCTGGCAGTTCCTAAATTCAATGATCCGGGGTTGGACACTGCCCTTGAACAGATTGCCAAAAAATATCCGTTGCGTTATCAACTTGTTGATCCCGCCATCTCTGAAAAAGAATTACGCAACAAGGGTTTTTTGTACGTGCTCTGTTTTGTTAACACACGGTGCAACATGGCCAAGGAACTCCTGGGCTATTCTGTTAAGCAGTCCGAAAGCGCCTTTGTTTCGGTAACCTACCCTAATGGGCAGGTTCAGTTAAAAACAATTCCGGCCAACATGCCCGTGTTCAAATTTTATGTACGCCATCTTGATTCTGGAAATGTTTTCTTAGGAGGAAAGTGGGATGCCGATACCACCTGGCAACAAGCTTTATTAAATTATATTAAAGGTTTTAAAACCGAGCTGAAGATAGAATAGCAGAACCTCCACGAAATAAAATTCGTTTATACTTATTGCAGGAGCGGAGGAACGCTGCGCTGGCACGAAGGTTGTTTCTCTTATTAAAAATTAAGGTTATGCGGTGGGTGATATTCATTTTTCTGGCTGCCATTACGACTTCGGCTTCGGCTTACATTTCCGGCATTGCCATTCAAACGGAGAAAAATTCTTCGATGCAGGTTTATGTGAATGGTAAACTCCGCACTTCACAGGCCAAATCTTTTGTCCGAATTAAAGGAAACCCCGGGCTGTACCGCATTGCCATTAAGGTATTGAACCCGCACGATAAAGAATGGTATGTTGTTCGTAAGGACATCCTTGTTGAAAAGGGATATGAGTTTTATTACCGTGTTAATTTTCAAAAAGGCAAACGACCCGTTATTGAATTAGTCAGGCGATACCCGGTATACAGTAATTATTTTCTAAACCCAACGCTGTACAACAAACATCCTATTAGTTGACAACGTTTCGGGTTACACATGAGCCAATCATTTTCTTTTGCTGCGACTCATCATGACCACGGCAAAAATAATGGCCACAATAACAAAGAATTTAAACACTGAAATCGTGACGTGTGGGAAGGAGTACCAATCGAAAATCCCAACGATTGAACCAATTGCTCCGGCAATCGCCCCAAAAATTGCGGCAAGAATTCCGATACAGGCTCCAAATAGACCAGCGATTAATCCGAATATCCCTCCGGCAATTCCAATCCAGATTGGAAAGGTGAGTATGAGTAAAATAATAACCAGCACGGAATTGGAAGAAGACGAGGTTTTGGTTGACATAACAGGATAATTAAGCGTTTACTCCCCGGCACCCGCAAGAATCATTCTCAACCAAAAAAGCTCAAAATTTTACTAAAATTAGGTGTTTTGTCTCTGTGGGGGTGTATCATTGTGAACAGTGCTTAACAAAAATGAACAGTGCGTTTGAATACAAAAAGTCATCCACCACATGACTGAATTTGCCATATTGCATAATAGACCTATGATTCGTTGCCTTCTCTTTTTAGTCTTTGTCAGTACCACTGTGCTGGGGCAGCATAAAGTTGAAGGAGTTATTCAGGATAAAGAAACCGGAGAACCCGTTCCGTTTGCTTCCCTGATTATCCTGGGAACCCCTCATGGAACAAGCAGCAACCTGGAGGGGCAGTTTTCATTAGTTGTGCCTGATACCTTTTCGGTTAAAATAACGTGTATTGGTTACGAGTCATTAACAATCACCTCGGCTCAGGAGTTACTTCAAATTGAGCTTGAGCCTTCAACCACTCAACTGGCGGCAATTGTCTTTTTTCATAAAGAAGTCAATCCCAACAGAATTGTGCGGAAAGCTTTTTCGCGGATTAACGACAATTATGACACCGAATCCTTTCTTCAAAAATTTTTTTACAGACATTACACGCGAAGAGATTCCCTTTATGAGCGGCTGGTAGAGGCCTCGGTAGATGTTTGGAAACACCACGGCTATAAACACCAAAGGGCGGTAGCCGGAGAGCGGGAAGAAATCCGCGTTACTCAATTGAGAC
The DNA here is from genome assembly GCA_049306095.1 of Cyclobacteriaceae bacterium. Classification (GTDB taxonomy): domain Bacteria; phylum Bacteroidota; class Bacteroidia; order Cytophagales; family Cyclobacteriaceae; genus UBA2336. The sequence continues at coordinate 56,737 of JBAQPU010000049.1, forward strand.
GCAGCCTCGACATCATGGGAATGGTACAAGCACGAAAACCCTTGCACCTGGCATATACCTTACAAAGCGATTTTGTTGGCTACCAGGCCAACCCCGAACAAAAGCATCCGGGCTTTTTTGAAACCTCCAGCAACCTTAAAGCTGACTTTGCCATGTATAAATTTTCGTTCGACCGGGTTACGACCTACGATGGCCAGGAGGTTTATAAAATTGATTACGCCCTTAAGGAAGACTCTGTTCTAACAGTTTCCGGCTATAGGGTCCTTCCGCAGATTACAGGGTCGTTGTACATCACCACCAAAAATTTCGCTTTCGTAAAAATCGATGAAGTCAAATTCGATCGGTTCGTTACAGTACGAACCACTGCTTATTACCGAAAACAAGGAAGGAAATATTATCCATACCATTTCGTTCGGGAAGGACAGAACTTTTTTATCGATCACAGGTACACCTCTTTTCATGTTGAGATGATCTCCCTTGATATTCGCCATGGAGAAACTGAAAAATTTAAAGGCCAAGAGCCGGGCAGAGACGAGTTGCTCAAACTTCCGTATGATTCCATGTTCTGGAACACAACCTCCATCTTAAAAGCCACACCATTAGAAGATGACATCATTCGTCATCTGGGACGGGGCCTTACGTTAAACAGACAATTTTACCTTTACAAACAGTACGAACAAAATGTTACCGATGGAGGCAAAGACGGTGAGACTAAATTCAATTGGTTACTCAATAACAGTAAGGGAAAAAGAATTCTCTACATCTGTTTCTGGGATGAGAACTTTAAGCTGCACCTGCCCGATTTTGAATACATCAAGCAGCTAAACCTGAACTATAAGCATCACATTACGTTTGTGTTGGTCTCACTGATGAGTGATGAACAAAAATGGCAACAATTGCTGACCGATTACAATATGTTTTCAGATGGAATCATCAACTACCGGATCGATAAAAGTTCAGCTGTCGTTAAGAGGTTTAACGCAAAGAACCCTCCTGCTTATATTCTGATCCCCGCACAAGGGGAAGCTGATCTAAATGCTAAGAATCCTAAAAACCCTCTTTTAGAAGAAGACTTAAGGGCTTTAATTGAATCGGGATATAAATGAGCTACTTCAATTGGAGGGAAACACAAGAAGAGTCTGCTCCTGTTTGAATTCGCAGAAAACAGACTCTTGTATTTGGTGCATATCCTTTCTTAAAAAGGATACTCTCCCTTTGCAATAATGTGATTCGCCACTTTCCTTCTTGCTTCTTTCAGGTTGTATGGTTCAACTTTTGTAAAGCGTTTCAAGCCCATCAGCATCAGGCGTTGTTCATCCCCTTCAGCAAAAGACGTAATGGCGCTTCTTCCTGCCGATGTTGCTTTTTCAACCGCATGCTGCAGGTAAATCATGGCCATTTCTTTTTCTATTTCACACGCCTTTTCTCCACGCAGAGAAATCATTTTCTCAACACGTAAGAGAACGGATTCAGCCACATAACCCTCAATGAGCATGTCTGCCAGGTTCATTAAAATTTCCTGTTCGTCAGAAAGTTTCATCATAAACTTCTGAACGGCCGCTCCCGAAACCATCAAGCCCGCCTTCTTCAGATTGCGCAGGGTCTTTTTCTCTTTCGCAAAAAGCGCGGTATCATCATCAGAACCAAAATCAGGAATAGCCATCAACTCTTTCTGTACTGCCATGGCGGGATTCATCAAATCGAGGTGACCTTTCATTGCGCGCTTCAACAGCATGTCAATGGTGAGGAGCCGATTGATTTCATTCGTTCCCTCAAAAATTCGGTTGATCCGCGCATCGCGGTATGCGCGATCCATCGGCCCTTCAGCCGAAAATCCCATACCTCCGTAAATTTGCACCCCCTCATCCACGGTGAAGTCAAGCACTTCAGAACCATGAACCTTTAAAATTGCACACTCGATGGCAAACTCTTCCAGTGCCTTCAACCTGGCTTTTGCAGAGTCCATGCCTCCGGCAACAAAAGCATTGTAGGCATCGTCAATATTTTGACCTGCCCGATAGTGCGCTGATTCAGAAGCAAAAATTCGGGTTGCCGCCTCCGCAATTTTGTGTTTGATGGCACCGAAGTTGGCGATGGGTGTGCCAAATTGTTTACGTTCTGTGGCGTATTTAGCCGCTATCGATAAGCACATTTTGCTTCCTCCTACAGCCGCCACACCCAGCTTGATGCGGCCGATGTTTAAAATATTAACGGCTATCTTAAATCCGTTTTCGCGTTCACTCAGTAAATTCTCAACCGGCACTTTGCAATCATTGAAGAAAATCTGGCGGGTAGAAGAACCCTTGATGCCCATCTTTTTTTCTTCTTCATTCATTGTGATCCCACCAAAAGCCTTCTCGACAATAAAGGCGCTCAGGTTTTTATCGTTATCGATTTTCGCAAAAACCACATAAATGTCTGCAAAACCACCATTGGTGATCCACATTTTCTGTCCGTTAATCACGTAGTGTTTACCGTCCGGGGTCAGTACTGCTTTTGTTTTTCCGCTGTTGGCGTCTGAACCAGAATCCGGTTCGGTTAAACAGTAAGCGGCTTTCCACTCGCCAGTGGCCAGCTTGGGAATGTATTTTTTCTTTTGCGCCTCATTGCCGTAATACAAAATCGGAAGTGTACCAATGCCGGTGTGAGCGGATAACGCTACCGCTACCGAATGGCCTCCACCAATTACTTCTGCTACCAGCATGGTGGTGTTGAAGTCCATTCCAAATCCGCCAAACTCTTGCGGAACGGATGTTCCAAGCAAACCCAGCTCGCCTGCCTTGTCTAGAATAGAAGGCATCAGTTTTGGATCCTTCATCGAATCAATTTCATCGAGCCGCGGATAAACTTCTTTCACTAAAAAATCTTTGCATTGCTGCATGATCATTTTCTGCTCCTCATTGAAATCTTCCGGAATGAAAATTTCGTGAGCTTCAGTTTCGCGAATCAGGAATTCTCCTCCTTTGATTGCTCTTTTGGTTTCAGTGGTTGTGCTCATAATTGTTTTGATGACGTAAGTATCAAGACGTTAGACATAAGATTCCTGGCGCAACGTCTTGATTAAGCCAAAAATCATTTTTTGTATTTCAGATATTTTGATTGCAAAGTATTCAAGTTGCTCTGACGTGATGAATTCAACATCAAAGCACAGCGTAAGCAGTGTTTCTAACTCATATGCTGAACCCAAGCTGATATTTAAGAATTGAGCAAAGTCTTTATCGGTATTTCTGCCGCTACCCTCCGCTATATTTGTGGGTATGGATACAGCGCATCTTCTTAGCTGAGAAATCAGTCCAAATTTTTCTTCAGAAGGAAACTCAGATGTGAGAACATAAATTTCCTTAACCAAGCTTCTTGATAATTGCCAAACCTTTAGTTCTTTGAAATTATGCATTAGTCTTACTACTTGAGTCTAGTGTCTTAAGTCTAAAGAAGTTCATAAATCCCCGCTACACCCTGTCCCCCACCTACACAGGCTGTAACCATTCCATATTTCTTCTTTCTTCTTCTTAATTCATTGAAGAGCTGAACGGAAAGCCGTGCACCGGATGAGCCGAGTGGGTGACCAACTGCAATGGCTCCACCGTTTACGTTTAGTTTGGTTCGATCGATTCCTAATTCTTTTACCACCGCCAATGATTGCGCAGCAAATGCCTCGTTTAGTTCAATCAAATCAATGTCGTTGAGTTTCAGGTTGGCAATCTTCAACGCTTTTGGAATGGCCGCTACCGGACCAATGCCCATAATTCTTGGGTCAACACCGGCTGTGGCATAGCTGACCATGCGCGCGATCGGCTTCAGGTTTAATTGCTTGACCATTCGTTCGCTCATCACGGCCACAAATGCCGCTCCATCCGAAGTCTGCGAAGAGTTTCCCGCTGTCACTGTTCCGCCTGCGGCAAATACAGGTTTCAATTTTGCCAACCCTTCAAGCGTTGTATCTGCACGAATTCCTTCATCAGTCGCCACCACAAACTCACGCGTTTTCTTTTTCATGTTCTCATCTACATACACTTCCTTCACGGTGATGGGAACAACTTCATCGTTGAACTTTCCTTCCTTCCAGGCAGCGGCCGCCTTCTGATGTGACTCGACTGAAAACTGATCTTGTTCTTCCCGTGAAATTTTGAATTGCTTCGAAACTTCTTCGGCTGTTAATCCCATGCTGGTATAGTAAGTCGGATTATCTTTCGCGATCTGATAATTCAACGCAGTTTTGAATCCCATCACCGGAACGAGCGACATGGACTCTGCTCCTCCCGCGATAATTACATCGGCCTGACCGGCCTGAATGCGCTGGCTCGCAATAGCGATGGTCTCAACACCTGATCCGCAGTAGCGATTCACCACCATGCCCGGCACATCCATACCCAACGATAACAGTGCAATCATTCTTCCGATTTGCATGCCTTGCTCCGCTTCCGGAACTGCATTACCAACGATGAGGTCATCCACCATTTTATTTTCCAATCCGGGAATCGATTTCACCAGATGCTTAATCACATCCGATGCGAGATCATCCGGCCTCGTGAAACGAAAGCCACCTTTCTTTGCTTTACCTACTCCTGTTCGGTAACCTGCTACAATGTATGCATCCATGCCTTTTTGTTTTAAGTTGACAGTAGGCAGACGGCAGTAGGCAGTCTGTCGCTACGATAATTATCTTATGTTTCTATTAGTTTCTGTTCTCTCGGTAAAAATTTCTCAGGATTCTCAATCATGCTGTTCAGCATTTTTCCAACCTCTTCAGCATCTGATTCCAGTCCATTTTGTTCAGCGTCAGTCAGGTACGCACACTTAAGAGAGAATTCCAACCAAACAATTGTTTCACTGTTCTCTCCATCGGCATCCGATAACTTATTAACAAAGTATCCCTGGTATTTTCTCTTGCGATATGCCTCTGCAATGCATGAACAAACTGATCTAGAGGATCTCCTTATCTGATCAACCAGTGAATAAGTTTCTTCCTTCGGAAATTTCTTAGTCAGATGAAAAATTTTCATCGCCAAGGCAAATGCCTTCTGATAAACAATTAAATCTCTATGACCTTTTGACTTATTCATACCGCTAACTGCCTACTGTCATCTGCCGACTAATTCCTAAGAGGTTTACCTCCGGTAAGAATTGCCTGAATTCTTTCCAGCGTTTTTCTTTCTCCTGTCAGCGACAAGAAAGCTTCGCGTTCAAGGTCCAATAAATATTGTTCACTCACTTCCTGCGGAGAGGTGAGGTCACCACCACACATGACATTCGCAATCCATTTCGCAACTTTTGCATCGTGCTCTGAAATATAGTTGCCCATGCGCATGCCCTGTAGGCCGGCTAAGAACAATGCTTGGCCTGTGCGACCCTGAACTTTTATATTTTTCGCCTGTACAGGCATGGTGTAACCGGCAGCAACCAGATCAAGAACTGCCTCTTTTGCGTCAGCGAGTTGGCGATCTTTATTCATAGAAACACGATCTACTTTTTTCAGAATACCAATTTCGCGTGCTTCTTCAGCAGAGGTTGCCACTTTTGCAGTGGCTATTGTCATGAAAGCATTTTGCAGCGAGTTCAATTCCACATCGCCCTCTTCCATGGCATCGCTCACTCGTTTGGTAAATTCTTTGGTTCCTCCGCCTCCCGGAATCAGCCCAACGCCCACTTCCACCAGCCCGATATAGGTTTCGGCTGCTGCCTGGGCAATATCGGCATGGAGGGTCATTTCGCAGCCTCCGCCCAGGGTGCGCCCTTGCGGGGCAACAACAACCGGAATGGATGAGTACCGAAGGCGCATGACCGAATTTTGGAAGGCCCGGATCATAAAGTCAATTTCATCATAATCCTGGTCGATGGCGTACATGAATACCAACCCAAGGTTAGCGCCTAATGAAAAGTCGGGGCCTTGATGGCCTACCACCAGGCCCTTATAGTCCTTTTCTGCTGTATCGATGGCCTTGTTCAGGCCCTCCATGACAGCGCTGCCCAGCGTATAGCTTTTGGAGTGCCAGGAAAAATTGAGTACACCATCTCCAATATCTGTGATTTTAGAATCGGCATTTTTCCAGATCACACTTTCACTTTTGTTTTCCAGGATGATGAAGCTTTCTCTTCCGGGAATTGATTTGTACGACTTGCTTGGGATATCGTAATATTTTTTCTGTCCGGATTCTGTTTTATAAAATGATTGGTTGCCCGATGCGAGCATGTCATACACCCACTGATTAGGTTTGTATCCCGCAGCTTCCATCAATGGAATACTTTTCTCCACACCTACCGAATCCCAAGTATCGAACGGACCCAAGTCCCAACCAAAACCTCCGCTCACGGCATCATCAATTCTAAAAAGTTCATCGCTGATTTCCGGTATGCGATTGCTCACGTATTGAAACAATCCGAAAAATGCATCGCGATAAAAATCGCCAGCTTTATCTTTTCCGGCAAGCAACACTTTGAAGCGGTCGCGAAGATTGTCGATCGTTTTTGTGGTTTCAAGAGTAGCAAATTTTGCTTTGGCTTTCGGTTTATACTCGAGTGTTTTTAAATCGAGTGTCAGGATTTCTGTTTCGCCTTTTGCGTTTTTGGTTTTCTTGTAAAAACCCTGCCCGGTTTTATCACCAAGCCATTTATTTTGTTCGAGTTTTGTAACGACTTCTGGCAACTTAAACATTTCGCGGCCTTCATCATTTACTAAACCTGCATACAGGTTGTTCGAAACTTTTACAAGCGTGTCTAGTCCAACAACATCGGAAGTTCTAAACGTTGCTGACTTAGGACGGCCAATAACCGGGCCCGTTAGCTTATCAATTTCATCGACATTCAAGTCGAACTTGCGCATGGAGTCAATGACCTTTAAAAGACCATAGATTCCAACCCTGTTTCCGATGAAAGCAGGGGTGTCTTTGCACAGCACAGTTACTTTACCCAGGTACAAATCTCCATAGTGCATTAAAAATTTGGTGATCTCGGGGTCGGTCTTGGTGGTGGGGATAATTTCCAGCAGTTTAAGGTAGCGGGGGGGGTTAAAGAAGTGAGTTCCGGCAAAATGACGCTGAAAATCATCGGTTCTTCCCTCTGCCATCAGGTGAATTGGAATACCCGATGTATTGGAAGTAATGAGTGTTCCTGGTGTTCGGAATTTCTCTACTTCTTCATACACTTTCTTCTTGATGTCGAGATTTTCCACAACAACTTCGATGATCCAGTCGGAGTTTTTGATCTTCCTCATATCATCGGTGAAGTTTCCAAGCTTGATGCGCGAAGCAAATTTTTTGCTGAACAACGATGCCGGATTTGCTTTCAGGGTTGCATCAAAAGCAGCGTTCACTATTCTGTTTTTAACAGCAGGATGATCGAGCGATAGTCCCTTCTTTTTTTCATCATCGGTCAATTCTTTCGGTGCAATGTCAAGCAACAATACTTCAACACCAATATTGGCGAAGTGACATGCAATGCGTGATCCCATAATTCCCGAACCGAGTACAGCAACTTTGCGGATAGATCTTTTCATATTTTGTTGTTCGTTGTTCGTTAACTGTTGATCGTTGTGGTTGATTTCGAAAGCCGAACAACCAGGAACGATCAACGAATTTATTGATATACTTTTTCGTAAATATTATTTTTCTCTAAAATCTTATTGATTTTTTGAATCACCTCAAAAAAAACTTCGAGCTTTTCTTCCGGAATCTCTTCGCGCACAAGCTGGTTAAATCGAAGCACGGTTTCTTTTGATTGCTCTCTTCCTTTTTTTCCTTCTTCTGTTAAAAAAATTCGCACGCACCGTTTATCGTTCGCGTCTACCTTGCGGTAAATCGCCCCGCGCTCTTCCAGTGTTTTTAAGAGACGGGTCAGGCTGCGCGCTTCAAGGCCCATGAGGGGGGCAATTTTTGTTGCGGGGGTACCTTCTTCTACATCAATATTCAACAGCACAAACCCAATGGCCATGGTTGCGCCATAATTGGAAGCCCGTTGATTGTACATACGGGCTATGGCGTGCCATGCAGCGCGAATGTGATAATCGATGGTTTCCTCTCGTTTCATCTGAAATCGTCTAAAATGGTTTAGTCTGTCGGAAGAAGGACGAATATAAGATAAATTTGTTATGCGCGCATACTATTTAGAAGATATTTTTATCCCTTATCCGTAACTGTTTGGGATTTAATTGCGTCTTAATACATAAGAAAATTATGTATTAATAAGCTATGCATCCTCCCGAACTGCTAAAAGGCACTCTTCAAACTATCATTCTGAAGATTTTAAAAGACCATGGTAAAATGTATGGATATGAATTGACCCAACGAGTTAAAGAATTATCTGCTGAGCGGATTTTGCTTACGGAGGGGGCCCTCTACCCCGCGCTCCATAAACTGGAGGCCGAGGGACTTCTCACAACCGAAACCGTTATGATTGGAAAGCGAATGCGAAAATACTATTCGCTTACTCCTGAAGGTTCGGGGCTTGCCCGTGAACGCGTTGCGGAGTTTATCGACTTTATCAAAACCATGACAACCGTATTAAAAATTGAAGCTGCTTGAGGCTTACTAACGATCATATTGATTATATCATAAAAGACCTGAGTTATCGTGGGATTATAGCAGAAGGAATTCAGAATGAACTCATCGATCATATTTGTTCGGCTGTGGAAAAAGAAATGGAAGGTGGAAAACGGTTCATCGATGCATACCACGCTGTTCTAAAATCATTCGGTCATACAACGGGGCTTCGACAGACTCAACGAGAAACAATACAACTGGAAAATCAAAACGTTAAGATTATGCTGCGCAACTATTTTACTATTGCTTTACGCAACCTGAGTAAGAACCGGTTTTATACCGCTATTAATATTACAGGATTGGCCGTAGGTATTGCTTCATGTCTCATTATTGTGTTGTTTGTGATGAGCGAGCTTGGTTACGACAGGCATCATACAAATGCTGAACGCATCTATCGTATAAACGGTGAAATCAAATTTGGCGGCAATCACTATTTACTGGCGGTTGCCCCTGCTCCGTTGGCAGAGGTGCTTGTTCAGGAATTTCCGGAAGTTGAAAATGCTGTGCGGTTTCGTAGTCGCGGTTCATACCTGGTAAAAGCCAGCGATACTTCTGATAACATTAAAGAAGATCATGTTATCTGGGCTGACAATTCCTTCTTTAAAATTTTTACGGTGCCCGTACTGCAAGGAAATTCAAACGCTGCTCTGAAAGAGCCCAACAGTATTGCCATCAGTCAAAAAATTGCAAACAAGTTTTTTCCTGGTGGTAACGCATTAGGTCAAACGCTTATTCTTGACAATCGTTGGCCGATGAAGGTAACTGCCGTTTTTGCCGACATGCCAAAGACCGGCCATTTTAATTTCGATATTTTTATTTCGATGAGTGGGTTGGAAGAGGCCAAGGGCACCAATTTTCTCAGCAATAATTTTCAGACATACGTTTTACTGAAAGACGGTGCCGATGCACGCGCCCTGGAAGCTAAGTTGCCCTCCATTGTAATCAAATATATTGGCCCACAGGCAGCACAAATGTTGGGTGGCGAATTTACGATGAAGAAATTTGTAGAGGCCGGCAATAAACTTGAATATTCCTTAATACCGCTCACCGATATTCATCTTCATTCCGATCGGCCCATTGGTGAGCTGGCGCCAAATGGCGACATTGCTTATGTTTATTTGTTTTCGGCTGTGGCCTTGCTCATTCTTGTTATTGCCTGCATTAACTTCATGAATCTTTCTACTGCGCGTTCGGCTAATCGCGCGAAGGAAGTGGGCGTGCGAAAGGTAATGGGTTCGCTTCGCTCTCACCTCGTTCGGCAGTTTCTTACCGAATCTATCTTGCTGAGTATTTTATCGTTCATCCTTGCGGTAGCACTTGCCTATTTGATCGTTCCGATATTTAATGAACTCTCACAGAAATCGTTGATCTTGCCGTTTTCAACCCCATTGTTTTACCTTGTCCTTTTGGTTGGCTCTTTAGTTGTGGGAGTCCTGGCCGGCCTTTATCCTTCGTTCTTCCTTTCGGCATTTAAACCCGTTCAGGTACTGAAAGGGCAAGTTTCCCTCGGCATGAGAAGCGGTTTTATTCGGAGTTCGCTGGTTGTTGTTCAGTTTGTGATTTCTGTCTTCCTTATTGTTGGTACCATTGCCGTATACCGTCAACTTGATTTTATTCAACATAAAAAAATTGGCTTTGAAAAAGACCAGGTGCTAATTGTCCATGACGCCTACGCGCTTGGAGATAAAACACGCGTATTCAAAGACGAGGTAGAGAAGAATAGTTTCATTATGACCGGAACCGTTAGCGGATATTTACCGGTGAACGGTTGGCGTAACGACAATACGTACTGGCCGGAAGGCGGGCAACCCACCCAGGATAACATGGTGGGCATGCAAACCTGGAGTGTTGACCTTGACTACATCAAAACATTTGGCATGAAAATGCTGGCCGGTCGTTTTTTTTCAGCCGAGTTTCCATCCGATTCACAGGCGGTGATCCTGAATGAATCGGCCGTCAGGCAATATAATTTTGAACAAAATCCCATTGGAAAGAAAATATCCACTTTTACCGGTAACAATCCGGACGGGTCGCCTGATATGAACTCGATGCGATCATGGGAGGTTATTGGTGTGGTGGAAGATTTTCATTTTGAATCGCTGAAACAAGGGATTGCACCGCTTGCCTTTTTCCTGGATGGAAATAATGGCAGTGTGGCTTTTCGGTTTCAGGCTAAAAATACTCAAGACGTTATTTCAACCATTGAAAAAACATGGAAAGTTCTTGCTCCAGGGCAGCCATTTCAATACTCATTTCTTGATGAAGATTTTGCTAACCTCTATACCACCGAACAGCGTCTTGGAAAAACATTTGCCGTCTTTGCCGGTCTGGCAATTATGATTGCCTGTCTCGGGCTATTTGCACTCACGGCTTTTACTGCCGAACAACGCACAAAAGAAATCGGAATTCGAAAAGTACTGGGTGCAAGCGTGAGCGGTATTGTTGTGCTGCTTTCAAAAGAATTTGGTAAACTTATCATCATCGCTTTCGTTCTTGCCACTCCGGCAGCGTGGTGGGCAATAACCAAATGGCTGGAGGACTATCAATACAAAGTTGAAATCGGTTGGGGCATTTTCGCGGTTGCCGGCATCATCGTGTTAGTGATTGCCTTTGCAACAATGAGTTTTCAATCCATTAAAGCGGCTATTTCAAATCCGGTTAAGTCGCTGAGAAACGAGTGATTAATTATTCGGCTGTTGCAGAACGGGTGGGTCATTGGTTAAAAAATCTCCGCGCAGAAGTCTGTACCGCTTTCTTGCCTCGGCTGCAAACACACTGCCTGGAAATTTATTGAGGAATTCCCGATAGATTTCCATGGCTTTATCTTTACTGGCCAACTGCCGCTCATAAATTTCTCCCTGTAGAAAATAGGCATCATCAACCAGTATGTCATCCGGGTATTCATCCAGTATTTGTTGCAGAAGTTTAATGGATTGTTCGAACTCACCACGTTGCAACCTGATGTTGGCCTCAAGCCAGTATACATCATCAAGTATCGTTTGATTGGAAAACGTGCGCACCGTATCAGCATCTTTTGATGTTCCCTGCTTCAGAAGTTGAATGGCCTTAAGCGCCTCCTCCGTTTTATTTTGATAGAGTTTCAATTCAATCGCTGCATACGACTTTAGAGCCTCACCGGCAGAATCAAATGCAATATTTTCTTTGATGCGCATGCTCAGCTCCATGGCATCGTTGGCGATTTCACGGGTTGTTGCTTCTTTCAGAATATCGAGGTGCTCCTGGGCCAGCATAAAGTCACCCTTGTAATAAGAAAGTTTTGCGTTTTTTAACTTAGCCTCATATCCCACCGGATTTTCCTGCAACGATTTTTCTACTTGTGAATATAGCAGGGTTGATTCCCAGGGTTCACCTTTTAAAAGATAGATGTCGCCCAAATCAAGTTTCGCTTTTGATTTTAACGGTAAGGAGGTGCGGGGATTTGCAATAAGTTCGTTCAGCAATACAATTGCCTGATCCTCCTCATCCAGATAAGTTGCGTACAAAATGGCCTCGTTTCGTTTTGCCTCAAATGAATTCTGGTTTTCGGGATTTCTGGAAATAAACATATGGTAATCCTGAATTAAGCTTTTTACTGAATCTACGCTGACCGGAAATGTTGTGCGCACGCGTGCTTCCCGCGAACGCATAAGACCCAATTGTGCCTGCACAGAGAAAGGACCTTCGGGATATTCCTTTAATACGTAATTATAACTTTTAATAGCGCTTTCGTAATCTTTATTATCAAGGGCTACTTTGGCCACCTCCATACACTTTTCACCCGCTCTTTTATACCTGCGATCATAAGCCCGCGCCTGAATAAAAGAGGCATGGAAATTTTTCTGTTGCATCGTTACCCAAATCAGCAAATCAGCATACGGTTCAATATCGGGCGAGCGCTGAACCCGTTCATATAAAATTTTCTCCAGGGTTTCCAGTTCTTCAGGTTTTGTGAGAACAGCCTGCATCATGTTTTTAGCAAACTGCACATTGGCCGATGGTTGTGTCGTGTAACTCAGGTATTCTTCCACCATTTTATCGCGTTGCCCCTGGATACGATATAACATGGCAAGCTCCAGACAAAACAGGTAAGGAGTCTTTAAATATTCACGACATTTGGTTAGTGCAAGAACTGAATATTCGCTCAACGATCGGCTCGCCAGATAATCAGAAATGATTTTAATCATGCCCACGTTAGAAACATTTTCATTAATCAGGTCGCGGAAATATTTGTCGGCCCGCTGTGTATCACCCATGCGCAGGTAAACAATACCAACATCCAATTTATAGAGCATGTTGTCAGGGTATTTTTTTTGTAATCGTTTCAAGTGCGTTAGGGCTTCCTCTGTTTCTGATAAATCCAATAACGTATTCAAATAGTTATTTTGAATGTATTGAAGATTAACTTCTTTTTTGACCAATTCACGATAAAGTTCTAATGCCTTTCCTTTCTCGCCCTTTAATAAATATTCGTGAGCGAGTTGTATGTCAGAATGATTTTGAGAATACAGCAACGTTGGCAATAGGCTAAGTATACACAGGAGAAGGCCTTTAATTATTAATGTATTTATATATATATTATAATTATTATTAGGGCTGTGGATATGTTGATAATTATTCATCCGTTTGGATTGTGAGCTTCCGGTGGGCAATGTGTTGATAGGAAAACGCAAACAGTCAGTGAGTTTAGATAAGCATTAACAATATTTTGTTGTGTGGAAATGTTTGTTGTTGATTAAACGTAATGTGAACATATGAGGTTAAGCTATGATTTATTAACAGGTAAATCAATGAATTGGTTTTTTGATTGAATTTTAGATGGGATGTGATGAAAGAATCGAGTTATCCACACGGTATTAATAGGATATCAACAAAGGTCCCACTTGCCAGTTTGCTTTTAAAAATAGATCCTTTCCAGCTTTAGGAGTCGTATAATATATCACCGGTTCGGGAAGTCGCCTTTCAAAGTAGTTGCCAGGATCCCATTTTTGATTTTTATTCTGGTCTATTAAGATTCTGAGTTGGTAGTTTCCGGCCGGAATATTTTCAAAGGAATAATTTTTAATATTGCTAACCTCTCGAATAATTTTTCCGGATTTGTCCAGTAGTTGAAGGGTAAAGTTTTCAGTGGTTTCAACTTTTGTAATAATCAAACCGAAATCTTCCGGTTTAATTAGTTTGACTTGGTTTTCACTCCTTTTTAATGAATCGTTTTCAATCGATATGACTGTAGCTTTGCCTAAGAAGAGTTTGATCGGCTCTCTTTTCTTTTTGGGTTGAGTTGAATTGGGTGAGCTTTCTTTTTTAAGTTCTATTTTTTTGTTGAGCGTTAAATGTGTGAGATTTTCATTCCAGGCAACATCATCGTTGGTGAATGGAATAGTGGTTAGTGAATCTATCTGAAGGGTTATACTGTCCGGATTAAACTGTGCAACGGGTTTGTTAAAACTGATGTGAGCCGAAAAAAGTGATTTGTTTTCAATGACATCAGCGCTTTCCATTTTATACGTGAAGTTATCTTTCGTTGATTCCTTTTTAGGAAATTTAATGTACACGAGTGTATCAATTTTTTGAGTAAGACTATCCTGGGCTTGAAGTCGAACAGCAAGACTATCCCGATCGGGAATCGTATTATATATTTTAATGGTTGTTAAATCGGGCTCAAGGGTTGACAAAACAGTGGCGTTTTTATCGGTTGAAGCAAGGGTGTAGTTTATTAAACTTTTAGAAAATCTGAGGTTAAAGTATGCGAAGGTTTGGCGCGCAGAAAGCAGTTTAAGCTCGCTCATATCAAGTTTGAAGACATCAATTTTTATTGAGTCGTTCGGTCCGGTTAGGTTTATATTTTCGTTGTTAAAACCAAATTTTTCACTTTTAGAATCAACGATCAAATTTTTATTGCGATCGTCAAATGCATATAGGAAGTAGTTTCCTGGTTTAAGATTTTCGATTGTGAATCTTCCCTTTTTATCTGCTTGTGTAACCCACATTCCCGCGTGTTTGAAGATGTTAAAGGTGTCAGATGCTTCAATAAGGGCAACCGTATAATTGGGTGTGGCTTTGCTGGTAAGAATGTCGCGCAAACTTCCGTTAATAGCTAATGAGTCTACAAATGGGCCGGTACTAAAGGCTAGTTTTACCGGTGCGGGATTTTTTTCAGTAATATCCTGAATGCTCTCCCGAAAATTAATTGTGTACGTGGTGTTTTTTTTTAATTCGGAGTTGAAGCTGAGAGTTACTTTATTTTTTTTAGCAACCGTTTCAAATTTTTTACCAATACCGGGGGTAATAATGATTTTCTCACGCGGATTGTTAAGCTGCACTAATTCGTTGAATACAAGATTGAGTTGATTGCCGTTGAAGTTTACTTCTTTATGTTTTGGATTTGAACGAACTAACATTGGAGGATCTTCATCTTTTGGACCCCCGGTAGGCGCAGTTTGTTTGGCGCATTGTTGTGCCAATAGGCTTGTTGCGAACAAAAAAAGAAGCCACTTAGTTTTCATTGATTTTGGTAACGTAGATTAAACTGGAGTAGTTGGTTTTGCCAGCTTTTATATTGGAGGTTGTGCCTGTGAAGAACCCTTTAAACAAGGTGACAATTGCCGATGCTTTTTGATTGCTGTACTTTTCACTTAACATACTAACATAATAAGAATCTAATTTCATTGGCAGGATATCAAGAAGTTTTAAGCCGGTGTGTTGCAGCATGGATTCCATACTTTTTTTCGAGAAGTGCCAAAGATGTCTTGGAACATCATACCCCGCCCATTTCTCTTTATACTGTTGCGCATCGTAAGATTCATAATTCGGAACAGCAATAAATAGTATGCCATCTTTATTTAAAAGCTGTTTAAGTTTTTGAATGGTTGGGAGCAAGTCGGGAATATGTTCTATTACATGCCATGCCGTAATGACCTCAAACTGGTTGTTGGAAATATTGTTGAGTTCCTGGCTGATAGTTTGACCAATGAGATTTTCGGCTTTTTTACGGGCAACATCGGATACTTCCATCCCCTCCACCTTCCAACCAGAATTTTTCATGGTGCTTAGAAACTCGCCAGTTCCGCATCCCACATCCAATATGGTTCCTGTTTGTTTATAGCGTTGAATTTTGACTCGCTTCCAGGTAAGTGAAAAATTTCGCGCTATGCGATAAAGAATTCCAATTCCGCCTGATGACCTGCCTGAGTGAGAGATATATTCTTCTGATTGGTAATATTCTCCCAGTTTACTGTTTTCAGGCCTTGGTGTTGTTATGGCCAGGGTGCAGACAGGACAACGATTTATGTCAAAGGTTTCATGTGAAACAGTGTAATCCCGACAGCGTAAAAATTCTTGTAGCCCGCTAGTTTTACAAATGGGGCACTCATTGATAGTAATCATTACTTGCCAAGGTAGACAGAGAGAATGGAAATATCAGCAGGAGATACCCCGCTAATGCGAGAAGCCTGGCCAATAGTTTCTGGTTTTATTCTTTTAAGTTTTTCTCTTCCCTCAGCAGAAAGTGCTTTAACACGGTCGTAGTCAAAATCACCTTTGATTTTATACGTATCAAGAGTTCCTATTTTTTCTGCAAGTTTTTGTTCGCGGTCAATATAACTCTCGTATTTAATGCCAATTTCAACTTGCTCCTGAACTTCTTCGGAGTACTTATTTAATAGGCTGTTTATTTCAGAGCCAAGGGTATTGAGTTGCTTTAGTCCGAGTTCGGGCCTGCGGAGGAGGTTTACAACTTGAATTTTCTCCCGAATGTTTGCTGTATTAAGGTTGGTTAGTCCTTCGTTTATTAGCTCCGGTTCAACCTTGATTTTATAGATTTCATCCGTAAGCTGTTTAATATCATTTTTCTTATCAAGGACTTTTTCGAGTCGGTCATCGCTGGCCAAGCCAATTTTGTGACCCATTTCTGTAAGACGAAGGTCTGCATTGTCCTGGCGGAGAAGAATCCGGTATTCTGCGCGGGAAGTAAACATGCGGTAGGGCTCCTGGGTACCCTTATTCACGAGATCATCGATCAGCACCCCGATGTATGCCTCAGACCGTTTAAGAATAAGGGGATCTTTTTCATGAACTTTATTGTGGGCATTAATGCCAGCCATTAAACCCTGGCAGGCGGCTTCTTCATAGCCTGTTGTACCATTAATTTGGCCTGCAAAGTACAGATTATCAATTAGTTGTGTTTCTAATGTTAGCTTTAGTTGGGTTGGTGGAAAGAAATCATATTCTATTGCATAGCCAGGCCTGAACATTTTAGCATTTTCAAACCCTGGAATTTTTCTAAGTGCTTGGTATTGAATATTTTCTGGAAGGGAAGTAGAGAATCCGTTAACATAGATCTCAACGGTGCTCCATCCTTCCGGTTCAACGAAAATCTGATGTCTGTCGCGCTCTGCAAATCGATTTATCTTATCCTCAATAGATGGGCAGTAACGGGGCCCTAGGCCTTTTATGCGGCCGCCAAACATGGGTGACTTTTCAAATCCATCGCGTAACTCGGCATGAACATCTTCGTTGGTGTAGGTTATCCAACAACTGACTTGTTTGGATAGTGGTTTTGTATCGATAAAGGAAAACTTTCGTGGATTTGCATCTCCGGGTTGTTCTTCCATTTTCGAATAGTCAAGAGATCGTCCGTCAACCCTTGGAGGAGTGCCGGTTTTCATACGCCCAGATTCAAACCCCAGTTGTACTAGTTGTTCGGTAAGTCCGGTTGCTGCCTTTTCGCCTGTTCTTCCTCCGCCAAAGTTTTTTTCGCCAATATGAATTTTTCCATTCAGGAATGTGCCGTTTGTTAGAACTACAGCTTTCCCAAGGATTTCTATTCCCAGTGCTGTTTTGATTCCCTTTACTACTCCGTTATCGACAATTATTGAGACCGCCATTTCTTGCCAAAAGTCCACGTTTGGAATAGACTCGAGAGCCAACCTCCACTCTTCAGCGAAGCGCATTCTATCGTTTTGGGTTCGCGGACTCCACATGGCTGGCCCCTTAGACATGTTAAGCATACGGAATTGAATCATCGATTTGTCGGAGATAATTCCTGACAAACCTCCAAGAGCATCAATTTCCCTAACAATCTGACCCTTAGCCACCCCTCCCATAGCGGGATTACAAGACATTTGAGCAATTGTGCCCATATTCATTGTAACCAACAGCACCTTGGAACCCATATTTGCTGCGGCAGCAGCGGCCTCGCAACCGGCATGCCCCGCACCAACAACTATTACATCGTATTTTGGCAGCATATCATTAGTTCCACGTGGAACAGCAAAAAGTCTATTTTGGTTTATTCACATTTCCACAAATCTTATCCACAAGGTTTCACGTGGAACAGACTTATTTGGATTTACGGAGCAAAGATAGGTAAGTGTCTTCTTTTTCGCGCATTAACGCCTTTTCACTTTTGGATTTGTCTTTATATCCAAGCAAATGAAGCACACCGTGGATTATGACACGATGCAGTTCTGATTGAAAGCTGGTTTTAAATGAATCAGCATTTTCGCGAACCCTATCAATACTAATGTAAATTTCCCCTTCAATTTCCTTTGCTGAGGGACTGTAGTCGAAAGTTATAATGTCAGTATAGGTGTGGTGATTCAAATACTTAATATTGATTTTCTTTAAGTACTCGTCAGAACAGAATATATAATTGAGCGAGGCAACCTTTCCACCTTCTTTTTTAACAACCGACTTTATCCAGGAGATTGACTTTTTCTGATTGGAAAGTTTGAATCGAACACCTTCCGAAAAGAAGAAGATTGCCATCAGGAATTCATGTAGAAACTTAGTTCTACAGTTTTTCCGTTTTCACTGAATTCAACCTCATCAGAAAGATGCTTCATTAAGAAGATCCCCCTGCCGCCCGGCTTTTCAAGGTTTTCAGGAGCGGTTGGGTCGGGAAGGTTATTATGGTCAAAACCAACTCCCTCATCTTTAACTACAAATTTCAAAAGGTTATCATTAAGCGTAAGGCTTAAAAAGACATTCTTTGCAGAATTGCTTGCATTCCCGTGCTTGATGGCATTATTAACCGCTTCAGTTACTGCAATCATAATGTTTCCGTACAGATCCTCATCAAGGTGGAAACGTTCTTTGGCATTATCAATGAAACTCTCAATCATCCGAATATTTTCAACAAGGGAGGGAATCTGGATGCTGATTGTGTTCATCTTTTTTTAGAAATATTAATTTGTCTTAATTCTTTTAAAGTACTCACCTACCTCCTTCTTATAATAGGGATAGAGTTTAGGCGGCACGGTTTTTAGCAATTCTACTTCTTTTTCTTTTAAGCGTAAATATTCTTCAATGGCTGCAGGAATTTCTTTTTCATAATCTTTAGCGGTCTCTCCTTTTCTCTCCTCATCTAGGTCCTGCTCCCTCATAGATTTTTCCGATTCAAGCAATCGCGTTAAGATATCCCGCTGACGCTGAATAAGCTCATTCGTTAAATGCTTATTAACCAAATCGGTTTCTGTTTCCTCCATTTTGCCAGGAAGATCACCCGGGAGCTTACCCCCATTCTCTTTTATTGTTTTTTCCATTTCCTGAAGCGCCCTTCGAATTCGTTCCTGCTCAGCCGCAAGCTCAGCCAACTCTTCAGACAGCTGCCTCCCACTTTTTCCACTGCCTTTAAGCTCTTCAATTCGTTGGTTAAGCTGTTGTTGCATTTCTCCCAGACTCTTTTGCTTTCCCTTTTGCTTACCCCCCTTCATCGATGGCTTGGCATTGGCCATCATCTGCATCATCATATCATAATGACTGTCGAGCATCAAAGCCAGGTTATTAATTGAGGTCATGCTGAACTGCATTTCAGTTGCAGCTTGTTGTCTCCTCCGGTTACGATTAGCATCAACGGTATTATCAATTCTGGCATTTAATTCGGTTACTTCACGGGTAACAAATGAACTCAGGGCAGGATCTCGTTTACTTAGTGCTAAAAGACTGTCTTCCAACACTTTAACATCATCTTTTAATTTTAGTTGCTGTTGAGCAAGCCCATTAAATCGTGGATCATTCTGTTCAAGGTCACGGAAATTTTTAATCAGATTTTCCTGATCAAAGGAGATTTTAATAAGGCCATGAATGATTTGACGAAGCGATTCCATGTTTTGCATATCCATTTCCATTGACATGGAATTTTGCATGCCCTCCATTTGCTGCTGCATTTTTTGCATTTGCTGAACGGCTTGTTTTTGGGCCTCTTTAGATTGCGAAGGCTTATTTTGGTTTAGATTTTCTTCGCTCCTTTGTTGTGATTCCTGAACTTGCTCAGATTCCTCCTTTTCAGGAATTCCATTATCCTGGTTTAGCTCCTTTCCCAGTTCACGGAGCTCCTTTAATTTTTCCTCAGATTGTTTAAACTCCTCACTCAATTTTTCCTGCTCTTTTCCTAACTCCTGACTTTCTTGCTCGCTTTTATCCTGTTTATCACCCTTATCATTCTTGCCCTTCGGGTCTATTGCCTTTTCCAATTCTTCCGTTTTGTGAAGGAGTGACTCCTGCTTTTCTTTTTGTTCTTTAATATCCTGAATAGCCTGGTCAAGCTTGTAATCAAATTGAAGTTGTTTGAAAAGCTCAAGCGTCCGCTCGAGTTCTTTCTCTAAATTTTTAGAATTCTGATTAAGCTTTTCCATCAGCTTTTGAATATCGTTTGGGTTGGAATTTTCTTTCAGCAGTTTTTCTAACTCCTCCAGCAGTTTCTTGGTTTCTTCATCCAACAATTCATTCATTAATTTCTTAATCTGTTCGGCCTTTTCACGAATCCGCTCATCCTGCTCTGTAAAGGCTTCTTTCTTTTCTTCCAGCAGTTTGTTTTGATCTTTTATTTGGTTGATGAGCTGATCAAGACTCTTCTTTTGTTCAAGAAGATCCTCGAGTTTCTTTTTATCCTGCCAATCAAGATTTTGTTTTCCTTTCAATTTCTGTAAGGCATCTTCCATCTGCCTTTTCATTTCCTGCGCCTTGTTTACACTTTGCTCTATTTTGTTTTCCGTTTGTGACTGTGCTTTAGAAATGTCTGTGATAAGTTGATCTTTATCGGGAACGAAAAATGTATAGGTTGAGGACCGTGTCGCTTTTCGTCCGTTCACACCATCGTTATCCCAAACCTGTAAATAATACTCAAGTTGTTGACCGGGCTTTAACACTAAGCTGTCAAGGTTCCATTGGAAGAAAAAACTCTGTTGTGTCTGGTTGTAAGAAACAGGAATGTTAATCGAATTTTTAGTTAAAACATTTTGCTGTTCATCTTTCACGTGAAACGTCAGGCTGAGCTGAGTAATGCCATAATCATCAGAAGTAAATCCTCCAAGAATAATGCGTTTGTACAGGACAGAATCTTTAAAATTAGATACCGTCAACTGAGGAAACTGATCTTTAATCACCTCAATGGAATAGGCAATTCGTTCCTTGTTTCGGCTGTATTCATTCTCAAGAAAGACCTCATACTGGTCTGGATTCCGAACAATCTTTTTGACTATAAATGACTGATTGTCAGCTTGTTGAATATTTTTTGCGCTACTATCTGATGCGAAAATTATCGAAGCTTTGTCGGTATTAATGGTATTCAGTTTCCACGTAACAACGGTACCATCCGGAATTTCAAGATTGCCTGCATTGGTAAGGTGATCATTTTTTCGCTGGAGGTATTTTGGATACTGGAGATCAACGAAAGAGGCCGTTAACTCAGGGCGGTTAGCAAGGGCTATTTTATATTGTGAAGAACTGTAGCCGGCAGCTTCAACCTCAAATGCTTTTGGTTGTTGCAGCTTTTCGAATACGAATTGAAAGGCACCTCCGCCAAGGCCTTCCATTTTTAGTTTTTGTGAATCAATGATCAGGTAAGCACCATCAGGCAGGGATTCTCCTTCCAGCACAACCCGTAATGTAAAATCCTCATTGAAAAATCCGATCAGCGACTGATTTTGAATAATAAATCTGAAGGGTGCCTGTGGAGAAAAGGTTTGATTAAAGTTGACAATCCGGTTGGTACTTTGTGTGATAATGGCCTGATTAAAAATCAAGATCAGCAAAATGACAATGACCGGAATGGCCAGGTATCGGAGATACTTTTTATTTTCCTTCAGATGGATTACAGACTCAAACGAAATCGGTTCGAATTCTTTTGCCTTTTGTTGAATGCTTGCAACCGCCAGGCCTGATTGTGTGATTCCCGCAAGCTGAATAAGATTCAGCAGCCGGTCTTTTACACCCGGAAGAGAATCGCCTATCATGCGGGCGCTTTGTTCATTATCAAGTCCTTTTTTGGCTATCCAGAAACGAAGCGAGCTCCCTAAAAAACGAAGAACACAATAGCCTGTAACTCCAAAAAATGAAAGCAGAATGATGAACCGAGCCCATGGCCCAAGCCAAAGGGTGTATTCGAGGAGGGCCGCTATTAAGAAAGAGAGTAATAGAATGATGGCCGTTAACAAGAACCCACGAACAAATAAGTTGAGGTAATACCTTCTTTTAAAGGAATTGATTTTCTCCTGGATATTACCAACTTCATTTCCCATTAACCGCTAATCGTTATAGGCTGAAAACGCATGAACCCAGTCTAAAGATACAGGCTAAATCAAGTTTCAACAAAGGGCAAAGTTTCACAATCGCGATTATTCTTTTTCCGGAACGTCCTGTTCAAAGCTCCAGTCGTGTTCTTTTTCAAAATATTCCAGTACATGCATTTTCAGGAGTTTTTCCTGCTCAAGCAGATCGAAGTGAGGGAGCCTTTTTGCCAATTTCCAGTGAGGCCAGCCATCCTTGTCCAAACCCTCCAGTTTATAGTAACCCGAAAGGCTTAACACTTTACAGATGGCAATGTGCATTAAATCCTGTTTTTCCTCTTTTGAAAACCTGCGTGTTCCGCTACCTAGCTCCTGAACGCCAATCAGGAACAAGACACTATTCAGGTCTTTTGGTTTTGTTCCAATGCTTTGATGTAACGATCGGATGAGCGTCTGCCACTTTCTTTCAAAGTCAAGATCCCGTTTAAACATGCTGAAGCGCCTCCCAAAATTCAAATGCCCTGCGTAGATGAGGAATAACAATGGTTCCTCCAATAAGAGTTGCTACTCCCATTGCCTCCTGTACTTCCGCAGTAGTAAATCCTACCTCCTTGCATTTTCCAAGGTGATATTTTACGCAATCATCGCAGCGAAGAACAAGGGAACAGGTTAAGCCAATCAGCTCCTTGCTTTTAATATCGAGATGCCCGCCCGCGGAATAGGCATTGGTATCGAGGTTAAAAAGTCGTTTTAAAATTAATTCATCCGAAGCCATAATTTTTTCATTCATGGCGCTTCGGTAGGTATTAAAATCTTCAACTAATCCCATAGGGTAATGATTATTGTGATTATTTGAAAACCTGTTTAATATTAAAAAGGTTTACCGGCAAATATAGAACGAAGCATGCTAAACTTAGCGAAAGACATTGTAACTGATTTTATGGCTCTGCTCTACCCACGCTATTGCTTTGCGTGCAACAATGGACTGGTTAAGGGCGAGGAAATAATTTGCAGCAGATGCATGCTGGAGTTGCCCCGAACAAATTACCATCAGGTTGGAAACAACGCCCTGTACAAAAGATTAAACGGAAGGATTCCATTGGCACACGCGTTCGCTTTTTTTCATTTCCGAAAAGGGGGCAAAGTTCAACAATTATTGCACGCATTGAAGTATCATAACCACCCCGAAATAGGAACCACACTTGGTGAGGTGTTTGGCCAGGAGTTGATACAGACGCATGATCAAATGTTTGATGTTATTGTACCGGTTCCGCTACATCCAACCCGAAAAAAGAAAAGAGGATACAATCAGAGCGAGGAGTTTGCAAAAGGTCTTTCAAAAAGTTTACATGTGCCGGTTTCAGATTTATTGGTGCGGGAAACCATAACAGAATCACAAACGCGTAAAACCAAATTAAAGCGATGGCAAAATGTGAACGAGGTTTTTCAGCTTAAGCATGATGACTCAATAACAGGCCAACGCATACTGTTGGTAGATGATGTGATTACAACGGGTGCCACCATTGAGGCGTGTGCTCAGGTTTTAGTCAGTAAAGCCTGTTCAACCATAAGCATTGGGTGCATTGCATATGCAGAGGAAATAAAATAAAAACCCCGCTTTTGGCGGGGTTTTAAGCATATTTTAAGATTTACTCATTAATAGTTCGATCCGGCTTTAATCATCGCACAACGGAAACCGATGGTAGCAGTTGAACTGTCCTGATCCAAATACCTTCTTGTACCGGGCGACATCCAGTAAGCAACATCCTTCCAGCTTCCTCCCTTATAAACACGGGCGCGATCAGTTACCAGGGAATTAAAGGTTCCTTCATTACGAGGAACATACTCACCGGTAGTGGGATCTTTGATGGTGTTGTTGTTATAATCTTTGGCGTCATCCAGGAAACCATCTCTGCGGATTGGGTTTAGGTCATCGAAATCCTGAAAGGTCATCGGGCGATACACATCCTGCACCCACTCACTCACATTACCGCCCATGTTGTACAGACCGTAATCGTTCGGAGGGAATTCATAAATGTAAGAGGTGATTAATGCACCGTCATTCAAACGTCCGGCAATACCGGCATAGTCACCACGGCCACGCTTAAAATTTGCCAGCATATAACCCATTTGCTTTCCGTATGGGTTACGCACAGCGTGACCATCCCAAGGATACACCCGCTGGTGTGTTTGCATTTCTTCCAACCATTGTGTTCCGATCATGGCTTGTGCGGCATACTCCCACTCAGCTTCCGTTGGCAGGCGATACGAAGGAACAACAATACCGGACTCCAACGGAATGCGGCCATCGGTTTCTGCATACTCTTCACCTGCCTGTTCAGCAAG
This sequence comes from Cyclobacteriaceae bacterium, assembly GCA_049306095.1. Taxonomy (GTDB): domain Bacteria; phylum Bacteroidota; class Bacteroidia; order Cytophagales; family Cyclobacteriaceae; genus UBA2336. The sequence continues at coordinate 81,122 of JBAQPU010000049.1, forward strand.
GGCAATGTTCACAGCACGGGTTCTCCACACTGAAAATTCAGTAGCCTGAGTCCAGCTTACACCAACAACGGGGAAATATCGGAACCCGGGGTAGCGTAAGTAGTGTTCTACGTAAGGATCATTGAAGGCAAGCTTGCCAATCCAAACGGTTGTATCAGGACGGGCAGCCGCATATACTTCTTGTGAGGAATCTTTTGCTAAATGATGCAAATATTCCAACCAGTGGATATTGGCAATTTCAGTTTCATCCATGAAGAAAGAAGCCACAGAAACAGTTCTTTCAATATTATCGCGGTATGACATTACGTCTTCTTCAAAGGAACCCATTACGGCACGACCGCCTTCAATAAAAATCATGTTGGGAGCGTCCGGCTGGCCTTCATAAGGGTTCACCATAAACCCTCCGGCATCTTCATCATTGTAAGCGAGACCGGTTGCAGTACTTACCTGACCGGGATTTTGGGCTGTGGGCTTACCGCCACCGCCACCGAAAAGGCCTCCAAAAAAGTTACATCCTGAGAGGACGATGGAGCTGGCGGCAAGGAATAAAAATACTCTAAGGCAAGTCTTCATGTTCAATTTCGATTTTAAACCAAATGCTAATATAGAGAGATAAACAGATGTTTTCCAAGCAGAAGCCGTTTTATTGATAAATCTTTAATAGAACGGCTTTTCGTCTTTTAAACGTATCGGGTTCTTTCGTATTGTTTCGGGAAACACAGTTCCCAAAAAAGGAATCCATGACAACCGACCAACGAACAAAATGCCCCGTTAGAATGCAAAAACAAGGGTAGGTTTCAATGGCATGAATTTTAAACAGGCAAGCGAGTTCAATGCTTTGATATGCTTACAATTCATGATTTCCGCGTTATGCCTTTCGAAAAGAAATGTGATGTTGTTACCTATGCCGGTCAGTACCTGGCACATCGTTTTTTAGGTGATTGTAAAATTTTTCTTTACTCGGCTGAAGAATTTTTTATTGAAGTATTTTATTCCCCGAAGTATCAAAAGGTATTAATGATTAATGCTTTTGATCAGCTAACAGGAATTGATCCTTACCTGGAGTTGGTTTCGCTGGCCGATTTGGACAGGCGATCCATCATTTGATTCAGCAACTCGATGGCGGTGTCAACGCTTGAAATGTTTTCTATAATCAACATGGCCTTTCCGGCCTGATCTTTCACTTTGCATTGACGGGCGTGCGTTTGAACAAAAAGTAAAATCTTGCCGAAAATTTCTGAGCTGAAATAGGCATCATTATTCGACACAAAATAGCCGCGAAATTTATTTCCCTTGAGAATGATTTTTTCAAAGCCAAGCTCCTCACCCAACCAGCGTAAACGTACGGAGTTGATCAATTCAAAAACAGACGAAGGAATTTCTCCGAAGCGATCCTGAAGTTCGTTGCTGAACGTAGCAAGCTGATCCTTGTCTTTAATATTATCCAGGCGTGAGTAAAGCTGGAGTCTCTCGCTTGTGCTGTTCACATACGTTTCAGGAATCAGAATTTCAAGATCAGTCTCAATTACGCAGTCCTGTACAATCAGCTTTGCTTTTTCAGCAAGCTCCACTGCAAACAGTTCTTTGAAATCGGTTTCTTTCAATTCTTGAATCGCGTCATCTAAAATTTTATGATAGGTTTCAAACCCGAGATCGTTGATGAAACCGCTTTGCTCTCCGCCCAATAAATTTCCTGCTCCGCGAATATCCAAATCGCGCATGGCAACCTTGAAGCCGTCACCCAATTCAGAAAATTCTTCCAACGCGGCTAATCGTTTACGGGAATCGGAAGTAAGAAGTGATGCCGGGGGAGTTAACAAATAACAAAAGGCTTTTTTGTTGGACCGGCCCACACGACCACGCATTTGGTGCAGATCCGACAAACCAAACATGTGCGCCTGATTGATGATGATGGTATTTGCATTTGGGATATCAAGTCCTGACTCAATGATGTTCGTGGTTACCAACACATCGTATTCGCCATCAATAAACTTCATCATGGCTTTTTCCAATTGATGGCCCTCCATCTGACCATGTGCAATTCCAATTTTTGCATCTGGAACAAGCTTGAAAATTACGTTGGCGATGGCTTCGATATCGTTCACCCTGTTGTGAACAAAAAATACCTGTCCCCCTCTACGCAATTCTGTACTCACCGCATCGCGGATGATGGTTTCTTCGTAGGTGTGGAGTTCTGTTGTGACCGGTTGACGATTAGGGGGTGGCGTTGAAATAATGCTGAGATCGCGGGCACCCATAAGCGAAAAATGAAGGGTGCGGGGAATGGGCGTTGCCGTTAGTGTGAGGACATCCACATTTACTTTTAACTCCTTCAACCGATCTTTTACTTTCACTCCAAATTTTTGTTCCTCATCTACAATCAGGAGCCCAAGGTCTTTGAATTCAAAATCTTTACTGATGATGCGGTGTGTGCCAATGAGAATATTAACCTTTCCTTCTTTTACACCCGCGATGGTTTGTTTAATTTCTTTATCGCTTCTGAAACGTGAGACATATTCAATCGTTACGGGAAAATTACTCAGCCTTTCTTTGAAAGTTCGGTGGTGCTGCATGGCCAAAATGGTAGTGGGCACCAACACAGCAACTTGTTTTCCATCAGCAGAGGCTTTAAAAGCTGCCCGAATGGCTACTTCTGTTTTTCCAAACCCAACATCTCCGCAAACCAGCCGATCCATCGGATGTGCCTCTTCCATGTTACGTTTTACATCTTCAGTAGCACGGGCCTGGTCGGGAGTGTCTTCATAAATAAAAGATGATTCCAGCTCTGCCTGTAAATAGCTGTCGTGTGAAAACGCAAACCCCGGAGCGGTTTTCCTTTTTGCATAAAGAGCGATGAGTTCTTTAGCAATGTCTTTGACTTTGCCTTTGACCTTGGCTTTTTTATTCTCCCACTCCTGTGAACCAAGCTTGCTGATAACCGGAGGCGCACCTTCTTTGCCTGTGTATTTTGAAATTTTATGAAGCGCGTGAATGCTTACGTAAAGCAAATCATTGTCGCGGTACACCAGACGAATAGATTCCTGGTCGTGGCCGTTTACTTCCTTTTTTTCTAAGCCAGCAAATTTTCCAATTCCATAGTCGATGTGCGTGACAAAATCGCCCGGTTGTAAGGTGTGGAGCTCGCGTAGCGTGAGCGCTTTCGATTTAGAAAATTTTTCACGCGCCCGGTAGCGGTGAAAACGTTCAAAAATCTGGTGATCGGTGTAGCAAACAGTTTTTAACGTTTGATCAACAAATCCCTGTCGGAGGGGAAACTCCAGTGGGTTAAATTCCAGTTCAGGATGGATTTCTTCAAAAATTTCTTTCAGACGGTCGAGCTGTTTGGGGATTTCAGCAGCTATAAAATTGGTAAGCCCCCGCGATTGGTGCTCAATCAGGTTATTGGCAAGTAACTCAAAGTTTTTGTTGAACGATGGCTGCGCTGAGGAAGAAAAAAAGAAGGAGGTCGCATCAGGAAGGATAAAACGGTTTCCAAACTCTATACCGAAAAATGATTTGATTTTTTGTGCAAAAGACTCGCCTGTTTCAAAAAGATTTTCAGGATGGAGCACAACGTTTGTTCCGCTTTGGCGGATGATGTGATCGAATGATGCGCTTGCCTTTTCGAACAGGTTGTTCAACACATCAAGGGTTAGCTGAACATCCTTAAACCATAACCTGGTTTTTTGGGAAATAAAGTCCAGAAACGACTGACGATCTTCCTGCATCAATTTGGTTTGAACATCGGGGATGATGCTGATTTGCTCAAGCTTATCTACTGAAAGCTGCGAGCCGGGTTCAAATGAGCGAATGCTGTCAACCTCATCACCGAAAAGCTCAATCCGGTAAGGTAGTTCATGAGCAAAAGAAAACACATCGATGATTCCCCCCCGCACAGAAAACTGACCAGCCTCATATACAAAGTCTGTCTTTTCAAAGTCGTAGCCGTGTAAAAACTCTTCCAAAAAGGAGATGTCCAGTTTTTCTTTCAGCCTGACAGAAAATGTATTGGTTGCAAGCGAGCGCTTGTTGATTACTTTTTCTGAAAGCGCCTCAGGATACGTAACAATAATTTGAGGCTTTGTTTTACTGGCGAGATGATTCAGCACCTCGGCCCGCATCAGAATATTCGCATTCTCGGTTTCGTCAAATTCGTACAGCCTTTTGTACGACATCGGGAAAAGCAGAATGTCTTTTCCTAACAGGTTCTGAAGATCATTTTGAAAGTAGGAGGCCTCGTCTTTTTCCTGAAGAATGATAATATAATCCTGCGGATGAAGCTTAAACGCACTGGCTACCAGTACGGCATCCAGGCTGCCCGAAAGGCCTTTGATTTTAATATTAGGTGAAGTGGGCGTATGTATTCCTGCGGCTACGGTCCTGATCAAACCATCCGCACAATACATACTCAAAAAATCGTGCGCCCTCAATGCAATCTTAAACTGGCTGCAAATATAGGATTTGCATCAGCACGTTTTGAGATTTTAACAAACGATGGGGAGAAATCCGACTAATTGTAATCCCCCAAACCAAAGCTTACCTTTATTAACATGGAGCTCGTCCAACTTTTCTTCTTATTGCTGGCCATTACTTGCCTGTTCTTTTTAGTTATTGGGTTGTTTAAGCCCTGGGCCATGCTGTGGTGGGAAGATGTGCAGAATAGGAGAAAGGTGATCAAAGTATACGGTGTGGCGGGGTTGATCAGCTATACCGCGTATTGGTTGCTGAGGATTTTCTTCTGATTATTTTATTCTTTCCGCTGCCATAAGATATTTTTCAGAGGGTCCTGAGAATCCAATCAAATAATGATCCCCTCCTTCTTTCAGTTTTGTTTTCTTCTTTAACTGCTCTGGTGTGAGAGGGTAGTTTCGTATGATGATGTTGGCCTTCCCTCCCGGGAAATTTTCTTTGATATTTTTTGGATCCGGTTTAACCGGTTGCCCTATCTTAAAAATTCTTCCGGGAAAAATCTTAACTAAAAGGTGAGAACTATATAAATGGGTGTTAGGCGCCAATTTTTTTAAAGAAAACTTTTTACCTACTAATTTAAAGGCGCCTGCCTTTAAGATGGAAACGTTGGGTTCATACAAATAAGTTAAGGGTTTTGAAAAATCGGAAACAATTTTTTTCTCTTCCTCCAGGGTAAACGAAAACCCTTCCTCTTGACCGGATAGATTGATTGCATGAAGCGTTGCCTCTCCAGGAAACCCCTTTCGACAAAAAAAGAGCAGCTCTTTACACTCATTGTCTACCGAAACGATCCACACGGTTTCAACATGCTTCAATTCTTTTAGTCCGTTGGCAATGTCAAGCAAAGGAGAAGTTTTAATGAAAAGACAATCCGTTTTTTGAAACAGGTCTGAAAGTAATGCTGGAACAGGGGGCTCACAATCAGTGAGCATAAAAACTTTCTTATTGGATTTGTCTCTTCTGGAAGGATCGAGAAAAATGCAATCAACATTTTTTCCAGGGGCTTTCAGGAAATCTTCAGCTGTTGTTTGACGGAATTCTATATTGTCAGCGGAGAAAACGCGATGGTTATGCCGCGCAATTTCTAACAGTGAAGGATTGGGTTCTGCATAAATAACTTTTTTGAAGGCACGACTAAAGAATAAAGAGTCAACACCAAACCCACCGGTTAAATCGGCTATTACGGCATCCGGGCCAATGACTGAACTCAATACGCGGGCTTTGAACGCAGCAGTTTTTTCTGAGGAACTTTGTTCCAGGTTCAATCCGGGGGGAAAGAGAATGTTGAGCGTATTATAGTAGAGCGGTAATTTTATTTTTGCCTTTCGCCTGCCAATAATTTGCTGGGCAATAGCAACCGGAGAGACCCCGAAAATAGGGCGTTGCTGCAGGATCAATTTTTTTTCATCGTCCGCTTCATGCTCACGGATGTACGCCTGTACCTCGGGCCGAAGCAAAGAGGCAATCATTTTATAACCCGAAAGGACCGAATGATTTTCAGGTAATCGTTTTCATACCTGGGAAAAAAGTCTTTCTCGGCTATACCGTTGAGCATGTACAATTTTTCGTTTTTAAGAACGAGGTAGAAAAGAGTGTAAAGGGTAAAAGAAACTTCTCCGCTTCCTACCGTTCCCGTTCCGGTAAATGAAAACACCGCCCAACGGGCAACAGTACCGTGAATATCCTCCTCACCCTGCTTAACAAGTGTAAAGCTGCTGTACGCAGAAGGAAAATCTTTTTCTATATAGAAATCATAGGCTTCTCCCAGGCTTAATTCTTTTCCATCGTACACGCTAATCTCAAGTTTTTCTTTCCAGGTATCCATTTCCCCCTCATCAGGGGCGTACACACTTGTAATTTCATTTTCCTGCCGCGTTGTCCATTTTTCAGGAACAGTAAGTTGATAACCGCCTTTTTTATTTTGAAAAATCTGCTGTGCGGCAGCGTCAAATGTGAAAAAGAAAGAGAGAAGAATAATCGAATACTTCATATAGTGTATTACGAAAATAAAAATACTGAATTTAATCCCCGAATCTCTGTGCCTTCTGTGGGTAAGAAGAATAGAAAATTTTACTACGGAGTACACGGCTTTCTCATTGAGTTATGCGGAGACCGTCTTGTGATCCAATTAAAAGAGCGAACTTTCAACGTGTTTGATTTAATTGTTATTGGCGGAGGAGCAGCCGGATTTTTCGGAGCCATTCAGGCAGCAGAAATGAATCCGGAGATGAATATTATTATCCTTGAAAAGACCACAAAGCTTTTATCAAAAGTCAGGATATCAGGCGGTGGGAGATGCAATGTAACCCATCATTGTTTTGAGCCTACCGAACTTTCTCGCCACTATCCCAGAGGGCAGAAGCCCTTAAAATTTCTTTTCAGAAAATACCAGCCGAAAGATGTGGTCAGTTGGTTTGAACAGCGCGGTGTACGGTTGAAAGCCGAGGAGGACGGCAGAATGTTTCCGGTTAGCGATGCCTCCCAAACCATTATTGACTGTTTTTTAAGGTTGGCGGCCCAGCATTCCATTCGTATCGAAACAGGATGCTGTGTTAAGGAGATTAAAACCGTTTCCGGTGGTTTTGAGGCGCTGATTGAGGGAGGGGGAAAGTTTGTTGGAAGGAAAGTACTCGTAGCATTAGGGGGTCATGCAAATTCATTGGCGTATGAATGTATCCGATCAACGGGGCATTCCATTACCCCGCTTATTCCATCCCTTTTTACGTTTAACGACCCGGAAAAGAAATTCAAAGATTTGATGGGCGTTTCTGTACCAAACGGGGTTGTTCGCATTGCAGGAACGAAATTTTATCAGGGGGGACCAATTCTTATTACGCATTGGGGCTTAAGCGGACCGGCAGTCATTAAGCTTTCGGCATGGGCTGCTGAGTATTTATTTGAAAGAAGGTATGAAATAGATGTTTTGGTGAGCTGGACAGGCGAAACACAGGAAGAGACGGTGAGGAAATTTCTGTTGAACTATAAATCAGAGCATAAAAAAAGGAAGATTCTCTCCTATCCTCTTTACGAATTGCCCCAACGGCTATGGCTCCGATTATGCAATCTCGCTGAAATTGAAGAAGATAAAATCTGGGACGAACTTCCAAATCGTAATTTGAATAAGCTGTTGGAGCTCTTGATTCGGTGCCCATTCAAAATTAAGGGCAAAACCACATTTAAGGAAGAGTTTGTTACCTGCGGAGGAGTGGACTTGAGGGAAATCGACCCTGAAACATTGGAGAGTAAAAAGTTAAAAAACCTCTTTTTTGCAGGCGAAGTGCTGAATATTGATGGAGAAACCGGGGGATTTAACTTTCAGGCCGCCTGGACCACCGCCTACGTTGCCGCAAAAGAAATTTCTAAACAAAATTAAATAGCCCGAAACCATTAGGTAAAAAAAGCGTTACTAAATGTAAAATAAACTTTACATTTGGTTAATTAAACGTTACACAATGAAAGCTTCAAATTTGTTGCCCAATCGAGCAAAAAAGCTTGGCTGGTTAGTGTTAATCCCGGCTCTGCTTTTTGGGGTTGCTGTTATGTACTTTCATTTTGAAATAGCCGGTTTTGAGGCCATCATCCCATATGCTGAGGGAATATTCTCCTCCAGCCCCACTCCCAATAATTTAACCGATGAACTTGCCGCAATTCTTTTTTTAATAGCTCTGGTGCTGATAGCCTTTTCGGAAGAAAAGGATGAAGATGAGTTTGTTAGTAAAATCAGGCTGGAGTCGCTCCAGTGGTCGGTTTATATTAATTATGGATTGCTTGCCATCGCCATCCTGTTTATTTATGACGATGAATTTTTTCAGGTCTTGATTTATAACATGTACACCATTCTGATCTTTTTCATTCTGCGATTCTATTACGTGTTGCGTGTAAAGTTTAATCCAAACCTGGTGGAAACCCATGAAAAATAATCTGAAAGTTCAACGCGCCATCTTAAACATTACGCAAAATGAGCTGGCAGAAAAGGCGGGGGTTTCGCGTCAAACCATCAATACCATTGAGTCAGGAAAATATATTCCATCAACCGTCCTGGCATTGAAACTTGCGAAAATTTTCAGGGCAAATGTGGAGGAGATTTTTCTACTCGAGCCGGGCGATTAATACACCAGACTTTTCTCCAGCATAAATTCGGCTATTTGAACCGCGTTGGTAGCAGCACCCTTCCGTAAATTATCAGCCACCACCCACATATTTAAAGTGTTTGGCTGCGATTCATCCCTCCGCAACCTTCCCACAAACACCTCATCGCGGCCGTGTGCGTTAATGGGCATAGGATACAAATTATTTTTTGGATTATCCTGAACAATAATCCCCGGGGTATTCACAAGCGTTTCTCTCACTTCGCTGAGGGAGAAATCGTGATAGAATTCGGCATTAACAGCTTCCGAGTGCCCCCCAATACTGGGTACGCGAACGGTGGTTGAAGTGATGCCAATGGTTTGATCCCCAAAAATTTTGCGGGTTTCATTCACCATTTTCATTTCTTCTTTCGTGTAACCGTTATCCTGGAAAACATCGATGTGCGGCAACACGTTCATATCAATACGGTGAGGATAAACCTTCTTCCCTTCAATCCCCTGTCGCTCTTCCATGAGTTGTTGAACAGCATCTTTGCCTGTTCCCGTTACCGATTGATAGGTAGAGACAACAATTCTTTTCAATTTATATTTTACATGCAAAGGCGCTAATGCCATCACCATTTGAATGGTAGAACAATTTGGATTGGCAATAATCCTGTCATCAATCTTGAGTTCATGACCGTTGATTTCAGGAACAATCAATTTTTTGGTTGGGTCCATTCTCCAGGCAGAGGAGTTATCGATTACGATAGTTCCCATTTCAGCAAAGCGAGGGGCCCATTCCAGGGAGGTGCTTCCGCCAGCAGAGAAAATAGCTACATCCGGAGCAAGCTTGCAGACCTCCTCTATGCTTTGAACGGCATACTCTTTACCCTTAAAGGTTACCTTCTGTCCTACCGATTTAGCAGAAGCAACCAAAAACAGTTTTTCGAACGGGAATTCTCTTTCTTCGATTACTTTTAAAATTTCGCGGCCAACCAGTCCGGTGGCGCCCACCACAGCAAGTTTCATTCTTTAAATTGAAGTCTGTTAACAGGGCAAAAGTACTATTTTTGATTACTACCATGTTGAAGAAAGATAAAATATTGTATGTAACCTTCAGTATCGTGAGGTTTTTACTAAGCGCTTTCGATTGTAGTGCACAGTTCACCGACAGTTTTTCTGATGGCGATTTTGCAACAGCACCAGCCTGGTCGGGAAATGATACTAAGTTTATCATACAAAGCAACCAACTGAGGCTATCGGCACCAGCCGTTGCCGATGTTGCCTACCTGTCGTTAGCCAGCCAGGCCATGGAAGCGGCCAGTTGGGAGGTTACCGTTTTCCTGGACTTTGATCCTTCGGGCTCTAACTTCGCAGACGTTTATCTGGCATCAGATCAGTCCGTATTAACCGGATCGCTTAATGGTTATTTTGTTAGAATTGGAAACACTACTGACGAAGTAAGCCTCTATCGGCAAAGCGGAACAACAAAAACGAAAATTATTGATGGGCTTGACGCACGCGTAGCAGGATCACCGGTATTGGTCAGGATAAAGACCACTCGCAGTAACGGCAGCTGGCAACTTTTTTCTGATGTTGGAGTTTCAGGAACGTACACATCTGAGGGAATTGTTACAGACAACACGAACCGCGCTTCATTGTTTAATGGTGTTGTGTGCACATACTCAGCCACCCGATCAGATGACTTTTACTTTGACGATTTTATAGTGATGGGCAGCCCGTACGTTGATCCATCAACCCCAGCTGATTATAAGGATATCATTTTAACCGAATTGTTCGCTGACCCCTCTCCGGTTATTGGTTTGCCCGGTGCAGAATTTGTTGAAGTTCATAACCGAAGCACAAAAATTATTAACCTAAACGGTTGGACATTTACGGATGGAAGTTCGACAGGAACACTGCCAGGGATTTTGATTCAGCCGCAGGAATATCTGATCATCACCTCATCTGCCTCGGCTTCACTTTTTTCTTCGTTCGGGCTGGTGGTGGGTTTGTCCAACTTTCCAACCCTTAACAATGCTGGAGATAACCTTGTGCTGAAAAGAAATGATGGGCTATTGATCGATCAGCTTTCGTATACTGATGGTTGGTATCAGGATGAAGACAAAAAACAGGGAGGCTACACACTTGAATTAATCGATCCCACTAATCCATGTGGAGAGGAGAATAACTGGATTGCTTCAGAGGCATCAACAGGAGGAACGCCCGGAACACAAAATTCTGTTTACGCCAATAAACCCGACTTAACGGGGCCTAAACTTCTTTCGGCTATTCCAACATCTGTAAGCAACATCGTATTGAGGTTTGATGAAAAGCTTTCAGAGGATTTGCCGGCCACAACTGATTTTAACATCTCCCCCACGCTTTCCGTTTCACAAATTGAATTCATTGATGCTTCACTGAAATCGCTGCGGCTCCTGTTAAGCAGCGATGTGCAAGCAGGCCTTACCTACACAATAACAACACAAAACATTTATGACTGCAATGGCAATGTGATACAAGAAGAATTTGATTCAACAATTTTTGGCTTACCCGAAGAGGCCGATAGCCTGGACGTTGTTATTAACGAAGTGCTGTTTAATCCACGACCAACCGGTGTAGACTTTGTAGAAGTGTATAACTCATCATCTAAATTTCTGAATTTGAAAAACTGGACGCTGGCAAACTATGAAAACGGAGAGATGATCAATGCAAATCTCATTACAACCTCAGACTTTTTACTGCCGCCAGGGCAGTACGTTGTTTTCACAGAAGATATGGATGTGGTGATGGGAGAGTACCCAACGGGAGTGGAGAAAAATTTTTTGAAAGTAGCCGACCTTCCCTCACTGAATGACGATGAAGGATCAATTGCCCTTGCCAACGAAAACAGCGAAGGAATAGATTCCTTTTTATACACCGATAATTTTCATTCTGTTTTTATTGATGACGAGGAAGGTGTTTCGCTGGAGCGGATTTCCTTTTTAACACCCACACAGCAGAGCAGTAACTGGAAATCGGCCAGTTCAACCAGCGGGTTTGCAACCCCCGGATACCTGAACTCAAACGCTCATACCGAACAGTCCACAGGAAAAATTACTATTTCTCCGGAAGTGTTTGAGCCCATTACCGGGCAGCCGAACTTCACCCAGGTCCAATACAGTTTTGAACAAGGCGGTTATGTTGCCAATGTGAGAATCCTGGATTTCCAGGGAAGAGAGGTTAAAGAATTAGCCAACAATGCCACCCTGGGAACGGACGGATTTTTTCGATGGGATGGCGATACCGAGCAGGGGTCAAAAGCCCGGACGGGATATTATATCGTGTGGGTTGAGGTCTTCAATACCAACGGCCAGGTAGATACATTCAGAAAAAGGGTCGTGGTAGCAGCGCGCCAATGAAAACTGCCCTAAAGAATATTTTATTTTGCCTGCTATGCGGAACAACGGTAGCCATGGCGCAAACGCCATGCAACTGTGCTGAAAATTTTGAATTCGTTTTCAGCAAAATAAAAATTAACTACGCGGGGTGGATGGACAAAACTACGGTTGACCCTACAGGATTTGATCAATTCACAGCACAACAGCGGCAAAGGGCACAGGCAGCAACAGGCAAGAATGAATGTTATAAAATTATCCAGGATTGGCTGAGTTATTTCCATGACCACCACACCCATCTCTACACACACCTTGTTGTTAATCCACCAAAAGAAGAAAAGGATTCTGTAAAGAATACACCAAATCTTTCACAACAGACGGAACTGAAAAGCATAAACAAATCCACGCTCTATTTTCGTTTACCCACCTTCAACCACAATGTGAAAGACCGTATCGATAGTTTGATTGAAGCCAGCCTTGATCAAATTCTTGAAACACCCTATTTGATTTTAGATGTTCGCGATAATGGAGGAGGAAGCGACATTACATACGCAGGCCTGATCCAATTTTTGTATACCAACAAAATTACCCTGGTGAATAACAGCATCTGGTCATCAGCGGACAACATTCAGAAGTTTAAAAATATTTTGATGGACCCGGAGTATCCCGAATCGGGGAAGGGCTATATCAGAAATTTGGTGAAGCGGCTGGAGGAGAACCCGAATACATTTGTGAAAAAGGAAGCTCATGTTATCCGCAGAAAAACGGTGTTGGCAGAACCCAGACAAATTATTGTTTTAATAAACCGCGGATGCGCCAGCAGTTGTGAAGAATTTGTGTTGTTGGCAAGGCAAAGTAAAAAAACGATACTGATGGGAGAAAACACCATGGGAGTGTTGGATTATGCCAATGTGCATCACCTCGATTTGCCATTCCCCGAATGGGGTTTGCAATACGCAACTTCTCGATCGAACCGGTTACCGAAATTTCCGATCGACAATATAGGAATAGCCCCAACCGTAAAAATTGCAACAGACGAGAACTGGGTAGTTTTTGCGGCAAATTGGTTGAAGAGAAATTAATAGAAGTGTAACCCGGCCAGTAGTTCCTATTCTGTATATTTGGTATCTAAAAAAAATAACATGAAAAACCTGAACAACTTATTATTGCTGCTCATCCTCCTGTCAACAGGAACATTGATGACTTCTTGCAGCGATGATGAAAGCAAATTAGCATCTGAAATTACGATTGACGGAGAAGACATTGCCCTTGAAAACGGGTATATAGTTGGATTCGGCAGCGATGTTGATGATAACGGAGATGCTGTTTCTGTTTACCAAATCGTATTAACGGATGGAGGAATTACCGCAACAAGCGGAGAGCTGTCAGGCACAGGCACAGCCATTTTCTTGTTCCCGATATCGCCTTTAACCTACGAATTAAAAGATGGAAACTATACGTTTGAATTCAGCGAGTCGCTGGTGAAGAGTAATGTTTTTGGTTTTATTCATTATAACTGGGATATAGAAATGGAAACGGCAGACGAATCGTATGCGATTACAGGCGGGACTCTGAACATAACTAAATCCGGTAAAACATTTAAGATCAAGCTTTCTAACCTGGTTTTGGAAAAAGACTCTGATGGTTCTGAAGTAGACGGAAAGGGCTCGTGGGAAGGGTCGCTCAATGACCAGGAGTTAGTAGAAAATCCTGCTTAATTAATTTTATAGTTTAATAAACGACCAACCTCATTTTTAATATGAAACGATTGAATAATCTTTTTTCACTCCTGTTCATTTCTTCTCTTGCCCTACTGGTTTCGTGCGGTAAGGACGAAGACAAGCTGGCAAAACAAATTGTAGTGGATGGAGAAAAAGTATCCCTCTCCAACGGATTCATTACCAGTGGCGGCTATAGCACCGATGAAAACGGAGACCCAATTTCATTTTACTATGTTCTGCTGACCGATGCCGGCCTAACCATTGGCGATTGCGAGGCAGAAGGTGAGGGTTCTTTCATAGAAATAGAAATTCTGTCGCCATCAACCTATCAACTGGAAAGCGGCACCTATACATTTATTGACGATGAGCCAGAGTTGAAAAATACGGTGGAGGGCAACTTTGTTTTGAACTACAATGCTTCTACACAACAGGCTGATGAAGATTTTGATATAAAAAGTGGCACTATGACTATTTCAAAGTCAGGACAATCGTTTAAAATTAAATTCTCAAACCTGGTGCTGGAGAAAGAATCGGATGGCAGTGAAGTTGAAGCCAAGGGCTCGTGGGAAGGTGAGTTGGTTGGGAAAGTTTTTGACTGCGGTTCTTAAATGTCAATCGTGAAATAAGAAAAGAGGCTATCTCAAAAAAGTCCCTACTGTCAGTCTGAGCGTAGTCGAAGACTATTTTGGAGCCCGAAACCAGGTTTTCCCGAAGCTTCGGGACTCAACCTGACAGTATTTACTTTTGACCTGGATGATATTTCTTCCTGGCACCCTTTTCAACATCTTCCTTATAAAACAAGACATCTTTAAACTGCACATCGGCATAACGCTGTGCCTGATCAAAAAAATGTGGTGAAGAAGGGTCCCCACTTTGGCCTCCCGCTAAAATACTTTTAGCCTTAACCCTATTTCCAAACTCAACCACTGCAACAAAACTGTTTCCGTAAGTTCCGTAAATTCGTTTTGTTTTTTGATTACCTCGCGCACCGAAGGATGCCAGCGCACCCCAATTACCGGAAGCCAGGCCAACCGGAATGCTTGGTTTGGTATCATCAAAAGTTTGTTTGATGTTTCCGTTTATTCGTTGCAGCCGGTTGATTTCACCCCAGGGAGTATCCCACTTACCGAAATCATCCGTGATTTTTTGTACTGCTTTCGAAAAAACCTCCAACCGTTCTTCTAAAGGTGATGTTGTTCCGAACGAGTCAATCACATCAATCAGCTCCATTTCAGGATCGCGCTTACCTTCCCGCATATAAATAGAGAGATAAAAATGTGCCAGCGACATACCAACCGATTCTTTTGAAACGGTTCTGTCCCACGTGCGCAACACATCCACCGCTGGTTTTATGGAAGCATATTTTGTCTTTCCTATTTTATCGTATGCTTCTATCAATCCCGGAATTAATTTTTCAAACGCAGGCAGGTAGGGGTCGTAGGCAGTTGTAATGAGCTTGCCTAATGTAAAGCCGGTGTTACCCGTCAGTACCCGTATGGCGTGTATGCCCCTGAAGTTTTCGGGCTCGGTGGCCATATAGTATGGATAGCTTTCTTTTTTTGGACTGAATTCCAGTGCTGAGGTGAAAGGTGTAGAATTACAATTTTGTATCCAGCCGTTGCCCGGATTGTGTACCTGTATTGCCTCGGCAACCGTGTGCAGCCCCTGCCAATCTGTTTTTGGGTCGCTTCCATCTACGGGTTTACTGTAATCGAATTGGACATCACGTTTGGGAATAAAATTTCCCTGGAAGAGTGCAATATTTCCCTGAGCATCTGCATACACGGTGTTGTTGGAGGAATTAGCACGAAGATCCATCATGTGAAGAAAATCGTCATACGATTTTGCTTTTGTGCGTGTGAACGACTGCTCCAGGGCTTTAGCCGGGTTCCAATTCATGGCGGTGGCTGTCCACCGGTGGTTGGTCGTGTGAGTTATAGGCCCATGATGGGTACGGTAGAGTGTAAAACTTTTTTCTTTTAAAGCATCACCGTCACGATATTTTAATACGATGGTTTTTTCAGTTACCGGCCGAAGTTCTTTTCCATACTGATAAAATCGCTTTCCACCTTTTTCAACAATTGTTTCAACAAACTCATCCATCACATCGGTATAAGAAGAAGTGTGCATCCATCCTGTTTTATCATTGAAGCCCTGGTAAATAAAAAACTGCCCCCAGGTAACGGCACCATATGCATTCAATCCTTCGTCACTTACTACGTGAACTTCGCCTCTGAAAAAGAACGAGGTGTGAGGATTGATTAGCAACATCGCGTTGCCCGACTCCGTAAGCTTTCCTGAAATGGCAAATCCGTTAGAGCCCTGCGGTTCTTCTAAAGCGGGATCAATCATTGGATGAAGTGAAGATTGTTTTGAGTACACCAGCGAGTCATACAACTCCTGGATTTTTTGAACGGAAACTGATTCGATATCGCCCCCAATCGATCCTTCTGAAAAATACATCGGCATCCACGGTTCGAATCGCGTGAGTAGCAATGGTTTTACTTCGGGGTGTGTGTAGAGATAGTAATTCACACCATCGGCAAAGGCATTACATAAATTTTTTAGCCACGCAGGACTTGCTTCGTATTGCGCCACTGCCTCTTCTTTGGTCATGAAAAGATTTGCGCGCAGGTCGCTGTAGAGCTGATCTTCCCCCTCGGTTTCGGCCAATCGTCCAATGGCCCAGGCATAATTTCGTTCTACCCGTTTGAAGTCGTCCTCACACTGCGCATACAACATTCCAAAAACAGCATCGGCATCGGTTTTTCCATAAATGTGCGGAACACCAAAATCATCCCGAATAATTGTAACCTGGGCCGCCTGATCTTTCCATCGGGTGATTTCACTCTCTTTTTCGGAGGAACACCCCCCAACAAACAAGACTAATAGAAGTAAAGCTGTGGATTTCATACTGAATAAAGATTTTGGCAACAGAAATAAAAGACGAACATACCGCCCGGTTCTGTACTGCAATAAGGGATTATTTTTGGTTTTCAGATACCTGAATTACGTAAAAGGCCTGAATATGAAGATTTTTCATCCTTTTGATCCACTGGAATTAATCCTATAACATTTTTTGTTTCCATGTCAGCCCTTTAATTTTGCGCGAACTTTTTTTAACGAGATGGCTAAGAAAAAAACACCCGCCAAAGCAGCTAAGAAAACTGTGAAGGCAAAAGCAAAAAAGGCTCAAAAGGCAGCCCCCAAGAAAAAGGCTGTTGCCAAAAAGGTTGCTCCAAAAAAAGTGGTAGCCAAAAAGGAAACTACCGTTAAAAAAGCAGCAGAGAAAGTTGCTGCCAAACCGGCACCTCCGCAGTTAGGAGCTTTTCCCATGCTTACACAGCGCCCCATTGCTCATGTGAAACCTACAAAAGGAAACAGCGCGAAAGACGAAAGAACACGTTACTCCGATGAAGAGCTGAAAGAGTTTGAAAAACTGATTGTTGAAAAGCTGGATAAGGCCAAAGGCGAATACAAAATATTGAAGGATACACTAAGTCGTGATAACGATGCAGGTACGGATGCCACCTCCGGAGGAAATACCAAAGTACTGGAGGACGGAGCAGAAACAGCTGAAAAAGAAAACCTGAGCCAACTGGCAGCCCGCCAGCAAAAGTTTATCATGAATCTTGAGAATGCACTGGTGCGGATTAAAAATGGCACGTACGGAATTTGTTCGGTTACCGGCAAGTTAATTTCAAAAGAACGGTTAATTGCCGTGCCACACACTACGCAATCAATCGAAGCAAAGATGATGAAGCAGGACTAAACGGAACACTGGATTCTTGTCATTGGCAATCAGCACCAGGATCAAGCAACCAGAATCAAGAATCTAGAACCTATGGACTTTTTACAAAATCATATTGAGGCGCTCATTTTTTGTTCGCCAACACCCATTAAAATTTCAGACATTAAAGCCTGCCTCTCTGAAATGTTCGGAGCGGATGTTCCTGAGGATGACATCGTCAACGCTATTAAAAGACTGGAGGAGAAATTTCACCAGGATGAATTTTCATTTCAGTTGAACCGCGCGGGTGGAGGCTATCAGTTTTTAACCAAGCCGGCTTACCAATCGAGCATTGGAATTTTGTTGAAGCAACAGTCGAAGAAAAGACTTTCAACATCGGCCATGGAAACACTTTCCATCATTGCCTACCGCCAGCCCATTTCAAAAACAGAAATCGAAAATATCAGGGGTGTAAATTGCGACTACGCAGTTCAAAAGTTGCTGGATAAAGGATTAGTTGAAATTACCGGCAAAGCCGAAACCATTGGCCGGCCAATGCTTTATGGAACCACTCCAAAATTTATGGAGTACTTCGGTATCAATGATATTGGTGAACTTCCGGTACCCAAAGATTTCACCGGTGACCTGAACACGATTGGAGAAAATACCGACCTAAAAGAGCCCGATGCGCAGGCGTGATTCAGGATCGGCCAGGGGCGACAAGGGAAAATCCGGAGGAAGATCGGCCGGTCGCAGCGGAGCACGTTCCAACGATTCCCGGGAAAAGAAGTCTTTTTCTCGATCACGAAACGATCGGGATGAATCAAAACCTAAGCGTTCCGGATTTTCAGGAGAAAAATCTGAGAGAAGATCAAGCGCGAAAGATTTTTCGAAGCCTAACCGTAAATCATTCGGTCGTTCAAGAGGAGAAGGGTTCTCATCGCGTGAAGAGCGCCCGTTTTCACGTTCACGTGATGACCGTGACGAGTCAAATCCAGGACGTTCTAAATTTTCTGGAGAAGAAAGAGGAGAACGCAAATCATTCGGAGGAAAATCTTTTTCACGTTCACGTGATACCCGTAACGAATCGAATCCGGGACGTTCTAAATTTTCCGGAGAGGAAAGAGGTGAGCGCAAATCATACGAAAAGAAATCTTTTTCCCGTTCACGTGATAACCGCGAAGAATCGAAACCAAGGCGCAGGTTTTCAGAAGATGAAAAAGGAGAACGTAAAGGTTTTTCAACACCACGTGGAGAAAAGTCATTTGATCGTGACAACCAGTCACCCGAAAAGAAAGGATTCTTTTCAAAACTAAGTCGTGGAGGAAAAACATACGAGCGCAGGCACGACCCGGATTTTGGTAAATCGGTAAAAGATTTCTCGAACCAAAAAGAAGAAGCGAAGGACTCATCTTCCGATAAAATCCGCCTGAACCGGTACATTTCAAATAGTGGAGTGTGCTCGAGGCGCGAGGCTGATGAATTGATTAAGATGGGGTTGGTTTCTGTAAACGGAACGGTGATTACCGAAATGGGGTACAAAGTAAATCGCGGTGATAGCGTGAAGTATGAAGGAAAAACACTTCGTGCTGAAAGGCCTGTTTACATTTTACTGAATAAACCAAAAGGATTTTTAACCACCACGAAAGATCCGCAGGAGCGCAATACGGTTATGCAAATTATTGCCGGAGCCGTGAAAGAGCGTGTTTACCCTGTTGGTCGACTGGATAGAAACACAACAGGATTGCTTTTGCTTACCAACGATGGCGAATTGACCGATAAGCTTTCGCATCCATCGTACAATGTTAAAAAGATTTACAAAGCAGAATTAGATAAGCCGTTGACGAAAGCCGACTTCCAAAAAATTAAGGATGGCATTCAATTAGAAGAAGGCAAAGCGATGGTAGACGACCTGGCCATTGTTTCGGATGACGGCAAAACCGTAGGTATTGAAATTCACATTGGCTGGAACCGCGTGATCCGCAGAATTTTCGAACGCCTCGAATACCAGGTTGTAAAGCTGGATCGTTCGGTCTATGCCGGCCTGGACAAGAAAGATTTAAGCCGCGGTCACTGGAGATTTCTCACCAAAGAAGAAGTTGTTCGGTTAAAACATTATAAATGATTGCTGAGTAGGGGTGGCACATAATTATGTGTTTCTACCGGGTGATACAAATAAAAAATGCTGACTTTTGGGTCAGCATTTTGTGTTTTCTCCAGACAAGTAAGCCTCGTCAGGATGTTTTTTAGGATGTGGTGACGGAGGGAATTGAACCCCCGACACAAGGATTTTCAGTCCTTTGCTCTACCAACTGAGCTACGTCACCTAAAAATTATCCCCCGAATTCTCGGGGGAAGGGGCACAAAAGTATATATTTTTATATTGTATGCAAAACATATAATTCAAGAGGGATGATCCAGCAAATTGCATTTGTACTAACCCTTGGCACAGCCGCCTTTTTTCTGCGCAAACGAATTCTTTTACTCCGCAGCAATATCAGGCTGGGGAAAAAGAACGAGATCTCCGATCGTAAGTCGCAGCGCATTCAGAACATGATGTTGGTTGCTTTTGGGCAAAAGAAAATGTTCAAGAAATTCATTCCTGCGGTTCTTCACTTCTTCGTCTATTTCGGGTTTCTGGTGATTAACCTGGAGGTGCTGGAGTTTATAATTGACGGCCTGGCGGGAACACACCGGATTTTTGCTCCCTATCTCGGAAACTTCTACTCTTTTTTGATGAATTTCTTTGAGTTTCTCGCCTTTACGGTCTTAACCGCTTGTGTGATTTTTTTGATTAGAAGAAATATTTTGAAGGTGGGAAGGTTTCAATCAGCCGAGATGACCCGCTGGCCGAGATTAGATGCGAATGTGATTCTTTTCACGGAGATCATTTTAATGATCGCCATTTTTAAAATGAATGCAGCAGATCAGATTTTGCAAAGTCGTGGAGTGGAGCATTATACATCAACAGGCACTCTTTACTTCAGCAGTTTCCTGATTCCTGTCCTGGAAAATTTCAGCACACCCTTCCTGGTTGTTACCGAACGCACGGCCTGGTGGTTTCACATCATAGGAATATTGAGTTTCGCGGTTTATGTAACCTACTCAAAGCACCTCCATATTTTTATGGCTTTTCCCAACACCTACTTTGCCAAGCTTCAACCGAAAGGCCACATCAACAACATGCCGGTGGTAACCACCGAAGTAAAATCAATGCTGGGGTTGGCCGATGCATCGGCACCGGCAACCGCTGCCGAGCCGGGACGCTTCGGAGCAAAAGATATAAATGATCTTTCATGGAATAATCTTCTGGCGGCATATTCATGTACTGAATGCGGAAGGTGTACAGCCGAATGCCCCGCTAACCTCACCGGCAAAAAACTTTCTCCCAGAAAGATCATGATGGACACCCGCGACAGGATGGAGGAGGTAGGAAATAGTTTATTGAAAGGAGGAGCGGGGCTGAATGACGGCAAGTCATTATTGAACGACTACATCACGAAAGAAGAAATTAATGCGTGTACCAGTTGCAACGCCTGTGTGGAAGCTTGCCCGGTTATGATTAATCCGCTGGAGATTATTGTGGAGTTAAGGCGCTTCGTGGC
>JBAQPU010000050.1:0-1997 GCA_049306095.1 Cyclobacteriaceae bacterium
GAATGATGCATTCCAGAATTTCTTTGGTGCGCTCTTCTTTTTTCATGGATGCCAGCCTGAGATGTTGATTTTTGACACTCTCGCCCACTACCTGTCGAACCGTTCGGGCATTACCAAAGTATTTGTCTCTGTTTTCGTGCAGAAACGTAAAATATTTTTTTAAGTGTTCGGTAGCAGCTTCATCGGGTTTAACATCTTCTTTGTTGAACAGGGCAAGCCCGATGGTCATCATATCTTCTGCAGAGTAATCGTCAAACAAAAAGTACTTGTCAAATCGTGATCGTAATCCCGGGTTGGACTGAATAAACTCGTACATGTTATCGGTGTAACCGGCTACAATTACTCCGAATTTTCCCCGCATGTCTTCCATTCTTTTTAGAATAACCTGGATCGACTCATGGCCAAAATCATTGTCGGATATTTTACTGTTCGCCAATGAATAGGCCTCATCAATAAAAAGAATGCCACCCATTGCTTCCGTTATCTTCTCTCCTGTTTTTATGGCCGTCTGCCCGATGTAGCCGGCTACTAAGGCTTGCCGGTCAACTTCAACCAGGTGTCCTTTCTCAAGAATGCCCAGTCCCTTATAGATTTTAGCGAGTATCCTGGCAACCGTTGTTTTTCCCGTACCCGGATTCCCGGTAAAAACAGTATGCAGTGAAAATTTGTTGAGAATATCCTTTCCTGTTTCCTGGTAAAACCGAACAAGTTTTACCATTTCGTTTACTTCCGCCTTAATTCCGTCCAAACCGGTAAGCGCGTTTAACTCGGCTAAACTTTCAAACAATAAGTCATCCGGATTTTTAGTATCAGTCGGAGGTGCTACGGGTGTAGCTGCTTTAATTTCTGCAAACGTATCCTTGAGTACGGCCGCTCCGCCTTCTTCAAAGGCTTCTCCCACCTGGTAAGGCACCGTTGCTATTAGCGTATCCATAAATACCGTTTCCATTATGTAGGTATCGTTTTTCCAGGTACCTACTGTATCATTTCCCCATGATGGATAAACGGTGTACAACTGCCCTGCCGTATTGGGTTGTACATAGATGAGCCGTGTGCTTCTTCCTTTTAACTGACCGGCATCATCAGAAAAGTTAAAGAAAATCTCTGCGTAGTAGTCGCTGGTTGATTTGTTCTTGAACGTGAATTCTCCCCATACGTAGCGCGTGTCTTTCTGACTAAATTTTGTCAGGTATTTTTTTTGAGGAACAGACCACCCCTGGGCATCTCCTTCGAAAAGTTTAATGCTTTCAATTTCAAAGAAAAGATTTTCTCCGGGCTTGGCTACACCAATATCTTCAACGAAGAATTTCGCTTCCCCTACTTTTACTTCATCGATGTAGGCCTCCCAAACGTAATTTCCCCGCAACCAATACGTGCCAGCGTTGGCATTTCCCCACGAATCGCGATAGTAAACCACATTTTCATCTTTCAGCACCTTTCGGGTTTGAACGATGTTACTCAGTTCTTTTTTATCGTTACCACTCAGAAAGTAGCAGCTCGTACGGATGGTGGCTTCCCAATCATTCTCATCAAATAATTTGTTGAAGAATGAGAGTTCAAGCCTTAAAAAAGTGGTTTCATACCGATCAAAAACCTGTCGATACTTTTTCGTGCCATCGGCCATCCACTCATCGGAAGAATGAACCTTCAACTCCTTGAATTTATAGTTGGTTACTGGTAATGGTGGCTTGTCGGATGACATAGGTGAAAATTATAAGGTTAAGTTAGTAACTCTGTCCTACTTTAAGAAATGAAGATAGTGCAAAAGGAAAGTCATCATGTCGATTTTCAATGAAAATCGTTTCTTATTATTTCCTTAACAGGTATTACCAACAGCACCCTGAATAGTACAGGCTTACCGCAACAGGCTAATTATCAAATCCGGAAACAAGCCAATCACCAGCGTGATGCCAATGAGGAAGGCGGCAAATGAATTTTCTGAAACAGAAAGGTTAATGGGTGCTCCTGCAGGCTCTTTTAAAAACATGGCAATCATG
>JBAQPU010000051.1:0-77287 GCA_049306095.1 Cyclobacteriaceae bacterium
GGGTTGCGGCTTGTAAGATTATTTAAAATTTAGCTAAAAATACCCCCTGTTAAGGTAGGCAAACGGCTAAAAAGCAACAGGGTTGTGAATTTTAATGGAAAAACTCCTTCATCCTTTCGAAAAAGCCCTTGTCGCTGGCATCGGGTTTAGGTTCGAAATTGGGTGATTTTCGCAGACTTTCAAGTTTTTCACGCTCTTCCGGGGTGAGTTTTTTGGGTGTCCACACGTTGACGTACACCAGTTGATCGCCCGTTTCATATCCATTGATATCCTTAACTCCCTTTCCGCGTAAGCGTAAGATTTTACCGCTCTGTGTACCCGGATCGATCTTAATTTTCACTTTTCCGCCAATGGAAGGAACTTCTACACTCGTTCCCAGGGCTGCATCAATGAAACTGATGTGCAAATCGTAAATCACGTTATTACCATCACGCTTCAACTGATTATCTTCTTGCTCTTCAATCAGGATTAAAAGATCTCCCGGAATTCCTCCGCCCGGGGCATCGTTACCTTTACCCGACATGGAAAGTTGCATTCCGTCTGACACGCCTGCAGGAATTTTGATGGAAAGAATTTCTTCCTTTGAAACCAGGCCTGAGCTGTCCACTCCGCTGGGTCGTTTGTCAATCGTTTGACCGGCTCCATTGCAACTGGGGCAGGTAGCGGTAGAAACCATTTGACCCAGCATGGTATTTACTACTTTTCTGGTTTGGCCTGTGCCCTGGCAGGTGCCACATGTTTTGTAGGTTACACCTTCGGCCTGGGTAAGGCGATTCACCTTTATTTTCTTCTCCACTCCGTTGGCGATTTCTTCCAGCGTGAGTTTCAGTTTGATACGCAAGTTCGAGCCTTTGCGCTGACGTTTGCGGCCGCTGCTGCCACCAAAAAAACTTTCAAAACCGCTTCCGCCAAACACATCACCAAACTGGCTGAAAATATCATCCATGTTCATGTGGTGGCCGCCATATCCGCCATTACCCCGCGAATGACCAAAACGGTCGTACTGCGCACGCTTGTCATTATCGCTTAGTACTTCGTAGGCTTCGGCAGCTTCTTTGAATTTTTCTTCAGCTTCTTTGTTGCCGGGATTTTTATCGGGGTGAAATTGTATGGCTACTTTGCGGTAGGCTTTCTTGATTTCATCGGCTGATGCAGTTTTACCAACACCCAGTATTTCGTAAAAGTCTCTTTTCGTTGACATCCCTTAAAGATTAATTGCCCACTACAACTTTAGCAAAGCGTATTACTTTATCGTTCAATAAATACCCGTTTTCGACCACATCGATTACTTTTCCTTTTAACGATTCGTCAGGAGCCGGAACCTGAGTGATAGCCTCGTGGAAGTCAGCATTGAACTCAGTTCCTTTTGCTTCCATTTGTTTTATACCTGTTTGATCAAGAATTCTTTTGAATTTGTTATAGATCAGCAGGAAGCCTTCCATTTCCTTGCTTTCACTTCCTTTGAATGCCTTTTCGGCCCGTTCGAAGTCATCGACAATCGGAAGAAGAGAAATGACTAATCGTTCATTCGCACTTTGAATCAATTCCAGTTTTTCTTTAGCTGTTCTTCTTCTGAAGTTTTCAAATTCTGAATACAAACGGATGTACTTGTCTTTTGTCTCTGCCAGGTCTTCCTGAGCCTTCTTCAAGTCTGATTGAATTTTCGATTCTTCTGTGCCGGTCAGGGTTTCAAACGACTCAGGGTTATCCTGGCGCTCATCCGCCTGTATTTCCGATGTTGTTTTTTGAGTCTCTTCCGGTTGCTGCGTATTCTCCATGGTATTTTAAGTCACGATATGTTAATTAAAGCGCCAATGTCAATAATGTTGCCAGAGCCTGTTTTGTGTCATAATGACATTGAAATAAGGCTTTTGGCAAGGTTTACCTGTCTAAAGGGCTATTTTAATGCAGGTTTTTCCAGATCAGGTCTTTTAGCTCCTTTATTCCCTGGCTGGTTACGGCCGAGATAAAAACATGAGGCAATTCTGTTGGTATTTCCTGAACGATTTCTTTTCTCAGTTCATCATCCAGCATATCGGCTTTTGATACTGCCAATAATCTTTTCTTATCCAGCAATTCGGGATTGTATTTTCTCAGTTCGTTCAGCAGGATTTCGTACTCGGCATTTATATTTTTTGCATCGGCCGGTATCAGAAACAATAACAGGGAATTGCGTTCGATGTGCCTGAGAAATCGAATGCCTAATCCTTTTCCTTCTGCGGCTCCTTCAATGATTCCGGGAATGTCGGCCATCACAAACGATTTATCATCACGATACTGAACAACGCCTAAATTTGGTGTGAGTGTAGTGAAAGCGTAGTCGGCAATTTTTGGCTTGGCAGCAGATACGACCGAGAGCAACGTTGATTTTCCTGCGTTTGGGAAACCCACCAGGCCGACATCGGCAAGCAGTTTTAATTCAAGAACCACCCAGTGTTCTTTCCCTGGTTCACCGGGTTGGGCAAAGGTTGGGGCGCGCAGGGTGGAGGTGGCAAAAAATAAATTTCCCTTTCCTCCACGGCCACCGGCAGTCAGCACATACTCCTGGCCATCTTCGGTAATTTCACACAACACCTGGTTAGTTTCTGAATCTTTGGCAACGGTGCCGAGCGGCACTTCAATAATTTCATCTTTGCCAGAAGCTCCTGTACAGTTTTGCGATTCACCGGGTTTGCCTTTATCAGCCACCACATGCTTGCGGTATTTCAGGTGGAGGAGTGTCCAGAGTTGTGAATTGCCTTTCAGGATTATGCTTCCTCCGCGGCCGCCATCGCCACCATCGGGGCCACCCTTCTCCACGTGTTTTTCACGAACGAAATGTACACACCCCGCACCGCCCGCGCCTGAACGCGAGTTGAATTTCACATGATCAATAAAATTGGGGCTTGACACGTTGGTTTCAGGTTTCAGGTTTCAGGTTTCAGGTTAACTTGAAACCTGGAACATAGAACTATTTAAGAAGTGAGCAAATAGTATTGAATATATCGTCAATGTTTCCGATACCATAAACAGTTTCAAGTCTTCCTTGCTTTTCATAATACGGGAGAACGTGAACAGTTTTGGTAAAATATTCGGTTATTCTTTTGTTGAGTTTATCCTCTTCATCATCGGCACGGTTGGATTCTGTTCTGCGCCTGGCAATACGGGTCCGAACTTCTTCTTCGGTCACCTCCAATGCGATCACATGGTGAATGGCTGAGTTGTTATCCTTCATGAATTTGTCGAGCGCCTCGGCCTGTGCTACTGTACGGGGGAATCCATCAAACAAAAAACCTTTGGCGTGTGGGTTTTTATCGAGTTCCTCCTTCAGCATGGCAATGGTAATTTCATCGGGTACCAGTGCGCCACTGTTCATGATTTCTTTCACACGCTTTCCCAGGGGCGTATCGTTTTTAGTGTGCCAGCGAAACAGGTCGCCCGTAGAAATATGTACAAAACCATATTTCTGAATGAGTTTTTCGCTTTGCGTTCCTTTTCCAGCGCCCGGAGGGCCAAAGAGTACGAGGTTGATCATGGGTAAAAATCGAATAAGGGGTGCAAGATAATGATCAATTTTCAATTAGCCGATTAGGCAATGCTAATTAGAGGATGTGCTGATGAGGTAATTAGCATCAGATTGATAACTGGTCATTGATCAATTGACCTATAGATATCTTTCAGGTTTCTGCCAAAGCCGTCATAATCGAGGCCATAGCCTAGAACAAACTCGTCATCGATGTCAAAGCCAACGTATTTGGGTTGTACCGCATGCTCACGGGCAGGTGCTTTGCGGATCAGGGTTGCAATTTCTACCGATCGTGTACCCAGGCTGCTCAACTCCTCTACCACTTTACTCAGGGTAAGACCAGTGTCCATGATATCTTCAATGATGATCAGATCCTGACCGAATAAACTTTCATTCAACCCGATGAGGGTGTTCAGTTGACCGCTGCTTTGCGTGCCCTGGTAGGATGAATGCTTAACAAACGATACCCGGCAATCTACCTTTAACTCCCGAACCAGGTCGGCAGTAAAAATAAATGAGCCATTGAGAATGGGAAGTAAAAGCGGAGTTTTGTCTTTGTAATCACGGTTGATGTCGGCAGCAAGGTCTTTAACCTTTTCGTCAATTTTCGCTGCTGAAATAAACTTTTTAAACTCGAGGTTCTTGATTTTCATAACGTGCGCTAAAAGGCAAGGGCGCAAAAATAACAGATTATTTTATATCAATCGTTGTGATAGCAAGGCCTTACAACTCCTTCATCAACTGTTCGTACAGGTTGATCATGGAATTGATATCTGATTTGTGAACTTTTTCATGCGGTGTGTGTGCATGTTGTTGTGGTGCGCCAACAAAACACCAGTCGAAAGGATAGGGTGAGATTTGCAATTCACGTCCATCGCTGGAGCCCATGCCTTCTACTTCCAATTGAAAGTTCAGTTTTTTCTTTTGCGCGATTTCAATAATGCGATTGACAAATTTCTTTCGCGGAATATTTTTATCGCGTAATGAAATGGCAGCACCTTTGCCCGGTTCAACACCATCGGATACCCAGGTAATGTCGGAGATGAGCGCTTGTCGAACATTCCAATGCTCATACATGTAGCGGGCAAGATAGGGCACAGCGCCTCCGCCATGTTCTTCCCAACAACTGAAAGCGATCACGCCATCTTTTAATGTTTCGGCAACTTTTAAAGCATTGTAAATTCCCAGCCGGTTGTCGAGGTAAGCTGTTTGAATGTACGATTTGGTGTCTTTGAAATTTATTTTGTAGGTAAGTGAAGTGCCCCGGTCGATCACGCGACCGAACCGATAGAATGCGTGATTTTCTTTGTCGTATTCCAATTCACATTCGATCAACCCTTTTGAGTCACGCCCCACCAGCTTTGTTCCGGGTTCGGCATCGGGACTGCCAATGGGCAGCAATTGATTTTGATAGCGCACGGTAAAGCCAATGCTGTCCATGTGCGCGAAAATGGCGGTGCGCGGCTCGCCAAATTTTAGCAGCAGGCAGTCCTGAAATTCATCACCGTGAATGATTTCAGGTTTTACTTTCCAATTCTTCTTTTCCCGGGCAATGTGCTTCAATAAAAATTCTTTCAGGGCATACTCTTCCCCCGAAGGAGCATGGATTTCGCAAAGCTGTTTTAAGAGTTTCATCATTTTTTATTATTCGCGACCCTGTGCCGCGATCTTATTCGATGTACAAAACGTTGAGATGCCGAACCTCCCAATAAAAAATAGGGACAGTCAGATCCGGCAGGGTTCTTTTCTTTTATTGTGGGTGATTTCGAGAACTTCCACAACTTTATCTTAAATTTTGATGGAAAAAAAGAATTCCGGCTTCTATGTTAACGATCCTTAATCAACAACCTTCAATTGCCAACCAATTTTTGCTGGAATTACGCGACAACACAATTCAGCGGGATCGGGAACGTTTTCGCAGAAATATTGAAAAGTTGGGTGAGCTAATGGCCTATGAAATTTCCAGGAAGTTACCCTATCAGCAAACTTCTGTTCAAACGCCATTGGGTATTTCTGAAATTCAGGAGCTAAGCGAAAAACCTGTTTTAATTACGGTGCTTCGCGCGGGACTTGCATACTTTCAGGGCTTTCAGCATTACTTCAGTCATTCCGATTGTGGGTTTATTGGTGCGTACAGAAAAGAAAGCGTAACAGACCTGGCTGTTAAGCTGGATTACCTCGCAACACCCACCGTAGAAGGACGAACAGTGATTCTCATCGACCCGATGCTGGCTACGGGGCAGTCTGTGATAAAATCAATACATGCATTGTTAGCACATGGGAAACCCTCACATGTGCATGTTGCTGCCTTGGTAGCTGCACCGGAAGGTGTGAAACAGGTGGAAGAACAGTTGAAGATTTCACACGAGGTTTGGACATGGGCGCTGGATGAAAAGCTGAATGATCAGTTTTATATTGTGCCGGGGTTGGGCGATGCCGGGGATTTGAGTTATGGTGAGAAACTTTAATGGTCAATGGTCAATTCTCAACCAGCCAACAGGAAACTGATCAATGAAAATTGATAATTGAAATATGTGGGAAGAAATTTTGAAAGCGTTTTCGTTGGTGTACCTGCCCAGCATGGTCAAATTTATTTTTGGCCCCATGGGAGGATATGCGGCTAAGCTTCATGTAGCCACTACCATTATCAGTACCGTAGCCGGAACAATGACAGTAGTACTCGCCTTTTCTTTTGCCGGTGACTGGATCCGCAACAATATTTTGAATCGTTTTTTTCCGAAGAGGAAGCGCTTTTCAGAACGAAACAGAAAGTTTGTGACCATTTGGAAAAAATATGGTGTGGCAGGAGTGGCGTTTTTAACTCCGTTACTGTTAACACCAATTGGAGGAAGCCTGCTGGCCATTAGTTTTGGAAGTCCGCGCGACAAACTGATTTTGTATATGTTTATCAGTGCCTCGGTGTGGGCCAGTATTTTTTCACTGGCTATTTACCTGTTGGGAGCCAATGTGTTTCCGGAGTATATGAAGTGACCTTAAGAGGCACCGGTTATCCATCTACGTTTTCTTGTGGATTTGTCATTTTTAGTTTGTCAAGCTGGCCGTTTTGTCGACCGTTTGAATTTATTGTTTGTTGTCGCAATTCAAAACAACTTGGCTCTAATTATATTGTTTATTAGTTGCATAAGGTCAAACGAAAGGGTAAACCTAAAATTATTCTTTTCTTACTTAGAACTGTCTATATAGTCAAGTAAACTGTTTTCCAACTCGGTTAATGATTCAAATATTTTCTCGTTAAACTTCAATACTTCTTTTTCAGTAATAATTACTTGATTAATAAAGTTGCCATAAACTGGTCGAAGGATTTCTTCAGCTAGTTGTTTCAGATCCGGATTGATTTTAGAGATTTCGGTTGTGTATAAATAAGAATTCGAGTTTACCATTGTTGTGTTTCTGAAATTCAGAATATTCTCTTGCTGCTGATTATACAGGAGTTCAAAGATTGGAAGTTTAACCCTATAGACACTATAAAGTTGAGTTTTAATATTTTCAGGCAATTCACTAATCGTTCCATTACTAACTGCTGATATGTAAGTTGGTGAGTTTGGGTCGAAAAGAAAAATAAATTGACCTGTTGACATTTTGTAAAACCATAGTAGTTGTTTGTCTGAGAACTTTTTAGAAGTTCTTTGATTGCGAAGGGAATCTAACTGACTAATCCAAGCAGATGACCCATCTATGTCATCTTTAAATTTTGTTTTTAGAGCATCAATATCTGTAAGAAGTGATTTAGATAATTCAATCAAATCATTTTTCTTTTTTATTTCTTCACGCCACTGGTCAAAAAGAAATGATATTGTAATACCAAGAAAAATAATAATAATTTCAGCTAAGTATCTTAAAATTGTTTGATAAGTGCTGCCTGATTTAATTTGTTTGAGTATCATGCATTACGTCCATAAATATTAGCTATTTAATCTATTTCTTACTTCAGCCGTGATTGTTTCTGTCTGTATGGCTTGCGCACAAAGTCCCGCTAAAGTTATTGCTGTTATTTTACTGATTACTTACTTCACCTCTTCATCCGGAAGTACCTCAATATCATGGATGAGTACTTTTTTGGCAATGGCTTGTCCGGTTTTGGTGGCGGCTAATCCGCCTAATGCAGTTTCTTTATAGCGTGTTTCCATACTGGCGCCAATTTCGCCCATGGCTTCAATCACTTCATCCACAGGAATCACACTGCTTACACTGGCAAGCGCAATTTGTGCCGAACTGTTGGCAATGGCTGCCGCGCTGGCGTTTCGAACCACACATGGCACTTCAACCAATCCGGCAACAGGATCACATACCAAACCGAGCATGCACTGAACAGTAACCGCCACCGCATTAAAAATCTGGTCGGTATCGCCACCCAAGCAATAAACAATAGCGCCTGAACCCATGGCTGCAGCGGTTCCTGTCTCGGCCTGGCAGCCGCCCACGGCACCGGCAATGCTGGCTTTCTGTTCCATGATGAGTGCGATGCCCGCAGCGAGCAACATCGCTTCCAGAATTTTTTTGTCGTCAATGTGATGAATCTCTTGCAGCGTGTAGAGCACACCCGGCATAATGCCGCTGGCACCTGCGGTGGGCGCAGCAACAATGCGGCCCATACACGAGTTTACTTCTTTAGCTGCGAGCGCGCGTGAAATCAGGTTTTGAAATTCTTTGGAGAGTACGGACTTGGGATAGTTGTACACTTTCTTCGCGCCATTGTTGATCATGCCCGAACGGGAGGTCATTTCTTCGGTAAGGCCTGTGGCCACGGCATCTTTCATCACGTCCCAAGCTTTGGCGAGTCCGTCCCAGATTTCTTTTTCGGTACGATTGCGTTGTGTGCATTCGTACTCCAGTACCACCTGTACCAGCGACATGTTTTTGTCGATGCTGTACTGTTTCCACTCGTGAAATGATTCAAATAAGAAAGCCATAGTATCCGGTTTAAGTTGAAGCTGTCCCAAAAGTTAATTTGTCAGGTTGAGCGGAGCCGAAACCTATTTTCGACACAGAATAGTCTTCGACTACGCTCGGACTGACATTCAGCGATGCTTTTGGGACAGCCTCAACCTGCTAATGACCAAAATTCCGGCTTTATCAGCGCATTTCAAACGGTTGAAAGAAGTATTTAGTTCATGTGGAGGAGTTCCATAATTTTCTGAATGGTGACGATACTGACCATCAGAAGAAATACAAGGGTTACCGCACGCGATGACATTTTCGAACTTACAATGACACCCAGTGGTGAGCCGATCAGCACGCCAACAATCAAGGGAATCATCATGGGAAAAATGATTAGTCCTGTACTTCCGGTAACTTCAAGCGATCCTCCAAAAAAAAGATTATAAACAGTAAGCCACAACGCAATCGCAAAAATTACTCCGAACGAAATAGACTTTGCCTTCTTGATATCGATCCGTTGCCAGAGGTTGAGCATGGGGATGATGATGGTTCCGCCACCTAATCCGGTAAAGCCGGCAACAATGCCTGAAAAAACTCCTGTAAGGGTTAACCGCAAATTAGTTACACGTTCGGCCTCGAAATTAGACAGCCTGAGTTTTCTGAAGGTTTGAAGAACGATGATCAGCATGAACCCGACAATAATAGCATTGAAGAGTTGTTGGGAGTACATGCCGCTGCTGACGACCCACTCAAAAACCAGAAAAGAAAACATGACGGCAAAGACACCAACCCAAAGAGTTTCTTTTAAAAAGAACATCCGTTGGCGAAGGGATGTAACCACATTAGCAAAAGACGATACACAGGTGGAAAGAACGGTATTTGCGATAGTCACACTCACCAGTTGGGTGTCGGGAATTTGATATTGGACAAGAATTACCGGAATGACGGCCAACATGACAATGCCCGTACCCAGCCCGGTTAGTCCCGCCATGAAACCACTCACCAACCCGGCCATTACTAACCATAAATTTTCATTCATCGGTTTCTAAGCTATGAATTTAATCCATGAAAAATGTGTAGGAACTGAACATTAACTTCGGGTTACCATTTTATCCTTTAAATCATGAACGCAAAAGATTTTTATGGAGCAGCATCAGGGCCGTGGAGAGAAAAGAAAATTCGTGATTGAAAAAATCAAGAGAATTTCTGTTGCGATGGACAGAGGAGAATTCTGGACGATGGTCATCGTTATTGGACTGTTCATTGGCCTGATAGCGGGCCTGGTATACTTCTTCGTGTGCTGATTAATATTCAGCCTCTCCTACATATTCAGCTTGCTCAATACGGTAAATCATCCTGTCCGGGTCGGTATTGTTCAAGCGAAGAATGCCCTTTACCTCAATTGGTTTTTCATTAAATGAAACCGGCTCTTTCATATTGATTTCGATGACTGACTCAGGGCCGCCCACTCCGCAAAAAAAGCACGCATTAATAGGCAACGATGATAAGATGAATGTTTTTCCCTTCATTCCATTTTCGAAAGGAATCATGTAGCCGGGTATTGAAACAGTTTTTCCATCCAGCGACTTAGCAGCCGGACTGAAGATTGGTTTATCGTATTCACCCAGCTTGTCTTTGGCTTTTTCGAATTTGACATCGTAGAGTTTGGGCCAAACTAAAGATGGTGGGCCGCTGTATTTTGATTGGGCATTGACAAAGTAACTACTTGTCAGTAACAAAAGCAGGAGGGTATTTAACCTAAACCTAACAGGCATAGATAAATAGAACACAGTCATCATCAATTTCCTAAATTATTATACATCTCCAATGTCCTCAACTGGCGCAAGTGTTGCGTGAGTGCCTGGGCGCTGTTCATTTGTGCCTTGCAATACTGGCAGTCTTCAGACTGCTGAATACTAATTGTCAAATACATCTTATCGTATCAATGTAGCCTCAATTTCCTGTATAATTATACATTTCCAAAGCCTTCACCAGCTTTCCTTTTTCAATTAGACTCAAAACTTTGGGGTCTTCAGGTGTGCCAACCATGGCTTCCAGATTTTTTCTTGTGAAGGGTATAATAGGCTCCTGATCACCATCCTGAATAGCAATGATGTACGAATACCCTGTTTCCGCCAGGTGTGAGTACGCATTTATTTTGCCGGTAACTGCTTTAAACAACCAACAACTATCGGCTGGAAGTCCAACGATTTTCTTGCCGGTGGAAGTTTCCCGGTAAATTTGTTTCGTATTGTCTGGAAAAATATCGCGTTTGCCCTCACCAGTTTTCACAGGCAACACGTGCTGCTTTTCAGAAACATCTATCCTTGCTTTAACGATAAAAACACTATCCGACTTTAGAACAACCGTGAACATGTACTTTACACTTGCCTGCCCAACATTGTAATAGTTCATGGGCATATAGTGGTAGGTTGTGCTTTGCACATTGCCATACGGGGTTCTAATGGTGGAGGGCACCGGTACAAATTGTGCAAATGAAAGGCTGATGATAAATACAAAACCAACAATCAAAATAATTCTCATAATTTATCTTTTAACTCTTACCTCTTTTATCTGTCATCACTCTCCTGACGAATTCCGTAAGAAGAATTGAATAGATTAGGTTTTACCGTTCACGAGTGACTCTGAGGAGGTTAGGAAAATAATAAGATCAAAGCAAAAGCAAAAAAGAATCTTCTCTTTCCGGAAGATTCTTTTTGTTGTTGACTGATGATTTTAAACTTCATTTACGCCTCCACACTTTCCTTTGCATACTCTTCCACCGGCAGGCAACTGCACACCAGGTTGCGGTCGCCATACGCATTATCCACACGGCTAACCGATGGCCAGAATTTCGCTTCCTTTACATACGGAAGCGGGTATGCTGCCTTTTGACGACTGTAAGGCCGGGTCCAGGCATCGGCAGTAATGACAGCAGCCGTATGCGGAGCGTGTTTCAAAACATTGTTTTCCTTATCGGCTTTGCCCTCTTCCACTTCACGGATTTCATTTCTGATTTCAATCAGCGCATCGCAGAAGCGATCGAGTTCAGGTTTTGTTTCGCTTTCTGTCGGTTCAATCATCAGCGTTCCGGCTACGGGGAAAGAAACCGTTGGTGCGTGAAAGCCATAATCCATTAAACGCTTCGCGATATCTTCTACTTCAATGCCGGCTTTTTTAAAGTCGCGGCAGTCAACAATCATTTCGTGCGCGCATCGGCCGTGTGTGCCGGTGTATAATATTTTATACGAACCACTCAGTCGCTCTTTGATATAGTTGGCGTTCAGGATGGCGAGCCTGGTAGCATTGGTCAGACCCTCACCGCCCATCATGGCAATGTAGGCGTAGGAGATAGCCAGGATGTTGGCACTTCCCCACGGAGCAGCGGAAACTGCGGGAATAGCTTTTTCGCCACCTGTTTTTATTACGGCATGACCCGGTAAGAATGGTTTGAGTTTATCGTTCACGCAAATGGGGCCCATGCCGGGGCCGCCTCCACCATGCGGAATACAAAATGTTTTATGAAGATTCAGGTGGCACACATCTGCACCGATGTTGGCAGGTGAGGTGAGACCAACCTGCGCGTTCATGTTGGCGCCATCCATATACACCAATCCACCGTGCTTGTGAATGGTATCACAGATTTCGATGATGGACTCTTCAAATACTCCGTGTGTAGAGGGGTATGTTACCATCAAACACGAAAGCTTGTCTTTGTATTGTTCGGCTTTTGCTTTCAGATCAGCCACATCAATTTTTCCTTCCTCATCTGATTTTACAATCACCACATCCATGCCGGCCATTACCGCGCTGGCAGGATTAGTTCCGTGTGCCGATGCGGGAATAAGGGATACATTTCTGTGATGATCACCGCGGTTTTCATGATACGCACGAATTACCATCAGTCCGGCATATTCGCCCTGGGCACCGCTGTTGGGTTGAAGCGATACACCGGTGAAGCCGGTGATTTCGGCAAGCCATGCTTCCAGGTTTTGAGTAAGTTCGTTGTATCCTTGTGTTTGGTCGGCAGGTGCAAAAGGGTGAATGTTTCCCAGCTCGGGCCACGTTACCGGAATCATTTCAGTGGTGGCGTTCAGCTTCATGGTGCATGACCCCAGGGAAATCATAGAATGCACCATGGATAAATCTTTGTTTTCTAATTTTTTAATGTAGCGCAGCATCTCATGTTCGGCATGGTGCGAGTTGAACACCGGGTGTGTCATGAACGATGACGTTCGGATTAACGACTTAGGCCAGGAAATGGAATCCGCCAAAGGCGCGGAGACAGCTTTGCCACCCACGATTTCAAGAATAAGCTGAACATCGGATGGGGTAGAGGTTTCATCCAATGAAATTCCAATGTGATTGTCGGAGAAGTAGCGGAAGTTCAATCCTGCGTTCAATGCCTTCTTCTTAATTTCTTCTTTATTGCTAACAATAATTTTTAATGTGTCGAAATAGTTTTCGTTTACTTGGTTCAGCCCAAGGGATTTCAAACCACCCTCCAACGTTTTTGTTAAGCCATGTACGCGTCCCGCAATTTTTTTCAATCCTTCTGGTCCGTGATACACCCCATACATACCGGCCATTACCGCCAATAAAACTTGTGCCGTACAAATGTTGGAGGTTGCTTTCTCT
Organism: Cyclobacteriaceae bacterium; assembly: GCA_049306095.1. GTDB lineage: Bacteria > Bacteroidota > Bacteroidia > Cytophagales > Cyclobacteriaceae > UBA2336. The sequence goes on from JBAQPU010000051.1 coordinate 13,043, forward strand.
CTGCGGATGTGCTGCTCGCGGGTTTGCAATGCCATGCGGTAACCGGGATTGCCCTGTGCATCAATGGATGCGCCAATGATACGACCGGCCATCTGACGTTTAAAATCTTCTTTCGTGGCGAAGAAAGCTGAGTGCGGCCCGCCAAAACCCATGGGCACACCAAAGCGTTGGCTTGACCCCAGCACAATATCAGCTCCCATTTCACCTGGAGATTTTAGTAATGTTAGTGCCAGTAAATCAGTTGCAACAGCAACGAATACATCGTTTTCGTGCGCTGATTGAATGAATGAGGAATGATCTTTCACCGCACCATTGCTATCCGGATATTGAGTGAGTACTGCAAATAAATTTGAATCGGTCAGATCAAGATTGGCGATGTCTCCAATGACCAGTTCAACGCCAATGGGGGTTGACCGTGTTTTTAATACATCAATGGTTTGAGGGAAAGTATTTGCATCAACAAAAAATTTGACAGCATTCTTTTTTGATGCTTTTCGGGAAGCCAGCAACAGGTGCATGGCTTCGGCAGCGGCAGTTGCTTCATCCAACAAGGAAGCATTGGCAATTTGCATTCCGGTCAGGTCAATGATCATGGTTTGGTAGTTGATCAGCGCCTCTAAGCGGCCTTGTGCAATTTCAGCCTGGTATGGCGTATAGGCTGTGTACCAGCCCGGGTTTTCTAAAATATTTCTGAGGATAACACCCGGGGTGAAGTTGGGATAATACCCCATGCCGATGTATGACTTGTTGATTGTGTTCTTCGATGCCAGGGCCTTAAACTCTTTCAGGAACTCGAATTCCGTACGGGCTGCCGGCAGGTTCAGGGGTTTTTTAAGCCGGATGTTCTTCGGCACAGTTTGGTTAATCAGCTCATCTACTGAGGTTGCCTTCACAACCTTCAGCATTTCCTTAATTTGTTGTTGATCGGGGGCGTTGTGACGGGACTCAAATTTTTCCTTGTACTGGGCATCTATAGTCATAGTAATCAATGATTTAGCTTTTTTGCAGGGATTAAATCGGCACAAATGTAAAAGAGTAAACAGACAATTAACAGGCAGGACATAAAATCCATTCCTGATAATTGACCAGTCCTGTAAAAAATTGTACTTCCATCCCTGCAGGGGGCATAAATCTCAAAATCTTCGTGATATTTGAAGCCTAACTAAAATTCAATGAAATGAAATTTAAAATACTCTTTCTATGGGCTCTTGTTTTAGCCATTGGTGTGAAAGCCCAGGATCCGGTTGTTCAGCAATATGGAAAAGCTGTTTTAACGGATGATCTAAAGGAATACCTGTCAATATTGGCATCGGATGCGCTGGAAGGGCGTGAAACCGGAAAACGCGGACAAAAAATGGCTGCCGCGTTTATTGCTTCCCACTTTCAGGAGCTTGGTTTTGCAGGCCCTGTAAACGGAAGCTACTACCAGCCAGTTGAGTTGTATTCCAGCAGTGTGACCGAGGCTTATGTTAAAGCAGGCCAACTTAAACTTGAAAACTATGGTGGTGTAATTTATCTGGGATCAACCGATAGCAATGGAGAAGTTTCCATTCCGGTGGTGTTTGCCGGCAATGGCAGTGAAGCAGATTTTAACCAGGTAGATGTAAAAGATAAAGCTGTATTCTTTTTCACCAAGGAAATGAGAATTACGAACAGCAAAACAGTTGCCATGGCGCGCGAAAAAGGAGCCAAATTAATTATCGTTTGCAATACCGAGACGGTTGCTGATTTTGACATGTATGCCGCACAAATAAAAGGGTTTATTTCTGGCGGCAGGTTAAGCGTTGAAAAACCCAAACCATCCAATAATGCAGGATTATTTTTAGTGTCGCCCGAAGCTGCTGAAAAAATTATGGCTACCACCGTTGATAAACTCAGAAAGGCAGCAGCACAGGATCCGTCCAAAAATGCTCTTAAGAAAGTTAAACCTTCTTCCATTCAATATAAAGTGGTTACCGCAGTGAATGTTACCCGCACCGAAAACGTGTTAGGGTATCTGGAAGGCACCGACAAAAAAGATGAATTGGTGGTGATCACGGCCCATTACGATCACATCGGAAAGAAAAAGAGCGGTGAAGGCGATTTGATTAACAACGGTGCCGATGACGATGGCTCCGGAACGGTTTCGGTACTGGCTATTGCTAACGCGTTTGCAAAAGCAAAAAAAGAAGGCAAAGGTCCGCGTAGAAGTATTTTATTCATGACCGTTACGGGTGAAGAGAAAGGATTGTTAGGATCTTCGTATTATTCCGAACACCCTATATTCCCATTGGCGAATACAGTAGTTGATTTGAATATTGACATGGTGGGAAGAAGAGACCCGCAGCATAAGGACAGTGCTCCGTATGTTTATGTGATTGGTTCTGATAAACTTTCAACCGACCTGCATAACTTAAGCGAGCAGACTAACAAAACGTACACCAACCTAGCCTTTGATTATACGTACAACGATCAGAATCACCCCGATCAATTGTATTACCGTTCTGACCACTGGAACTTTGCTAAAAAGAATATCCCCATCATTTTTTATTTTGATGGTATTCATGAAGACTACCACAAGCCAAGCGATGAGGTCTCAAAAATTGAATTTGATTTACTGACCAAACGGGCACAAGTTGTGTTTTACACAGCATGGGAAATTGCTAACCGGGATGCGCGGTTAAAAATTGATACGGAGAAGTTAATTAAAGAATAAACTCGTTAAATTTTTTGATGAAAGGGCGTTGTTCAAATGGAGCAACGCCCTTTCTTTTTTGCGACCTGCAACCTAACTTGACGTTCTAACGTCTCATAAAAAAACTAAAAACTGGTTCTATGAAAATGAGGTATACCTTTTCCATGCTTATCGGGTTACTGTTTGTAACTGTTTATTCCTTTGGCCAGGCTTCAGTAGCCGATCAGCTTGATCAGTTGATGAGTAGTAAATACCCGGCCGCAGAACCCGGTGCCGCAGTGATTGTGGTAAAAGACGGAAAGGTGTTACTGAGAAAAGGTTACGGAAAAGCCAGCTTAAACCCCGACAAGCCGGTTAAGGCTGATGATATCTTTCGGATCGGCTCTATTACCAAACAATTTACATCCACTGCTATTTTGAAACTGGTTGAACAAGGTAAAATTGATTTGAAAAACGACATTACTCGTTATTTACCCAACTTCACAACACCCGGAAAAACGATTACTGTTGAGCAACTGCTCACGCATACATCTGGAATAAAAAGCTATACCAGTGTTCCTGATTTGATGACGAAGGAGAAAAAGGGACAGTATGTTTCTGTGGAGGATGTAGTGAAGTTCATTCATTCGCTTCCATCTGATTTTAATCCGAATGATCAATATTTATACAATAATTCGGGTTATTTTTTACTGGGAGCTATCATTGAAAAAGTAAGTGGTTTGACTTACGAGGAATACATTTCTAAGAACCTGTTCAAACCTGCAGGACTGAAATCTACTTTTGCGCATGATCCCAAACTTCCTTATGAAGTTACCACCGGTTACCAGAAGGCTAACGCAACAGATTACACGGTTTCTGATTATGTACATCCTTCCATACCCTATTCAGCAGGAGCCATTTTTTCAACGGTAGATGACCTTTGGAAATGGAACCAGGCAATTTTTAGCTATAAACTGGTGAAGAAGGAATCGCTTGAAAAGGCCTGGGCACCGATAAAACTAAATAGTGGGAAATTGGTCAGCTATGGTTATGGGTGGTCGCTCGGACGAATCGGAGATTCCAAAGTGATTGGGCATGGAGGCGCCATTGATGGATTTTTATCATCCGAGATTTATGTTCCGGATCAAAAAGTTTATGTGTGTATACTTTCGAATAACATGACGGCAAGCCCTGATGAGTTTGCCTACCAGTTGGCCGAAATAGTTATGGGAATAGCGAATAGTACAGCCTCAACAATATCCCTTGCTGAAAGTGTGGCGAAAGAGTATGCTGGCGTTTATGAGATTAGCGAACGTGAGGACAGGGTGATTACCAGAAAAGATAACCGTTTCTATTCGCAGCGTACAGGAGGAACTAAGTTTGAGATTTTTCCGTACGAACAGGATAAGTTTTATTTTAAAGATTCAAACTCCACCTTAACCTTTCACCGCAATGGCGAAGGTAAAATTGAGTCGGTTGAGTTGAGAGGACGAGAATACCTTTCACAGGTTGCCGTGCGAACGGCTAAACCATTACCTCCCGATCATGTTGAAATCTCAATAGATGAAGCAATTTTTGATCAGTATGCAGGTGAGTATGAACTGGCGCCCGGCTTTATTATTAAGGTGTGGAGGGAAGAAAAAACATTTAAAGCACAGGCAACCGGGCAGCCCTTCTTTGAAATATTTGCAGAATCAGAAAACAAATTTTTTCTGAAGGTGGTGGATGCCCAGATCGAATTCAACAAAGATGAAAGTGGCACCGTAACGAGTATGACACTCTTCCAGGGTGGGAGAGAAATGCCCGGTAAAAAAATCAAGTAACTTCCTGATGATCATGTATACCCCCTTCCAGGCTTCGGCTGATCTGGCGGGTGATGGCATCCAGTTGGATGCCACATGTTTTTAAGTGGGTAAAAATGGTTTCATATTCCTCGGGCTTTGCCTGGTCGATCAGGTTAATCAGGCCAAGAATGCTGGAAATGGGAGCACGCAGTTTGTGAGCGTTAATGAAGGCGTACTCCATTAATTTCTGATTTTGGTCGGTCAGTTGTTGGGTTCGTATTGCAATTCTACTTTCCAGGTTTTTATTCAATTCCTGTAATTCTTCATTTAATTTGATGAGTGCAGTTGCCTGCATTTCAATGGCCAGTTTCTGTGTTTGGATTTCCTCATTTTTTTCCTGAAGAATTTTATTTACAGAAAGGGTTTTGTGTCGCTGGCGGTACAGTAGCCAGGCCATAATTCCTGCGATGACGAGACCAATACTGATGGCAAAAATAATTTGGCGTTGTAGTTGAAGCTGCGACTCTTTAAAATGTTGATCGGAACGCAACTGGCGGTTTTCCTGTTCCTTTGCTTCTGTTTCGAAGGCCAGTTGTAAGCGGGCGATTTGATCGCTTTTAGCCAGGTTATAAACACTGTCTTTTAATGTGGTGTAACGATAAAGATTGACGAAGGCCTGAAGGTAATGACCACGCGCGGAATCAAGTCGGGAGAGCTTCAGGTAATTATTAACCTGTATGTCGGGTACTTTGATTAACCTGGCCATTTCAATTGAAAGGGTCAGGTAATGCTCCGACTCTTCAAAAAGGTTGAGCTCACGGTATACGTCAGCCATATTCTGATAATTTTGAATGACCAGCCTTATTTCGCCCAATTCTTTCCATATTTTTTCAGCCCGTTTAAAATGTTCAATGGCTTCTTTGTATTTTTTTTGTTTGGTGCAAACCAATCCAAAACCTGAAAAGGAATAGCCCACTACCCGTTGATTGTTGATGGCGCGCGCGAGGGAAAGTGAACGTTCGAAGTATGTTAAAGCAAGGGGAAGTTCACCGGTAATAACATAGAGTTCGCCAATGTTGTAAAGTGTTATCGCCTGGGTGTTGTCACCTTTTTTAAGATCAAATGCCGCGAGCAGGTATTCAAGTGCCTTTTTGTACTCACTCATTTTTTTATACACCTCAGCAATGTTGTTATAGTTTTGTCCAAGGCCTATGCTGTCGTGAATGGATTCGTATTGACGGGCTGCCAGCAGATAATTATTTTGAGCAAGTTCATAAACGCCCTCAAACCAATATGAATTTCCAATAATGGTGAGCGCCCGTGCGTGACCTTTTACATACTTGAGTGCCGGGGCTTGTTCCGTAACAACGGTGGCAATCCTGCGCGATAGTGCGGGATTGACCTTTAAATAATCGGTAGCCAGTTTGTTAAGCTGTAAAATATATGCGGTGTCTTTGGGTATATCTGAAAACCGTGTCGCCAGACTATCCGGCAATGCGGTTTGACAAACCGATCGTGTAGAAAGGAATAGCAGGAAGAGGAAAAGATGCCAACCCTTACTGAATTTCATTCATTTATTTGTTTGCTTATGATGTGATGGCTTTTAATACATCGTGTTTGGTAATAATGTGTACGTGCTGATTTTCATCCCTCACCAGCACAGCCTTGTTTTCTTTGTTGAGGAAAGAAGAAAGCACATCCAAAGTACTGTCTGGCGCCACAAATTGCATGGGCTTATCCATAATTTCACCAACCGTTTTGGTTTTGAGTTGTGGATCTTCCATGATTTTTTCCAATAATCCTGAAGAGCTAACACTTCCTACGAAATGCCCGTTTTCGGTTACGGGTATTTGATCAATCCCCTCTTTATTCATCAATAAAATAGCTTCGCTAACGTTTGCCTTCGTGGCGACTGTGCAAAGTGAATCGTTGCTATTCCGGCCGCGGATAATATCACGCGCAGTAGAAGCAAAAGAACGTGTGTCCAGAAATCCGTGATCTTTCATCCAGTTATCGTTATATACTTTAGCCAGGTAACGGGTGCCGTGATCGGGTAATAGAATTACCATCACATCATCCTTCTTTAAATTTTCCCGGGCATATTCGAGGGCGCCATGTACAGCTGATCCACTCGACCACCCCACAAACATTCCCTCTTCACGTGAAAGTCTGCGAGTCATCACTGCGCCATCTTTATCGGTAACTTTTATAAAGGAGTCGATAACATTGAAGTCAACATTCTTAGGTAAAATATCTTCCCCGAAACCTTCTGTGAGGTATGGATATATTTCATTCTCATCGAAAATGCCCGTCTCTTTATATTTTTTAAATACGGAACCGTAGGTGTCAATACCCACGGTCACCAGCGAAGGTTTTTGTTCTTTCAGGTAGGTGGCTGTTCCGCACATCGATCCACCGGTGCCCACGGTAGCCACATAGTGTGTGATCGAGCCCTCCGTTTGCTTCCATATTTCCGGACCTGTAGATTGGTAGTGCGCTTTCGCGTTGGAGGGGTTGTCGTACTGATTCGGGTAAATAGAATTAGGAATTTCCTGGTTCAGTTTTCGTGCTACGGAGTAATAAGAACGTGGATCTTCAGGGGCCACATTGGTAGGGCACACAATTACTTCCGCACCAACGGCCCGCAAGATGTTTATTTTCTCCTGCGATTGTTTATCGGCCATCGTAAAAATACACCGGTACCCTTTGGCAATGGCAGTAAGCGCAAGGCCCATTCCGGTGTTACCGGACGTTCCTTCAATGATGGTGCCGCCTGGTTTTAGAAGACCTGCTTTTTCAGCATCCTCAATCATTTTTAACGCCATTCGATCCTTCGTGGAATTACCCGGATTGAAATATTCTACTTTAGCTAGTACAGTACCCGGAATGCCTTTGAAAATCTTATTCAGCTTTACAATAGGAGTATTTCCGATGGTTTCAACGATTGAGTTATAATACATGGGAATGATTAGTTGGGCAACAAATTTACGAAAAGCCCCTGAAAGGTTTGGGGGATGTAATAAAACCGGTATTTGTTAAAAATCAGGCTGCCCCTGCAAGCAGGTATAACACGGCCATCCGAACGGCCACTCCGTTTTCAACCTGATCGAGGATGATGGAATGTTGAGAATCAGCCGCATCGCTGCTTAATTCCACGCCCCGGTTAATGGGGCCCGGGTGCATGAGCACAATCTCTTTTTTAAGGGTATCCAGTAATTTTTTGTTGATGCCGTAGTAAAGTGAATACTCGCGCAGGGATGGAAAATATTTGATTTGCTGGCGTTCTAACTGAATCCGCAGAACATTGGCGGCATCACACCACTCCAGTGCTTTTTTAACATCGAGCTCTACCTGAACACCTAACTGATGGATATGCTTTGGTAACAGGGTAGGAGGGCCGCACACCATCACTTTTGCACCAAGTTTCTGAAGGGCAAAAATATTAGAAAGGGCTACACGGGAGTGAAGGATGTCACCGATGATGGCAATCTTTTTTCCGGAAACCGTGCCAAGCTTTTCACGGATGGAGTACGCATCCAGCAGAGCCTGTGTTGGGTGCTCATGTGTTCCATCACCGGCATTCACAATATTGGCGTGAATGTGGCGCGCCAGAAAGTGAGGGGCCCCCGGACTGGCATGGCGCATTACAATCATATCCACTTTCATGGCCAGAATATTATTGACGGTATCGAGCAGGGTTTCTCCTTTTTTTAGCGAACTGGTGGAGGCTGAAAAATTAATCACGTCAGCTGATAATCTTTTTTGTGCCAGTTCAAATGACAGGCGGGTGCGGGTTGAGTTTTCGAAAAAGACATTGGCAATGGTAACATCGCGCAGGGAAGGAACTTTCTTAATAGGCCTGTTGATAACTTCTTTAAAATTATCGGCAGTTTCAAAAATAAGTTCTATGTCTTCGCGGGTGATGTCCTTAATTCCAAGCAGGTGTTTTTGACTAAGCTTCGACATAGTGTTTATTCCTTATTGATCAGCCATATTTTATTTTGAGTGCCTTTTGATTCCAGTTCGACCAACACTTTTTGCGAGGCCAGTGTGTTAACTGTTTTTCCAACATAGTCGGGTGCAATGGGCAGGTCGCGGTTATATTTTCTGTCGATCAGTACCAGTAATTCTACTTTTTCCGGGCGGCCAAAGGCAATCATGGCATCCAGTGCTGCGCGAACGGTTCGGCCGGTAAAGAGTACATCATCGATCAGCACAACCCGTTTTCCTTCAATCACAAAGGGTATTTTATTTTCGCTGGCTTTAGCCGGAATTTCCCTCCGCCTGAAGTCATCCCGATGAAAGGTAACATCGAGGTAGCCCAGCGGCAGCGGTCTTTTTAATAATTTTTCAAGCTTTTGATGGATGATTTCTGCCAGGAAAATACCGCGTGGCTGCAGGCCGAGTATGACGGTTTCTGAAAAATCCTGATGAACCTCAATGAGTTGCTGGCAAAGGCGGCTAATGGTGATATCGAGCAGGTCGGAATCGAGAATGAGTTTTTTCTGCATAAGCCGAACGCAAATATACAGAAATAATCAATTTCAGGTGAGTTACCGATAGCTGATCTTGTTCACAAAAAATACTTTTTTCTTTTTGCGGAGGCTAAAGGTGTTTGAAACAACGTCCTGAACACCATACGCCATAAAATGATTACCATACCAGTATTCCAGTCGGCTAATGTTTGTCCCATCTTCTGATGACAAATCTTCAGCTGAATTTAGCCTGATGTCGTTCGATGATTTCCCTTCCAGCACCGTATTGTCCTGGATTATTTTACTTCTGAGTTTATTATCAAAAAGATATAATAATACGATTTTATCGTTCTGAACATCTATTTTAACAAACTGTTCCAGGGTGAATGTTCTCACATCATTAATTTCAAAACTGTTATCCCAAAGCAATTTGCCGTTTAAGTCTATCCCCAACAGTACGGCATGTGTATACTGGTATCCGTCAAAAATAATCGGGCGATTATAAGACGATGACATGATGGATTGACTCTCGAGGGTTCTGTATTTTTTGTAGAAGGCTTCCCCCAGCAAAATGAATTGATTTTGATCGGCAAGAAGCTCATGAACGATGAGGTTATACTGAAATTTAATTTTTTTTCCTTTTACCTTTTTCCGCTGTATTCGTTCTTTGATTCTGTTTATTTTTTTGGGTCTTAGATAGTTGAAGAAGTTTTCCAGATCGGCAAAATTGTAATAATGCATTTGTTGCAGGTCATCGGCCGTAAGGCGCGCAATAAATAGTCCGTTCGAGTACTCTCCGCTGCGGTTTCCATACACCCCCGCGATGATCTGATCTTTGTTGTTCATTTGAATGGTTCTGCCAAAAATCAGGTTGTGATTGCCGTCTGGCTGAAGCATGACATTACGAATTAACTTACCGGTGGGGTCATAATTTTTTACCCAGATGGTTTGTTGCTTCTGGTAGTTTTTAGCGCTGATCAGGATATCAAACGATTCATCCTCGTTGATCTTTAGCTGGTTGAGTTCTCCGGGCTCGTTAAAGAGCCCCGGCAATACTTTTGATTTTTGCGTTTTAAAATCGAAGAAGAGCACAACAGGCACCCGATTGAAGTAACCACCAAGCAGCGTACCGTTACTGGTTACAGAAAATACTGTAGGAATAAATGGCAGCACATTGTGAATAATAAATTTTATATAGTTGCCTGTCTTGACATCAATTCGATACAGGTGAAAGTTGGCAGAGGTGAAGTTGCTGTGGCGAAAGATTAAAAATAGCGTATTCTTAAAGACAACTTTTTTTTCTAATGTCAGGCGCTGATCAAGGGGTAAGCTTCCTCTCCATTGTTGGTGCAAAAGCGTATCAAGGTGGATTAACTCCAACGCGTTTCCGCTACGAGATTCTGCCTGACGGAATAGTAAGATTCCGGCATCGGTGGCCGGAATGGCATCGAAAGTCTCCTGATCAGAAAAAATAGGGATCTCCAGGCGGTCGTCTTGTTGAAGTTGAGCCGAACCGCATAGCGGCAAAACGATCAGAAGTTTAAGGAACCACCACTTTGTTGATATAAAAGACCTCCCGTGTTTTATCTGCACTGTATTTATTCCGAACGGTTTGATATCCCCACACATAAAAGTTGTTTCGGTACCATTGTTTAACCGTACCCATAGGAGTATTTTCTGATCTCACTTCATCGGTACTGTTTTTTGGAGTAATTTTTTCAATTATTTCTTCTTCTTCTCCGGAAGACAACGTTATTTTCTTCATTATTAATTCCGATTCTTTTTTATAGAGCAAAAAAACATTTTGCTGCGTTAATATAAAATCCATCGATTGCTCAAGGGCATCTCGTTTGACATTGTCAAATTTCAGGCTGTAATCCCAAAGCACCTTGCCCTGGTTGTCCATCGCCATGACAATGCCATGTATGCACTTAACATCCTGGTCATTGGAAACGTTTGCTCCTTGATTGTATTGGTACGGGATCGGGTACATCCTGTTGCCGGGATAGTAACCTCCATAGGGTGAATAGGGGTAATAGTTGGGATAGTACCCATAAGGTGTAGGACTGTTTTGTGAATAAGTACTGGATGGAACAAAGGATTCGGCCAATAACAAAAATCCTTTTTCATACTCAACGATTTTAAAGGGGATGACATAGTTGGTAAAATCCGGAATTTTTCCTCTTTCGAGTGCATCGGCAGTCCTTTCTTTTACTTTAGCTGCTTTTTTGGGTTTTAGATATTCCAGGTAGTGTTCCAGTTGTCCGAAATAAACGCGCTGAACATTTTGCGTACCAAAGGGATTGACATGGGAGGCATAAAAGCCCGATGCTTGCTTGGTGTTACGCTTGCCCCAGGTGCCGAGTATCATCATGTCATCGCGCCTCAAGGTGCTGCTCATGCCATTTTGTATGATCATGTCACTATCAATTCTGGTTACCGTTTCCAGTAATTGATTTCCTGAAGAGTCGAAGGTCCGGAAGATGATGGTTTGATTATCCTGATTATTTCGGTCGATGAGTATGGTGTTAAAAGTTTGATTCAGGTTGGTTCGCATTTCCAGCAGTTCAACGTTCTTTTGAAAAAAGCCTGGTATCATTTTCACGTGTTTAGTGGAAGGCAGGTACAGCAGTGCAGCTGACTCGGTATCTACGTATCCTCCAAACACAAAATTCTCACCGGCTTTCAAAAACTGGGTAACTTTAAAATTCAACTCGGGTTTTATTTCATCGCTAACAACTTCCATAGACCTGGTATTAATCGAAACCAGTTCCATTTCTCCCTTAAATTCTTTCCTGACAAACAACAGGTAAACAAAACCGGGTGCGTACTCATAACCGATCAGTTTATCCTGGACGTCAACTTCAATTTCAAGGCTGGCTTTTTCCTGCAGGGCTGTATCCAGCAGGATAACTTCCCAGAACTGGTTGCCGCTTTTGTATTTATTTTGTTCGCGAATCAGTGCAATGCCCTCGCTTTCAAGTGGAATGATTGTGAAGTCATCATCATTAAATTTTCGTTCTTTTTCAAATCGAAACGGTTGGCTGATCTGACTATAGCACGAAAAAAAGACGAGGCAGCAACCGAGAGAAGCCAGGAACGTTTTGAAGAATTTTAATGGGATCATTTATCTCCACTTAGTTCAAAAACCGTAGCAATTTCATCTTCGCGCACGGGTTGCACCGATAGCCGTGATGCTTTGACCAATACCATGTTGCTAAGTTTTTTGATGGATTTAATTTGATTGAGCGTAACCGGTTTCTTTAATTTTTTTTCTGAACTCAAGTCTACCACTACCCAATCAGGGTCTTTTGGGTCGGGATAGGCCTCTTTCAGCACCGAGGCCATACCGATGATGGCCTTTTCATCACCGGTGTGGTAAATAAAAACACGATCACCTTTTTTCATGGATTTTAAATTGGTGCGCGCCTGAAAATTACGCACGCCATCCCACACGGCTTTTTTATCGCGTACTAAATCATCCCATGAATACGTGTCGGGTTCAGTTTTAACGAGCCAGTAGTTCATAGTTGTAGTATTGAATATTCTAAAATAGCAAATAGTGTTCGCTAAAAAGTATTTTCCATAATAAAAAAGCCGCTCTAAAGAACGGCTTTTTTATTACCAAAGAACGGGTTAGTCGTAACCCTCATTCTGTTCCAAATCAGGATTAATTTGAATTTCTCTGTTTGGAATTGGGAAGATTAATTCAGGTGCATCAAAGGTGAGCGTACCTACTGGCCGTTGCGTGCGTTTAAGGTCATGGATCAGGTGACCCTCAAAAGCAAGTTCTAAATGTCTTTCATTGAGAACATCTGAAACGGTGACACTTCCTAAGTCAGTTAATCCAACCCGATTTCTAATAGCGTTTACATCATTAAGGGGAGTGTCTCCAATGGTTGTCCCCGCTTGTAAATTGGCCTCAGCGCGTGTCAGATACATCTCTGCAAGCCGAATGATATTAACATTTCCAAATTGATTATTCCATTTGCCAGTTCTTTCTCCATCATAGAATAAATCCAATCTTTCATCACCTGCTTCATACAATGCAAAGTGTGCAGGTTCAATGTAGATATCGCCTCTTCCGCCAAAATCAGATGTAGCAAAAAAGGTATTCATGTTATTGATACCTGCTTGAGTGGTTACCTGTATTGCAAAAACATCTTCAATTGTTGCATTGGTTGATCCATTGGAGCTGTTATTGAAATTATCAGCATAGTTGCTCAGTAAGTCATATTCGCCTGATTGGATGACTCTGTCTGCTGCATCTCTGGCGGCCGGATAGTTGTTTTGCATAAGGTAAACCCTCGATAGCATGGCGCTGGCCGAATATGTAGTAGCAAAAAATCCATTCGATGCAGGAAGTAAAGTTTCAGCATCTTGTAAATCAGTAATTACTTGTGTATAGACTTCTGCTACTGTGTTTCTGTCAACCAACCCAGTAACGTTGGGCTCAAGAACTAATGGAACACCGGGGTTAGTAGCAGGGGTACCATTAATGTCTGTCCAGGTGCGTGCAAACACTCTTACTAATTCAAAATAGATAGTTCCACGAATGAATTTAGCTTCTCCTTCTATTCTGTCAACTTTTTCATCCTGGACAACGTCCAAATTAGCAAGAACGGTATTGCAAATATTGATTGCACGATACGCGTCCAGCCAGGTTAATTCCGCCTGTCCATTTGTAACTAGCATGCTTTTTGTCCACACTTCACCGGGATCAACAAATGTTCCGTCCCAAAACATTTCGGAGCCAGAAGGGTACGCATCACCGATCAACTCAGCGTCACGCTGCATGTTTCCTCCCAATACGTCACCATCACCTAAGAATGTGTAAGCTCCCACCATAAGAGCTTCGATATCTTTAGATGTGCCGGTTGCAAGCGAGGAGTCAATTGTATTAAAAGGCGTTAAATTCAATTGATCGGCACAACTTGAGAAGACCGCAATTGCTGATAGAAGTATTAATATTTTCTTTTTCATATCTGTAAATTTAGAATCCGATGTTAATACCAAAAGTAATTGTCTTCGGTTGTGGAGCCGAATAGAAATCTGTACCCTGTGTTACATTACTTTCAAACGAGTCTGAATTTACTTCTGGATCCCACATCTTGTAGTCAGTGAATGTTAAGAGGTTTTGACCACTTACATATACCCTGACTTTTGTAAGAGATGCTTTGCTAATAATTGATTGCGGCAACGTATAACCTAATGTTAGTGTTTTAAGCCTTACATAGCTTCCGTCTGAGATGTACCGGGAAGATTCACCGGTACCGTTAGCCCCGAATAACCTGGCTTGTGGAACATCCGTAATATCTCCTGGATTTTGCCAGCGGTCGAGTTGATCTCTTGTTTGATTATCAAAAAAGTCACCATTAGCAGACATAAATTTACCTCCACCATTGTATACATCATTTCCATGAACACCCATAAACAAGAAGGTGAAGTCGATACCTTTGTATGAAAGATTGTTGGTCAGCCCCCATATTATTTCCGGATTGGGGTCTCCAATCTTCATAAAGGTTGCTGAATTATAATCATTTGTTGTAGAAAGGGATCCATCGGGGTTTTTTATGTAGTATAGGGCGTCTCCGTTAGCAGGGTCAACACCGGCATATTTAGGCCCGAAGAAAATTCCAATGGGTTCGCCTTCCACTGCTCTTGATAGGAACGAACCTTCAATAACCTGATCTTTTATATTTGTAATTTCATTTTTGTTCCTGGCAATGTTAAAGCTTGTACTCCATTTTAGCTCACCCACTAAATTTTCTGTGGTTAATACAAACTCAAAACCCTTGTTCTCCAGGTTACCTACATTTTGAGTTTGTGTTCTGGCTGCTCCAACATGGCCTGGAAGGTTCACCTGAAGTAACAGGTCGGAAGTTTTCTTAACGTAGTAGTCGATTTGACCTGAAATGCGACTGTTTATGAACCCGAACTCAACCCCAATGTCGGTTTGTGCTGTTTGTTCCCAGTGTAAATCAGGATTTTCAAGTTGCGCTGGACGTTGCCCTGGAATTCCTGCATAACCACCATCACCAGAATATAAACCTTGCCAAGGGAAATTTCCAATTTCAGCATTACCCGTTAAGCCGTAGCTACCACGAAGTTTCAAAAAATCAACTATACCATTGTCAGCCAGGAATGATTCTTCTGTTAAAACCCATCCGAGGGATGCTGCCGGGAAAAATCCATAACGGCTATCAGGACCGAAACGTGAAGATCCGTCAACGCGTCCGCTTAACCCAACGAGGTATTTATTACTGAATTTGTAGTTGGCCCTTGCAAAGTAAGATAGAAAAGCAAACCCGGTCTCTGTTGAGGTTCCAGCAGTAATACTGGCAGCGGAAGTAACTTTTCTATAAGAATCACTGGCAAATTGCTGACCCGTAACACTACCAAAGTCAGTATTAGACTCCTGGAAACTCATCCCAACAACTACATCTAGGTCATGAACATCAATAGATTTTGTGTATTGAAAAAAGTTGTTTGTCGTATAATTGAATACTTGTGTCCAATGGTCTTCGCCCTGGCCGTTAGGTGCTCCGGAATTCCGTGCTGTTTGACTAGCGAAATAACGTACTTCGTGTTGATTCAGTAAGTCAAAACCTAGTTCAGTCCTGAAAGTAAGTCCAGGAACGATTTTATAGTTTCCATAAACAGTACCCAGGTTTCTCCAAACGGTTGTTGTTCTGTCGTTATACTCAACATCCAAAAGTGGATTATAATAAATGGGGTAGTTGCTATTGGGAAGACCAGTTTCTGGATTGAGAGCACCACTGATCAGATCCGTTCTTGGGTCAATTGGTGGAGTCATAGGTGACAACGCAACCATCTGTAGAGGGGTAGAGAAGGCGTTATCATCAGCCAATCGATAGTTGACCGTTCTTGAAAGACTGAAATTAATCCCAATCGATAGTTTGTCAGTTGCTTCATGATCCACATTTAATCGTGTTCCCATTTTTTGAAATCTATTACCCACGAGAATTCCTTCTTGATCACTCCAGGTTAGTGATGTAAAGAATTTGGTCTTATCCGTTCCGCCACTGGCACTAAAATCAAATTGATTAGTGCGTGCATCCTGGAATGCTTCTTTATCCCAATTTGTATCAACATAACCAGGTGCGCCAGGTACTGCCCATGATTCATACGGAACGCCCGTTGGGGCAGTAAGAGCAGCCGGATCAGCTCCGTATCGATTAAAGCGATTAATTAAACTTGTCGTAAGTGCTCCGTTCGACTCAGTGAATAACTCAACGTATTCTTCCGTATTTAACCATTCAACATGATTGGTTGGCTTACTAAAACCAGTCAGATAGTTAACCGAAAAATTTGTTTTACCCGTCTTTCCTCTTTTGGTTGTAATCAAAACAACGCCATTAGCTGCCCTGGATCCATAAATTGCACCGGCAGAAGCGTCCTTTAATATTTCAATGGATTCAATATCATTCGAGTTAATATCTGCTAATGGGTTTGTTGCGCCACCTGTTGTTGCCTGGCTTTGTGAAGTAACCGGAATGCCATCAATAACATACAATGGTTGATTGCCCGCAGATACGGAGGAAGAACCACGAACCCGAACTTTGATTCCTTGTCCTAACTTACCATTCCCTGCCTCTACAAAGACCCCGGCAGCCCTTCCCTGGATAGCTTGCTCAAAAGTTGGTACCGGGATATTTTGAATAGCTGCGCCATCAACGCTGGCAATATTACCGGTAAGATCCTGCTTCAACTGTGTACCATACCCAACTACAACAATTTCACTAAGTTGAGTAACATCAGTTGCTAATTGCACATCAACGGATGTACGCGTACCAACCTGAACCTCGGCCGACTGGTATCCCAGAAACGAGAACACCAACACTGCGTTGTCTCCAGTTACTGAAATGGAGTAATTTCCATCTGCATCAGTAGCTGTGCCTGAACTTGTTCCCTTCACCAAAACGTTTGCTCCCGGAATAGCTGAGCCATCTTCCTGCGAAGTCACCTTTCCCGTAACTACTCTTTCCTGGCCAAAAACCTGGCCGGCAAGAAAGAGCAACGCTACGCTCATCAATAGTACATGTCGCTTCATAGTATAAATTTTAAGTTTAAGATAGATGTGAATCTACCTTAAAACTTGTGAATTTTCAAAGGCTGGTAATCCCTGAATGAGGTGAATTGAAAATAAATTGCTAATAGAATGAGACCCTAACGTAAATTGGATTATACCGGGTTCTTAGTAGGCCCGCACCAGTTTACCGTCCATAAAGTTAACGTACGATCGGTTGGCAACCTTAGCGCCACCCTGGGTGGGGTAGTTGCCGGTAAAGTACCAATCGCCATGGTGGTGGGGTATGGCTTTGTGAAGATTTTCAACGGTTTGAAATACCACCTGCACTTCGGCACGCATATCGGCAGGGCGAACAATTTCTGAAATTTTGATTGAGATTTGTTCATCGGTGAATTGTTCGTACAGCCGCTTCACATAGTTTTGAGCCTGTTCATCTTGTGAGGCGCGTAGGCACTGTTCATACACTTCTCCCAGCAGGTAGTCTTTGCCCTGGTCTTTTAACAATTCAATCATGGCACGAAAGGCTATAAAGTCGCCCATGCGGCTCATATCAATACCATAGCAATCGGGGAAGCGTATTTGTGGCGCAGAAGAAACCACCACAATTTTTTTAGGATTAAGGCGGTCAAGCATTTTTAAAATGCTTTTTTCCAACGTGGTTCCGCGTACGATCGAGTCGTCAATCACCACCAGGGTGTCCTTATCTTTGTTTACTACTTCGTAGGTGGTATCGTACACGTGTGTTACCATTTCATCGCGGTGGTCGTCATCGGTGATGAAGGTGCGAAGTTTGGCATCCTTGATTACAATTTTTTCTACGCGTGGTCTGAACGACAGTACTTCCTCCAGTGTATCAACTGTTGGTTTGTTCTCAAGAATGACTTCCTTTTGTTTATTGATGAGGTAATCTTCAATACCGGCCATCAGTCCGTAGAATGCGGTTTCGGCTGTATTCGGAATGTAAGAGAAGACAGTATTTTTTAAATCGAAGTTGATGGCTTTCAATACCTGCGGCACCAACAGGCGACCCAGTTGTTTTCGTTCCCGGTAAATTTCCGGATCGTTACCGCGGGAGAAATAAATGCGTTCAAAACTGCACGATTTTTTTTCGCCAATCGGAAGAATCGGATACATACCAAAGTCGCCATTTTTATTGATTATCAAGGCATGACCCGGTTTTACTTCTTCGATTTGTTCGTAGTTGATGTTGAATGCTGTTTTGATGGCGGGTTTTTCTGATGCCACGACCACCACTTCTTCATCGGCATAAAAGTAGGCAGGGCGAATGCCGTTCGGATCTCGTACAACAAATGCTGAACCTGATCCGGTTAAACCAGCCATGGTATATCCTCCGTCAAAATCTTTGCAGGCTCTTCGTAAAACGCGCTGCATGTCAATTTCATTTTCAATAATTTCAGACACTTCCCGGTTGGAATATTTGTCTTTGTACTTCTCAAACAGAGCCTGTACTTCTTCATCCAAAAAATGACCGATCTTTTCCATTACGGTAATCGTATCAACTTTTTCTTTTGGGTGCTGACCAATGTTCACCAGGATGTCGAACAACTCTTCAACATTGGTCATGTTGAAGTTCCCTGCCATCACCAGGTTACGGCTTCTCCAGTTATTTTGGCGCAGAAAAGGGTGAACATTTTCAATGCTGTTTAGGCCATGTGTACCATAGCGTAAATGACCAAGCCACAGTTCGCCCGAAAAGGCTACGTTTTTTTTCAGCCACTCAGGATCGTAAAATTTTTCCTTTCCTGCTTTTTGCGCCTTTTTAAACTTCTTGCCTATTTTTTTGAAAAGGTTGGCGACCGGTTGTGATTTCATGGAACGGTAGCGGCTGATGTACCGGTGCCCCGGTTCAATGTCAAGCTTAATGTTGGCTACTCCGGCACCATCCTGCCCCCGGTTGTGTTGCTTTTCCATGAGGATGTACATTTTGCTCATGGCGAAAGCCGGACCATACTTCTCTATATAATACGACAGGGGCTTTCGGAGACGAATCAGGGCAATTCCGCACTCATGAAGAATCTGGTCACTCATTTTTGGGGCGTTAGGCCTGCGGCAACCGGGTTTTTAGCGCGAATTCCTCTGAAAAACCCTTATACCAATAATTAAAGCACAAAGTTAATTCTATTCAGCCAACCCATCAATACATCGGGCCGAATGAATAAAAGCAATATCAGCACAACTAAAATGAAGGCGAAATAATTCTCGGTTTGGCCTTTTTTAACCGGCATGCTGCCCGTTGTTTTAAGGAACGCGTAGTAGGGAATTTTCAGATAATAATAGAGTGCCACTACTGTATTGGCCAACCCGAAAATCAAAAGCCAGACCAGTATTTCCTTATCGGTTTGTTCATAGGCGTCCCAAAGAGCAGTAAAAATGAACAGCTTGGCAGTAAACCCTCCGGTTGGCGGAATGCCTGCCAGGGAAATAAACGCAACCAGGAGCAGTACACTCGCCATTACCCGTGATTTCCCCAAACCGCTAAATGCCGGAATACTTTCTATTTCATTTTTTTCAAAAAACTGCAGGCAGTAAAAAATTGCAAAGTTGGCTAACAGATAAACGCTCGAATAGAATACCAGGAATTTGCTTCCTTCAAGGCTGATGCAAACAATTCCAATCAGCAGAAAACCGGATTGTGCAATAGAACTGTACGCCATCATGCGTTTTGGATTGTTTTGCCACAATGCAGAGAAATTGCCAACGCTAATGCTAAGGATGGCAATCACACTAACGATCAACTGCCAGTCAATTTTGCCTTGACCGTACAAATTGATAGCCAAAGTGAACTTGGCCAATACGGCCAGACCCGCAAGTTTAGGCACCACAGAAAGAAATGCAACCACAGGCATGGGTGATGCTTCGTACACATCAGGCGCCCATGGGTGCATGGGTGCCGCGGCAACTTTGTAAAGAAAACCGGCCAGGGCCATGAGTCCGCCCACTAAGATTAATGAGGATGAATTTTTCAGGAGATTGTCAACAAATAGAATGCTTGAAAAATCGGTAGTTCCTGATAGCCCGAATAAAATTGAAAACCCGTACAGCATAACGGCAGAGGCGACCGAACCAAACAAAAAGTATTTTAAGCTTCCCTCTGCTCCTTTTTTATCCTGATTGTATCCTGCCAGCACATACGAAGAGATGGACAACAGTTCAAGAGAAATAAAAACCATCACCAGGTTGGTGGTTGTGGTTAGCAGGTGTGCACCTAAAACGGCAGAGAGAAGAAAGGTGTAATACTCTGCTGTAAACTTGTTATTTTTTAACCCAACATGATTCAGCGACATGATTACCGTCAGTACGCCCGCTACATCCAACAAAATTTTAAATGATTGAGAAAAATAACCCGTGTGGATCATGCCATCGAGGAGTACGATCGATTCAACGGGCGGTGTAAAAACGAACGATTGAAAAATGCAACCTAAAAAAACCAGGAGGGCCAGGTATGCAGGCAGGGTATGCTTATATTTTTTAAACAGTCCGGTTAAAATGATCAGCAGTATTCCGGCTGTCAGGATCAGTTCGGGCATCAGATGCCCAATGCTTTTTGTAAGGGTAAGGAGTTTATCCGGGAGCACTGTTTCCACCGATTAAGGATTTTGAATTACCTGCAATACGGAATCAACAAAATGTTTTGCAAACGGATTGATGTAGTCCAGTAATAGTTGCGGAAAAATTCCGAACAGGATGGTCAACACCACCAGCGGAATCAGCATGCTGTACTCACGTTTATCCAGATCAACTAACCTTTCAGCTTTTATTTCTGACTGAACATGAAACGGTCCGAAAAACATTCGCTGAAGCGTCCATAAAAAATACGCTGCTCCCAAAATCAGTCCAAGGGTGGCAACAACCGCATAACTTTGGTGAAGCAATCCGTTTGTAATAAACGAATGAAATGCTCCCAGTAAAATCATAATCTCGGCAATAAACCCTGAAAAACCGGGAAGTCCGAGAGAAGCAAAAAATGCCATCAAAACAACGGTAAAATAAACAGGCATCTTTGAAGATAAACCGGAATAGTGACCAATCAGGCGATCGGTCGTGCGGTCATACAAAACTCCGGCAATCAAGAAGAGCAAAGCGGAAATAATTCCGTGGCTGAACAACTGGTACACAGCACCCGAAATGCCTTCAACGGTAACAGAAGCAAGGCCGAGTAAAACAAAGCCCATATGGGATACTGAGGAATAGGCGATCAGTCTTTTTAAGTCTTTACTTGCTAAGGCATTAAGCGCACCATAGATGATGGATACGACACCCGTTAAGGCAACAAACCAACTCAGCTCGGTAGCGATGTCGGGAAAAACCGGATACGCTATTCGCAGCAATCCATATGCGCCAACCTTTAAAAGCAATGCTGCCAAAATTACGGAGACAGGTGTGGGCGCTTCTACGTGAGCATCGGGTAACCAGGTGTGCAAGGGTACCGCAGGAAGTTTTATGGCAAACCCGATGAACAACAAGATAAATGCCCACCAGCGTGCAGGGTAAGCACCAATCATCCAACGTTGTGACGGATCTAAGATTGACCCTGAAATAAAGTTAGCAGGGTTGGTCATGTGCACCAGGTTAAAGCTATGAACGAGTTGATCGGGAACATCGGGGTTTTTGACCGATATGTAGAGAGCAATCAAAACAATCAGAATGAGAATGGACCCGAGAAGCGTGTAGAGCAAAAACTTGATGGATGCATATTCACGCCTGGGGCCACCCCAAATGCCAATGAGGAAGTACATCGGCAGCAGCATGAATTCGAAAAAGAGAAAGAAGAGAAGGAAATCCAGGGCGACAAATGATCCAATGATGGCTCCGTTCAAAATCCAGAGCAGAACGTAATACCCTTTCACACTTGTGTTGATCGTCCACGATGAAATTCCGGCAATCAACATAACCAGTACGGTTAATGTTATCATGCTGAAACTCAAACCATCCATCCCCAAAAAATACTCAGCCTGCAAAATTCCCCACGATCCTAAATCAACAGAAAACCAGGCTGCTTTTTCTGTTAGCAGGAATGATGCGAATGATGCACTCTGTGTTGCATGAATGACCAGAAGCAGGAGAAACAGTTGGATGCAGGAAACAACCAGCGATCCTATCCGGAATATTTTTTTGGAATCAGCCGGAATGAGCAAGGCCAACAACGCTGCTGCAACGGGAGTAAAGATTAAGAAACTGAGCAGGTATTGTTGCATGGGGTTATATCAGAAGGAAAAATAGAAAAATAATCAATCCGGCCATGGCCCAGAAAATATAAAGTTGAATTTTCCCGCTTTGAAATGACCGGGTAAAAGACCCAATCTTGCCGGTCGCCCATGCTGTGGTTTTTACCAAGCCATCCACAATATAACGATCGCACCAGGCTATGAAGTGAGCAAGTGAAGCATGCGTATAGGCAATGAAATGAAGCACTCCGTCAATCCACACACGGTCGATTCGTTCCGAAGTAGTCGCAAGTATGATGGTCGTTCGGCCAACTAAATTTTTATAAATATTATCAAGGTAAAGGCCCTGCTGAAGAATGGGAGCAGCTTTTGGTTCCGATTTTCGGACAAACAAAAACCACCCGGTCAGCAGGCCGAGAGAAACCACACCTGTGGATAGAAGGATAATAACATGATGATGGGGAAGTGCGCCCACGCGATTAGTAAACCACCCTGTTGCAACAAATGGATTCCAGGAAATCACCCACCAGATTGAGAGCAGCGCAAGAATCACCATAGGGATGCGCATGATCCATGGAGATTCCATAGCCGTGGAGGTTCGTTCATTTTCATTGGCGAAGAAAATATACCACACCATCCGGAAACAATAGAGTGTTGTAAGGAAGGAGGTTGCTACGCTCATTATTAAAATAATTATCCTCCACGAAAGTTCCTGACCACTCCAGGTTAAAATGTCGGCAATGATGGAATCCTTTGACAGAAATCCAGAAAAAAACGGAATCCCCGACAAGGAGGCAGCAGCAAGCAGAAAGGTTAAAAATGTAGTGGGTAATTTTTTTCTTAATCCTCCCATCGTTCGGATGTCCTGCACATCGAATGATTGATGTGTTTGTTGCTGCGCCTGGTGCAGGGCATGAATGACAGAACCGGCTCCCAAAAATAAGCATGCTTTAAAACAGGCATGGGTAACAAGATGAACCATGGCGGCATTTTCCGATCCTGTTCCCACGGCTGTAACCATGAATCCCAGTTGTGAGATGGTTGAGTAAGCAAGAATTTTTTTTATGTCGAACTGGTGTAAGGCAAACAAGGCGGCAATGAAAGCCGTGAGCGATCCTGTTATGGCTACAACATGGAGTGCTTCGAAAGTGAATAACGGAAACACCCGGGCGAGCAAAAACACACCTGCGGCCACCATGGTGGCTGCATGAATTAAAGCCGAAACCGGGGTTGGCCCTTCCATCGCATCGGGTAGCCAGGTTAACAGCGGAAGTTGTGCCGATTTGCCAATGACGCCACAAAAAATGCAGAGCGAAGCAATGGTTTGCCAGGATGAAAGTTCTGTTGTCAACAGAATTTCATTCAGGTTTAATGTTTGTGTGTTAGACCAAATAATCATGACCCCAACTAAAAATCCTGCATCACCTATCCGGTTGAAGAGGAATGCTTTCTGAGCGGCTTTTGCGGCTTCGGGTTTCTCTTTCCAATGGCCAATCAGCAGGTAAGATGAAAAGCCAACCAATTCCCAAAAGACAAAGATCACAAGCAGGTTATCCGATAAAACAATTCCCAGCATTGAGAATGTGAAGAAACCAAGCATGGCAAAGTACCGCTTGATCCCGATGTCGCCTGCCATGTATCCCAACGAATACAGGTGAATCAAAAATGAAATACCCGAAACCAGTGGCAGCATAATGATCGATAACCGGTTCAGTTCAAGGTTAGCCTGAAGCGTATACGCGTGCATGCTGAACCAATCAAACCGGAGCAGGTAAGTTTCATGAGCCGGCATCGAGAGAAAAATACAGAAGCTGGAAACCACACTGATGAACAGGAGTATAATGGCAAGAATTGGTACGACCCAGGAATAACGATCGGGGATGAAAAAGCAAACGATGAATGAAGCAAGCGGAGCAAGCAATGCCAGTTCAATAAGCCAATTCAAGGGTATTGTGTTCTCCACTGTGTTAATCTTTTAATTCATTTACTTCACCCGGTACGGAAGTCTGATAGTATTTATAAACCCTCAGCACGATTGCAAGACCGATGGCAGCCTCACTCACCGCCACAACAATTACGAAGAGTGCAAACAGCTGTCCTGTCAATAAACCCGGCTGAAGTTGATTAAAAGCGACCAGGTTCAGGTTTGCTGCATTTAATAAGAGTTCAATCCCCAACAATATCATGATGGCATTTTGCTTGACGATAATAACCATCATTCCAACGGAGAACAGGAGTGCGCTGAGGTACAGGAGGTGTTCAGCCGGAAACATCATAATTCCTTTTTGGTAGATTGAAAAGCTGAGGCCACCACGGCTGCGCCTATCAGCGCTATCAGTAAGAGAATTCCCGCCACCTCAAAAGCAAACATATAGTCTGTCATGAGAAGAATTCCGATGTGGTTGATAAACGTATATTGCGAAGTGACCGTTTGGTTGGTGGTGGCGAAGGTGGCTTCAGAAAATAATTTTAAAAGAAGACCAAAGAAGAATAACCCTGCGGCAATTCCTGATAACCAGTTTTGATTTTTCACTACCAGCGGCTTTCCTGAAATTTTAGAAGTAAGCATCACACCGAAAATAATGAGCACAACAATGCCTCCTGCATAAATCAAAATTTGAGTTACCGCAATGAACTCCGCATTCAAAAAAATAAAAATTCCGGCAATGGCCAGCAGGCAGGTGATGAGCATCAATGCCCCATAAAAAACATTTCGTGTGAAGAGTATTCCAATGGCTGAAACAGCGGCCAGGGTCTCCAAAAAATAAAATATGACAGTGTGTGCAGTCATGATCCGGGAGGCTTGATTCTGGGTTTGAAAACCGGTTTGGCCGGTTTGGGTGCTTCTGTTGTCGCGGTAGGCACTACGGGTTGGGCGATCGGTTTGGCCTTTTGACGCTCCTCCAGCAATTTCTTCTTTTCTTCAATTTCTCCCGGAGACATTTCCGCAAAAGGAAAATTATGCTGACGGATATCAAACACACTGAAATCGTACGTCTTGGTCATGGTCAGGCATTCTGTCGGGCATACTGTAGTGCAAAGTCCGCAGAAACAACACTTGCCCATGTCAATATCAAATTTGGCCGCGTAAATTCTTTTTGGCGTGCCATCAGAAGTTCTCCCGATTTCCTCAGTAGCTCTAATCGGTTCAATGGTGATGCAATCTACGGGACAAATTTTTGCACACTTATCGCATACAATGCAATCATCAATTTCATTATGCAACTGGTAGCGACCGGTATCCGGCACGGGCAGTTCGGCATGAGGGTATTGAATGGTGGCAATCCCATCCGGTTTATCAAAGTAGGAAGTATCCTGAATTGAAAGAGGCTTTTTGCTCGTGCGTGCTTTTAAGATGTGCTGAAAGGTTATACGTAAGCCTGCCCACAAAGAGTGAGCCGTGTTCGCAATTGTTTTCCAGTATCCTTTGTTTCGCTTCATTG
This sequence comes from Cyclobacteriaceae bacterium, assembly GCA_049306095.1. Lineage (GTDB taxonomy): Bacteria > Bacteroidota > Bacteroidia > Cytophagales > Cyclobacteriaceae > UBA2336. The sequence goes on from JBAQPU010000051.1 coordinate 38,637, forward strand.
CCGCGAAAGCAAAAATAAGGGAAAGACATGAACTATTGGAGCGTTACGAGGCTTTTGGAACGGTAAACCAGAAGGTGCTTCCTTTGTTCTCCTGGCTCTCAACCCAAATGCGGCCACCGTTCTTTTCAACGAATTCCTTGCACAGGATAAGCCCCAGACCTGTACCTTTTTCGTTGGCTGTGCCTCGGGTGCTGTACGGATTAATTTTATCGAAAAGTTTCTTTTGGATATCGTCACTCATGCCAATGCCGTTGTCGCGAATAGCCACAACCCATTCTTTACCTTTTGCTTCGGCAGACACCGTTATTTCTCCGCCATCGTTGGTGAATTTTATAGCGTTGGTCAGAAGGTTGCGGATAACCAGGTTAATGGTGTTACTGTCGCCATACCCGATGGCATTTTCAGGAACACTGTTGGTCATTTTAATTTTTTTGGTTTGGATGGCCCCGGTCAGCTCAATATTTTCTTCAACAATTTTATGAAGCGCTACGTTGCCCGACTGCAGGTTCATTTTATCCATTTGCAGTACGGTCCAATCGAGGAGATTGTTCATCAACGATCGGGTGTGGTTGAAGCGAACGCGTAGTTCCTTAATAGCAACAGGAAGTTCATGTGAGGCAATGGCTCCTCTATCCAACAAATCCATGAGTCCGGCCAAGGCATTAATGGGCGACCGTAAATCGTGTGATATAATGGAGAAAAACTTATCCTTAACTTCATTCAGTTGCTCCAGTTCTTTACTTCGTTTCTCCATTTCCTCCTGGTGCTGAAGCAGGAGTGCGTTGATTTGTTTTCTTCGCTGGCCACTTCTGTAGACCGATATCAGCAGAATTCCTGCCAGGGCTACTACAACCACTAAAATATTTCTGATAAATTCAGTTTTTCGAAGTTCCGATTTCTGGATTTCTTCAATCCTTGTCAGGGTCGCAATCTGGTCATCGCGTGTTGCCGTTTCAAATTGGATTTGATCGCGTAAAAGTTTCTGATGCATTTCATTGCTGTACAGACTATCGTCAAGAGCTTTAAACTGTTTAAAGTACTCTAATGACTTTTTGAAGTCGCCCTCATTCTCCCAAAGGATAGAAAGCTGCTTATAACACGCAATTTCAAGTACCCGGGCATTTATTTCGCGGGCAAGCGCAACAGCTTTTTCAATGTAGCTCAGGGCTTCATGGTATTTTTTTTGTTGAATGAACACGCTGCCCCTTCCAAGATCGACCTCGGCAATTCCTAATTTATTACCGGTTAATTGGTGGATTTTATAAGTGGAGTCATAGTACACAAATGCTTTTTCGTATTCGCCCTTGTACATGTAAACCTTGGCAATCTTTGATAACGTTTTCGGTTGGAGTTCTTTTAAAGATGAAAGCGGATCAGTGCGTAAAATTTGTTTGCTTTCCTCCATGGAGAGCGTAAGGTAATGTAATGCTGAGTCATATTCGCCCATTCTCAGATTTACGTCTCCGATTTCGTCATTTGAATAAGGCCCGCCTTCTATGTCTTTAATTTGCAAACTTATTTTTTGTGATAACAGTAAATGCCGGAGCGCTGCTTCGTATTGCCCTAATTCTTTAAATACCCTTCCAACATTGTGCAGTGCAATGTTCATGTATAACGTATCGTTTGGTGTTTTGGCACATTGTTGCAAAATCTTGTAAGCCTGCGTGAAATAATGATAGGCTTCGTCATACTCGCCAATCTCATAGTAATAATTACCGATGTTATTATGACTGAGTGCAATACCAGAGCTATCGGACATGATGATGGCTAATTGCAAACTTTTTGTTTCGTAATTTAAAGCAGAAGTGAAATCGCCCCTCAGGCCATTGTTAAGCGCAAGTTGTTGGTTGGCACGATACTTTAATTTTTTATTTTCTGATTTAATGGCTAATCCTTCAGCCTCTTTGGCGTATTGTGTACTTTTTTGAAAATCGCTGAAAAGATATAAATCTGCTAAGCGAATCAAGGTAGTGATTCGCGTTGTGTCATGAATGTTTCGGGTTAACAGCCGTTCAAGACTGTCAACAGTATTTTTTTGGCCAAGACAAGCTGTTATTCCTCCGAGGAAAAGAATGGATATTAGCAATATTGATTTTAAGCTCTTCACGCGACAATCGTTAATTTCCAAAATCCGCATAAAATTATTAAAGCCAAAGCAGCAGGCGTTAAATATTTCCAACTAAGCTTCATCAGTTGATCAATGCGCAAACGCGGGAAAGTCCAGCGCACCCACATTTGCAGTCCCACGAGGCCTAGCGCCTTCAATAGTAGCCAAAAAATTCCCCATGCATTTGCCGCAAACGTTCCGGGTGTACCGGTGGTCCATTCGGCCAGTCTGACGGATCCTATGTTTGGCAAGGGGGTGCCCCAGCTTCCAAGAAAAAGTATGGAGCCCAGGAGGCTAACCAGCAGCATCATGCCGTACTCGGCAAGCATAAGCGATGCCCACCGGAAGCCTGAGTATTCGGTATGGTAGCCGCCCACTAATTCAGATTCGGCCTCGGGTAAATCAAAGGGAGCCCGGTTTGATTCGGCCAATGACGCGATAAAAAAGATAATGAATGAGAAGAACAACAAGGGCATTCGGAAAATATTCCAGGTAAGGAACCCGCCTGCATGTGTTGTTTCTATTCCCAACGATTGTATTCCAAACAAAAATTGAGGTTGTGCAGATAAATGACTTTGCTGATAGGAAATTTCCTGGAGGTTGAGGGTCTCACCCACCATACATACCGTCAGCACGGAAAGTCCAAGCGGAACTTCGTACGAAATAATTTGAGCAGCAGCCCGGAATGCACCCAACGTACTGTACTTGTTGTTTGAGCTCCAACCGGCAATGATGATCCCGATTACGTCAAGAGAAATAAAGGCCAGCAAAAAAAATAGTCCTGACAAAATTCCCGAGCCAGCCCATGTTGGTGACAGGGGAAGAACAGAAAATCCTGTAAACACGGCTGCAAAAACTAAAAGAGGTGCAAGTTTGAAAAGCCGGGCATCGGCCTGTGCGGGAACAATATCTTCTTTCTGGATAAACTTAATGCCATCGGCAATGGATTGGAGCAAACCATACTTCCCTGTTTCCATTGGCCCAAGCCTGTCTTGAATAAATGCCGAAATCTTTCTTTCTGCGTATACGGCAAAAATAAAGTAGACTAAGAAAAAGGGCAGAATGAATATAATCGTGCTCACGGCATTTACTTCAGCCACACAAATTGGCCAATTTTTTCGATCTATTTTGTTGAATAGTTCACTAAATGGTACATGCTTTAATTCCAGAGAGGATGTTTTTCGAGGTGAACCAGTTCGTGGAAGAAAAGCCGGGTGGAGGCTTCAAAGGAGGATGTATAGTCTGATACCAAAAACTGGTGTTGTGGTACCAGGGTGCTGGTGTTAAGCAGGTTAGTTTGTGTCAGGTGATTTTTAAGTGCAGCCGCTACCACTTCCGATGAATCAAGAATGGGAATACGGCTTTTGTAAAAATCATGAATTTCATTTTTGATCAACGGGTAATGCGTGCAGGCCAGTATAAGGGCTTCAATATTCTTCAATTCCGGATCGGCCAGGTATTGAGCAATAATCTCGTGACTGATTTGATTATCAAAAAAACCTTCTTCGATCATGGGTGCCAGCAACGGGGTAGCCAGTGAATGAAGTGAAATGCTTTTATTGGCTTCCTCTATTTTCCGGTGATAAACGCCCGACTGTACAGTTCGTTTGGTACCGATAAGCCCCACATGCTTTTCTCCGTAATCACTAATCACCAGGTTAATCATCGGGTCTATTACATTAATAATTTTAACCGATCGAACGTACTCTTTTAAAAGTTCGTAGGCGGCTGAACTTGCCGAGTTGCAGGCGATAACAATTACTTTGCAACCCTTTTTGAGAAGTACGTCAGCAATTTTTATTGAGTAAGCCTGAATGGCGGCTTCTGACTTATCTCCGTAAGGAAGGTGTGCGGTATCTCCGAAGTAAACCAGACTTTCATTGGGCAGCAACGTTTTAATAGCGTGCGCAACCGTAAGACCGCCAATACCGCTGTCGAAAATACCAATGGGTGCTGCTGAAGAAAGGCTCAAAGAGTTAAATTTTCACAAATAAAGTAAACATTTAGGAATGCTGGACTCCTCTATAAATAAAGAACCCCATCGTTTTCATGGGGCTCTTTAAAATTTTAATGATCTGTTTTGTTATTTGACGTTGTCCGAAAGCTTGGCCAGTTTAACTTCCCTCGCCTCGCGGTGATTACAAAAATCACATTTATAATGTTTCAGCAATAACCCGGTTTCATTGGACGTAGGTTTTACTTCAATTTCTTCGCGGTCAATTTTTAAGGTGTAGTACCCGCATTCTGAGCATTCTTCGGCATGTTGATAGGCGCTATATTTTTCAACTTTCTTAAACCCGGTTTGGTCATCAATCCAAACGTCATAATCAACGGAGTGAATATTTGCTTCTTCTGTAATCTGATCGGCCTCCAGGTGAATATCTTCCTCGTCTTCACTCAGCTTACGCATTTTATTACCAGCCGGTGATATCCGCGGTGTTGTGCGTAGTTTGTGCAGTCGCTTTTCAACATATTTCGGATAGTAGATGCGCACCATGCTGTAAAAAATAAAGTACGCAATAATGGCAAGACTTACAGTAATGAAAATCCGTACATAAAAGAAGAGCATGCCACGGGCTGTGGAGGTAATCCGTTCCGTAAATACGGAGTTGGAGAACAGTAAAGCCGCCAGAATAAAGGCAATGACAGCATACCAGAAATAGCGGATTTCGTGAAGGTTTACGTAATCGTATTTCTCCTTATAATCCTTGATTTGAAGAACTTTGAATTCATGGTATAACAGCACCAGTACGCCAAGGCCGATAAACAAAAAGCAGCCGCGTAACATATAATAGTCCCATGAAGCAAGAAAAGCATGATTAACTTCCATACCGGTTTGAGGGTTTAAACTGTCTCAATTTATTAAAATCTTTGAGAACTCTGCATATTCCGGATGATCTTGTTTTTTATGCAATTCGGTACAATTTGTATAATTGTGGAATAAATCATCCACAACATGGCCAATAACCTACTTAAAGGAAAACGCGGAATCATTTTTGGTGCCCTTGACGAGAACTCAATTGCTTGGAAAACAGCCCTTAAGGTGCGGGATGAAGGGGGTAGTTTTACACTAACCAATGCCCCAATTGCCATGCGGATGGGTAAAATCAATGAACTGGCTAAGGCTTGCCATGCCGAAATAATTCCGGCCGATGCCACCTCAGAAGAGGATTTAAACACCCTGTTCACCAAGTCAATGGATATCCTGGGTGGTAAACTTGACTTTGTACTGCACTCCATCGGCATGAGCCCCAATGTTAGAAAAGACAAAGCTTACGGTGATCTGAACTATGAATGGTTTTTAAAGACACTGGATATTTCCGGACTTTCGTTTCATAAAGTGATGCAAACTGCTGAAAAGGCCGATGCCATGAATGAATGGGGTTCGATCGTTGCACTCAGCTACATTGCTGCGCAACGGACGTTTCCAGATTATTCCGACATGGCCCAGGCTAAGTCTGTATTGGAGTCGATCGCCCGCAGCTATGGGTACCGTTTTGGTAAGCTGAAAAAAGTGCGCGTGAATACCATTTCACAGTCGCCAACCAAAACGACAGCCGGAGCAGGCATTTCTGGCTTTGATGTTTTTTATGACTATGCTCAAATGATGTCGCCACTGGGTAATGCCCCGGCCGAAGAATGTGCCAGCTACATTGTGGCCATGTTTTCAGATTTCACCCGGTTTGTGACAATGCAAAACCTGATGCACGATGGCGGATTCTCTTCAACAGGAATTACGGAAGAATTGGTTGAGCGGCTCTCCAGGTAATCCGGTTAATACTGTACCGGTTGGTGATTAACCGGCTTGTATGATTTCTTTTCCGCCCTGTAAAATCAACCTTGGCCTGAACGTTGTAAAAAAACGTCCGGATGGATACCATGATATTGAAACGTGTTTTTATCCGGTTCCCTGGACTGACATCCTTGAAATTATTCCATCGCAGACTTTTGAATTTACACAATCCGGAATAGCGCTTCCCGGCAAACCGGATGAGAACCTTTGTGTGCAGGCATATCAGTTGCTGAAGAAAGATTTTAGTCTGCCGGCTGTTGCTATTCACCTGCATAAGGTAATTCCTGCCGGTGCGGGCCTGGGTGGAGGTTCATCCAACGCAGCACACACCCTTCGATTACTCAATGAAGTGTTTCAATTGAAAATTGAAACAACCGTATTGAAGAGCTATGCTTCAACATTAGGCAGCGATTGCGCTTTCTTTCTTGACGATAAGCCCATGTTGGGTACCGGCAGGGGAGAAGTATTGGAACAGGTTGAGGTGAGTCTTAACGCAAAATTTATTGTGCTTGTGAAACCGGATGTTCACATCTCAACCTCTGAAGCGTACGCAGCCATTGTTCCTGCTTTGCCGGAAAATCCTGTACGCGATGTGATAAAGAAAAATATTTCAGAGTGGGCCAATCACCTGAAAAATGACTTTGAGCCTGCGGTGTTAAAAAAATATTCTTCGATTAAAGAGATCAAGGAAAAACTTTATGCGCTGGGAGCGCAGTATGCCAGTATGAGCGGATCGGGATCGGCAGTTTATGGATTGTTTGAAAAACCTATTGAATTGAAAGATCAATTTCCGGATGGGTTGTGTTGGAGCGGAATATTAAAATAAATCAAGGGCCCGTGTGAGGTAACGTGGCAGAAAATCGGTTCTTCACAAACGGATAAGCAACTACGGCACCCAGAATGACAAACGTGCCCACGTAAAAATTCCAACCCATTACTTCCTGTTCGCCAAAAACAAGCAGCGCGAGCACAATTCCGTACACAGGCTCGAGATTGAGCGTAAGCTGAATAAAAAATACCGAAAGTTTTTTGGTTAGGTTAATGGCAACTGCATAGGCATAGACCGAACAAACCAATGAAAGAATGGCGATCCAAAGCCAGTCTGTTAGTGTTGGATGGAGGTGTAACGTTCCGTCAACCGACCAATACTCGGAATACAAGGGAAAGAATAAGGCTACACCAATACAAGCGCCAACCATTTCATAGAAGGTAATTGTGTAGGAACTCACGCGCGAAACCAGTTGCGAATTAATCACAGCAAATATGGCGCAGGTTATACCGGAAAGTACTCCCAGGAAGAGCCCCATCGGGTATTGGAAATTGAATGAAAAAATAATGTACAACCCGATAATGACAGTAATGCCGAGGGCAAGCTCGACCCCGCGTATTTTACTTTTTTTGGCGAATGGTTCAAAGAGTGCCGCCCACAGTGAACAGGTGGCAAAACCCACCAGGCTTGTAGAGGGGTTGGAGATGCGCCCCGAAGCAAAAAAGGTTAGCCAATGTGCTGCCACAATAAGGCCTGTCAAGAGCAGCTTCATCAAATCGGAAGAAGAGACTTTAAACGAATCGCGCAACAGCAAAATAACACCACCCATTCCTATTGCCGCGAGCAGGGTTCGGAAGAAAACCATTTCTACTGCGGGTATGGTAACAAGTTTTCCAAGGATGGCGGTAAATCCCCACAGGAAAACAACAAAGTGAAGTTTGACGTAATCGGTAGTTGTAACCATTAACGCGGAACGTATTTGTACATAATGACCGAAATAATCCCGAAGGTAATGGTTGGAATCCATACCGAAATTTGTGGTGGCATAGAACCTGCCTCCGCGAACGTCCGAAACATCATAAAGAACAGAATGAATATAAAGGATAAAGCAAAACCCAATGCAATTTGCGATCCGGTGCCACCCCTGCTTTTTCGAGCCGAAACGATCACACCCATAAAGGTCAGAATGAAAATTGAAAAAGGTGATGCGTACCGGGAGTACTTCTCAACTTCATATTGCGCGATGCCGGCCGATCCACGTGACTTCAGGGTTTTAATATAACCGTTGAGTTCGGTAAGGGTAAGCCCATCGTACTTCCGGAAATCGTTATCAAATTCTTTTGGATCAAGATTGAGGGCGGTATCCAACGGAGTATTTTGAGTAGTGGCATTATTCAATTTGACTAAAGAATCTCTTTTATTCCCGGGTCGTTCAAAAATTGCTTCGATGTTAGTTACGTTCCAATCGTGGAGCGTCCATTTGCTTTTGGTGGTGTCCCATTCAATGCGCTTGGCCGTCAGTTTCTCTATTAACCTGCCCTGATCAAATTTTTCCAGTGTAAACGAATACCCTTTATCGGAGATGTTATTGTAACTCTGTAAATAAAGAATAGTGTTAGGTGCCACCTGGATGTGAATGTTCCGCTGACTGGACGAGGTTTTAGGTTTGAGGTACTCCAATTCAAAAGCCAGTCGCGACTTATTGGAGTTGGGGATAATCCAGCCGTTCAACCAAAAGCTAACGGAAGCAATCAGCAACGATCCGACAAAATAGGGGAGCAATAGCCTTCTGAAACTCATACCGCAGCTCAACATAGCAACCACTTCAGTATGGCCGGCCATGCGGGCCGTAATGAATACTGCGGCAATAAACACTGTAATAGGTGTAATGAGTCCACCAATCCATGGAAGGAAATCAGCATAGTATTGGAGTACCTGAATGAAGCCCAAATTGGCTTTAGCGTATTTATCTGTTTTTTCTGTGATGTCAATCACCGTAATAACCGCTAACAGCAACATGACTACAAATATGTAGGTACTCAGAAATTGCCGGAGGATATAGCGATCAAGTAATTTCATTTACAGTCGGGCAGATACTTTTTTAACCATCGAATTTTTCCAATCGGCAAACGTGTTGTTCAAAATTTGTTTTCGGGCCTCTTTCACCAACCAAAGATAGAACGTGAGGTTGTGTATGGAAGCAATTTGCGCGCCTAAAATCTCCTTGTTAATAATAAGATGACGCAAATAAGCCTTCGAATAAAACGTACTGGAGTATCCTCCAAGTCCGGCATCAATAGGCGAGAGGTCATCCTTCCACTTTTCATTCCGAATGTTGATGATTCCTTGTGTGGTAAACAGCATGCCGTTGCGCGCATTGCGGGTAGGCATCACGCAATCAAACATATCGATACCCAGGGCAATGCATTCCAGGATGTTTTCAGGGGTACCCACACCCATCAGGTAACGGGGCTTGTTGGCCGGTAAAATTTTACACACCACCTCCGTCATTTCATACATCATATCGTGTGGCTCACCTACCGATAACCCGCCAATGGCATTGCCATCCTGATGTTGAGAGGCAATAAATTCAGCCGATTGAATGCGCAGGTCTTTATACACACTTCCCTGTACGATCGGGAAAAGCGTTTGTTCATATCCGTAAAGCGGTTGGGTGTTTTTGATCCGGTCAACACATCGCTGAAGCCATTGATGTGTAATCATCAGCGATTTCTTCGCGTAGGTATAATCGCACGGATAGGGTGTGCATTCATCGAGTGCCATGATAATATCGGCACCGATTGAACGCTGAATGTCCATTACGTTTTCCGGAGTGAAAATATGTTTCGAGCCATCGATGTGCGATTTGAACGTTACACCTTCATCATTAATCTTGCGATTTTCTGACAGCGAGTATACCTGGTAACCACCGCTGTCGGTAAGGATCGGTTTTTTCCATCCATTGAACCGATGAAGGCCGCCTGCTTTTTCGAGCAGGGGAGTGCCCGGCCGCAGGTACAAATGGTAGGTGTTGCCTAAAATGATTTGGGCTTGTACATCCTGTTCGAGTTCTCGTTGATGAACAGCCTTAACGGTTCCGGCTGTACCCACCGGCATGAAAATGGGTGTTTCAATATCGCCATGTGCGGTGTGTACAACACCGGCCCGGGCAGAGGATTTTGAATCGTTGGCAGGTAGGGTAAATTTCACGACCTGTAAATAAGCCGACAAAAATAACTGAATTCGTAATCATTACAGTCAACCAAGTTTTTTAGCATCAACATTCGCACGAAAGTCACGTCAATAAAAAAAGAGAGCCGGGTTTCTCCGCTCTCCTTTTTTGTGAAGAAGTATCGTTTTAATACTTAGCTGGTACGCCTTTTCCGGGGGTAGATTTCAGAATGAACTCGCGAATGTGCTCGTTGGAATTGGCCAGGTCTTCGGCACGCAGGTACATCATGTGTCCGCTTCGATATCCTTTAAACGACAAACGATCTTTCATTTTTCCGCTCGGGTCCAGTTGCCACATCGAATATTTGGCATCAAAGTAGGTGGTGGCACCATCGTAATAGCCCGATTGAAACATAACATGTAGGTAGGGATTTTCGGCCATCGCAAGGCGAAGTTTCTCACCGGTGTTATCGCCAGTGTTGTCCCAAGGATGCACATCACCAAACATGTTGTATTTTATATCTGTTTTATATTTCAGCACATCGCGTAAATAATAATTGATTGCCGGAGTAAAAGAGTGTAACCAGGAAGTGAGTTCGGCACTATAATCAGGAGATGTGCCTGTTTCAATTTTGTCGATGCCGAGGTAGCGTGAATCCAGTCGGCCTATTGTTAAACCCTTTTTGCGCAAAAGTTCTTTCCAGAAAAACTGGGCGGAAACCACGAGGTTGTTTTGCATAAATATTTCTTCTGAAATTCCTGAATAGTAGGACATCCGGGCCGCAATTTTTTTCTTCTCAGCGACATCAATAAATCCTCCCTTGCTAATGGCAGGGATTACTTCCTGGATAGTAAAGTTTTCAGCCTCTGGAAGAATGGCTTCCAAATCTTTTTGTTGCAAATCCGCAGGGAGAGCTTTGTGATACCAGGCGGCCGCGGTAAAATAAGGAAGCGACAGGGCATCATTGACGGGACCTTCCCGCTTAATGCCAATTTCTGTTGGTGATACCAGAATGACTCCGTTCAAATACATCCAGTGATTGTTCTGTAATTCCAGCGCCAGGCCCGACACGCGTGTGGTGCCATAGCTTTCTCCTATTAAATATTTAGGTGAAGTCCAGCGGCCGTTTCGCGAAACAAAAGTGTTGAGCCACTCACCGAGGTACTTGATATCGGCATTAACACCAAAGAATACAGATCGCTCTGCTTTTGGATCTAAAATCCTGGAGAAACCGGTGTTCACCGGGTCGATAAAAACAATATCAGCCACATCTAAAACAGAGTGTGGATTATCACGAACTCCGTAAGGCTGAACCGGATAACCCTCGTTATCGATGTTCAGTATTTTTGGTCCGGTGTACGCTACGTGCATCCAAACAGAAGCAGAACCGGGGCCTCCGTTGAATGACATGATCAATGGGCGCTTACTTTTATCGTTTACATCAGTGCGTTCGTAATACGTATAAAAGAGTGAAGCAATAACTTTTCCGTCTTTATCCCACACGGGTTGTGTGCCGGCCGTTACTTTGTATGGAACTACCTTTCCTTTAATGGTAACCTGGTTAGTGCTTACCACGGATGACTCTGCCTGCAAAGTGCGATCCTGCGAAAATGTTGGTGTGATAACAATCAGCACCAGTAGAAGCGAAATGAATCTCATAAGTAGATATGGTTTAATTATCCTTAATTTCAATTCCTCAACCTACATTCTTTTAAAGGAATTCTCAATACACTTTTGAAAACGGACTTCTTTAGGTACAAGTGGTAAAAAGAGCAGTGTCATTTTACCGGAGGAAGAGACAGAAATCGTTTGTGCGGAATCGCATTGGTCTTAAAATTCATGACGGCAATTCTGGCACCGATAAACCTTTGGTAATGGAAGGAAAGTCAGGAAGAAGCTGAACAGAAAATAATTAATACGTTATTCGGTTTTTCCGTTTGTTCAATTTTAACATTGATGGATCGGCAACGGGGACATTCTGTTGTGGTACTCAGATCGGCTACTTATTCATTCAAAATCTTATCGGCCTGATCCTGATCACTACTGAAAATATGCAGCCGCACACCAAACAAAACAGTGTTTTGCAAGGGATACAGGTTGGTCAGGTTTTCTTCTGTTAGAAAACAGGGTATACCGTAGGCATCTAATTTTGTTTTGGCAAGGTTGGCATCAATAGAGTTGTCGAACCGTTTATAAACGATGATTTCATCAGACTCTTCCATGCGCAGGCTGAACTAAATTTATTTTAGTAAGTTAGTAAAATGTACAGGCTTTTGATCTTCTTTCTTTTGTTGTCTGCGATTACGAAGGCACAAACCCTTACAGAAACGCAGCAAAAAGCGTTGAACCAATACATGGAATTAGCTAACCGTTCGGCAGAAGAAGTGACGGCCATCGGAAATTCCCTCAGGTCAATCTACGAGGAGACCCAACGGTACAGGAAGGATAAGCGCGGCAGGATGAGGGCATATGTTTGTCCTGCTGAGGTGGATGAAACAATTCCGGCAGCCAGCCAGGTTCTGGGAAATGAAGGCGCAGCGCTTCAGGCAAAATCAAAGGCATTAGTTGAGAAATGGAAAGCACTGGATGAAAAATGTAAAGCAGTTGAAATTTATTTCCGGTTAGAAGATTTCCAACGCGATGATTTCAAAGGATTTGATGCGTTGGTCGCAGACATTCTGAAGTTGATTAAGGAATACCGCACCGTGCAGGATCAGTTGACTGAGCAGGCTGAAAAAGCATTTTATAAACTTCAGCCTCACAACGAGGTGAATGCGTACCATGTAGCCGCGAAACGGATGCGCGAGCAAATTAAACGCGAAAAGAACGTTCTGGATCTTTGGACCTGTAACCTGAATGAGAGAACACACACCGGGTGGCCGGTGGAAAAAATTCAGCAGCACGTCCTTGAAAACGATAAGCAAATTGAACTTCTCGGGCAACGCAAACCCACGGTGAAATACCCGGCATCATCAATGTATTCTTCGTTTATTGAAGGCCTTCTTTCTTTGCAGGCAACGAAACGCAACGGTATTGATGAGTATACCTATGAAAAACGAACATCGGATAAGCACAGCAACGATGTGTACTTTAGTTTGATCAACTATTATAATGGCGTGCTCATAGCCGATTTTAACACATTTTCAAAATTTGCCCTGCAGGATGGTTATCGCGGAATGTATGCCCCGTTGTATGTGCCAGCTTTTGAAATCCGCACCGAGAAAAAGGAGATTAAAGTTGAGATCGTTCCTTACCAGGAAATAAACCGGACTCCGTTCTCCGTGGTAGCGGCTGCTGTGCCTGTTTCCAATGCCGTGTTTAAATCGCTCAGCAACTATGTTGATTACATCAATGAAGGTATGCGGCAGATTCATATCATGATGCAGCCTATGCGAAACCTGAACGGCTCGGCTATGCATGGGAAAATTTCGCTGAAAGAAGGAAAGAAAGCTTCACTCTACTATTACTATAAAGATTTCCAGCTGCCCGTAACATTGTTTGAACAAACAAGAGCCGAAAGCAATGCGTTGCCGGTGGCGTACCGTAAGTCGCTGAATGAGCAGGTGGAGGTATTGCATAGCATGTTGTCGGAAATTAATCAATGGAGTAATCGTTTACTGGCCGCTGATGCAGAAAAGAACCTGGCCAGCGACAGCCTTGAGTTTGCGTATGGTGCGATTAAGCGATTCGCTGAATTAGCGGAAGCATTTGACATCCGAAAAGAGCAACTGTATACCGATGTGCGGTCGATCTATGATTCCTACCGTATGGCTGATGCTAAAAATTCATGGAATGTTTCCGGCACTGCCTTGTTGAACATGGTAAACCTCGACCGCCAGGAATTGTTTCAGGCAAAAGAATACTTTCATGGTGATTCATCCTATCAGCCGGCTACGCAAAAAATTGATGAGCAATGGCGCGCGCTCGTAACAAATGAGTTCACCAATCTTAAAGGAATACAGAAACTTGGGCGGTATAATGGCAACTGCCCGTACTCACCGTACGAAGATATCGCCAAGTACTCTCAGCTCTTCAGTGAAAATGTTAAACAGATCAGGACAAAGCAAGTGAGCGATGTTAACCGACATCCTTATAATTCTCTTATCTACACTTATAATCAAAGCATAGCAGAAGAGTTTAACCGCTTTGCGCAACTGTCACCGGTTCCCTTATTGAAAGTAGTTAACCAGATGGAATTATTTGTGATACGCTATCCCGATTGGTCACAGGTGAAGAATCAACCGGTTGTTGTTCCTGTGGTCAGGCCCGAAATGCATCAGGAAATTGTGAACCCTGAAAAACATCAGGTGGCAATTGACCCTTCAGGACGTGTCATCCATGATACGGTAAGGGTCACCGACATTATTCGGATCGAAACCATCCGGCAGGATACCGTGTACATCGAAAAGCGTGATACGGTCTATGTTACCGCTGCGGGCGAAAATATGATGTCGATGGAGGGCTATGCGACCAATAATATGGTGCTGTTGTTGGATGTGTCCGGATCGATGAACACATCCGACAAATTACCCTTGCTGAAAAAATCTGTGCTGCTCTTATTGAAAATGATGCGCCCCGAAGACGAGGTTTCAATCGTCACGTATTCGGGTAAAGCAAAAGTCGCTTTACAACCCGTCTCCTTTAAAGAAGAAGAAAAAATTAAAAAGGTGATTGAACGGTTAAAGCCTGAAGGAAAAACGGATGGAAATGCCGGCATTACGCTGGCGTATGAAGTAGCCGATGAAAATTATATTCGGGGTGGTAACAATCGAATTATTTTAGCGACAGATGGGGAGTTTCCTATGAGTGAAGAATCTGTTGCACTGGTGAAAAAATTTGCCGGAGAGGACATCTTTATTTCTGTTTTTAACTTTGGAAAGGCAGCCCAATCGGCAAAAAACCTGCAACGCCTGGCCGCCCTGGGTAAGGGCAATTATGAACACATTACCCGTGAGAATGTGGATACTAAACTGATTTCTGAAGCGAAAGCAAAAAGAAAAAAATGACGGTGGACGCCAGATTTGAGGATTTAAATTTTTGAATTTGACCTGCTGCCTGTAAATAAATATTTCATTCACGTGTAACATCATTCCAGCGCCCTCGTCTGGTATTTGGATTTAACGAATGAACTTGGAAGCTTTTCAAACCCGCGTTCTCCCTGCTAAAAACAAGCTTTTTCGCTTTGCCCTGCGAATGCTGGGCAATGATGACGATGCGAAAGATGTCGTACAGGAGGTGCTGATCAGGGTTTGGAATGGGCGGGACCAAATGGATCAGATCCAAAACATGGAAGCCTGGTGCATGCGGATTACCCGCAACCTTTCGCTGGATAAACTAAGGGCAATGCAGCGAAAGGGGACTGAATCGCTTGATAAAAGCTTTGATGTTCATCATGCCGATGTAACACCCGATGTAAAAACCGAATTAGGTGAAAGTATGCAACACGTTAGTCAATTGATAGCCGAACTGCCTGAAAAACAGCGGCAGGTTATTCACCTTCGTGATGTAGAAGGTTACACGTACAATGAAATATGCGACATTCTGGAACTGGACATGAACCAGGTAAAAGTAAGCCTGTTCAGAGCCAGAAATGCCGTGAGGGAAAAACTTTTGAAGATCAATGCGTATGGACTCTAAACAACTAGAAGAATTACTGCAGAAATACTGGGATTGCGAAACCTCCTTAGAGGAAGAGCAACAACTGCACTCCTATTTCAGCAGTGGCAATGTACCGGAGCAGCTAAAAGAAACTGCATCACTTTTTAAATACTTTGACCTTCAGAAAAAAAAGTCTGTGAATGATCAGTTTGGCAGTATGGTATTGGAAAAAATTAAACCGAAGGGGAGGGTAACAAATTTGTGGCAGATCGGTCTTCGTATTGCAGCGGGTGTTGCGGTATTGGCGGCAGCTATCTTTTTCGTGAGAGAAGAAATCAGGAAAGACGATGCACTAGCCGTTGAAGATACCTTCGATGATCCACAAAAGGCACTGGAAGAAACTAAAAAAGCTTTTTTGATTATCTCAAAAGGGTTTGGAAAAGCCGAGCACGAAGC
This sequence comes from Cyclobacteriaceae bacterium, assembly GCA_049306095.1. Taxonomy (GTDB): domain Bacteria; phylum Bacteroidota; class Bacteroidia; order Cytophagales; family Cyclobacteriaceae; genus UBA2336. The sequence continues at coordinate 54,532 of JBAQPU010000051.1, forward strand.
GAAGAAAATAAACATGTTAAACGAAGCAAAAGATAAGATTCAAACAAAAGAAAATAGTAAAACAGAACTTTAAGAAAGAAATAATATGAAAAAGATAGTTGTAATTTTAATTGTAATGGCTGTGGGTACGGGAGTGTATGCACAGGGTGAAGCGGTGAGCAAGTTTTTTTCGAAGTATGCAGCCGATGAGTCGTTTACAACGGCCACCATCTCCAGTAAAATGTTCAGCCTGATTACCAACATGGACGTTCAAACCCCGGAAGACAAAGAGCTTGTTAGTGCAATCAGTAAATTGAAAGGGTTGAAAGTTTTGGGTAAGGAGAATTCAAGCGATGCCCGTTCGTTGTACAAAGAGGCGTATGCCCTTGTGTCCTCCAAGGAATATGAAGAATTAATGTCGGTGCGGGATAAAGATAAAGACATGAAATTTTATATCCGTGAAGCTGGCGGTAAGATCAATGAGCTGATTATGGTCATGGGAGGAGCCGATGATTTCATGTTGCTCAGCATCTATGGTGAGATCGATCTGAAGGCGATATCCCGCATTGGCCGAAAAATGGACGTGGATGGATTAGAGCAATTGGAAAAAATTAACGGCCACGAGAACAAGAAAAATTAAAACCGGCCTTTAATCCGGAGTGAGCATCGGGGTAACCAACACCCCGATGCTTACGTTTTTATAAACATTATTTTTAACCAGCCATGCAAAAACTTATCACTCTCTGTATGATTGTTTTCAGTACCACTGCTTTCGCTCAAAGCAAGGCTACTGAAGCCCTCCAGATCAAGTACACCGATTCGCGCGCGCTATTCTTTTACAACAATACCTTGCGCATGCTGAATCAAACAGAAGACAAAGCCTACGATGAATTGATTAAGGATATTGAGAAAATGAAATTTCTGATGATCGATAAGCCTTCCGCCTTTACAAGTTCAGATTATAAAAAAATTGTGAGCAGCTATAAGGGAGATGCCTTTGAAGGAATTATGACCAGCCGGTACCAGGGAAAAAATTTCGATGTATTTCTGAAAGAGTCAGGAGGAAAGACAAAAGGAATGGTTGTTCTGGTCAATGATTCATCCAGCCTGTATGTGCTGGATATCGTGGGCAGCATTGCGCTGGATAAAGTAACCTCGTTGTATAAAGCTTTTGGTGAAACCTCCGATATTCAATCGCAAATAGAAAAATTTGTCCATAAGCCAGCGGGTAAGAAAGACGATGACGACTAACTTGTTTTGTGAAATTGCGTTAATACCTTCGTCTGTTTAATCTGCAAATACCTTGGAAACCGTTTTATCAATCAGTAACCTCACCAAAGATTTTGGACGGCTGCGTGCCGTTAATAACCTGAATCTTGAAGTAAAAGCAGGCCAGGTATTTGGTATGCTTGGCCCAAATGGCAGTGGAAAGACAACAACCCTGGGTATGCTCATGGGAGTTGTAAATCCAACAGCTGGTGAGTATCGCTGGTTTGGCGAGGCACCAACGCATCATCTCAGGAAAAAGATCGGAGCGGTTTTAGAACACCCGATTTTTTATCCTTACCTCAGCGGTCAGAAAAATCTGGAGTTAAACGCAATGATCAAGGAGTGTTCGGCAGTCAATATTCCGAACGTGCTGGCGTTGGTTGAGTTAACAGAACGAAAAGATGATAAGTACAAAACATATTCATTAGGAATGAAGCAGCGCCTGGCCATTGCCTCTGCTTTATTGAACGACCCTACTGTACTTATTTTAGATGAGCCAACCAACGGACTTGACCCGATGGGGATTGCCGAGATCCGCGAAATTATTAAGAAGATAGCCTCCAGCGGAAAGACCATTATACTGGCCAGCCACTTGCTGGACGAAGTGCAAAAAGTGTGTACGCATTTTGCCGTTTTAAAGAAGGGCACTATGGTATACACCGGCCCGGTTGATGATGTGGGCAAAGGATCTGAAACCGTTGAAGTGAATGCCGATGTCGAAAACCTGAACGAAGTGCTGCTTGCTTTTACGGGAACCGCCTCAATTACGCGCGATAATGGATTGTACCAGATATCGTTGCGTGATGGTTTTTATAGTAAGGACCTGAATAAGTTCCTGGTAGAAAAAGGAATTGTGGCTACACACCTGTTCACCCGGAAGAAAAGTTTGGAAAAACAGTTTTTAGAAATTCTGGCCGAGGCACAGTAAATCTGAATTCGTACATCATAAATTTGAAATCGTCCATGCTCCACCTCCTGAAAATTGATTTAAAAAAACTGACCAACTACCGCACGTTTTGGGTGGTGTGCGGGCTTTACTTTATAACCCTCGCATTTGTAACAGCCAGTGGCATGGAGTTTTTAAAACTGCTGGCGCGCATGATTGAAGGTTTTGGTGCGAGCATCAACATTAACCGTATTCCGTTGTATCATTTTCCGGACGTTTGGCTGAACCTGATCTTGTTTTGCGGATGCTTTAAAGTTGTGTTGGCTATTATGGTGGTAATTTCTGTTACCAACGAATTTTCATACCGAACCCTCAGGCAGAATATCATTGATGGGTTAAGCCGTTCCCAATTTCTGTGGTCAAAAATTTTAACCAATGTGTTGCTCAGCCTGATGAGCGTAGCTATGATTTTTGTGATCGGACTGGTTACCGGGTTAATTTATAGTCCCGCTGTGGTGTATGAGTATATTCTCACCGACACCGAATTTTTTATTGCTTACTTCCTCGAAATATTTTTCTTCCTGTCGTATGCCCTCATGATCAGCATACTCATTCAGCGCTCCGGTCTTACCATCATCCTGTTGTTGCTTTCACAAATGATCGAATGGATTATTACGGCCAACATTGATGACCAACTCCCCTGGATCGAACATTTCTTCCCCATGAAATCAATCTGGTATTTGATTGAGTTTCCATACATGCGCTACGGTTTCCAGGAGATCAAAGATTACATTGATATCAAACTTTTTTTGATAGCATCGGCATGGACGGTGGTCTTTAATTATGTCAGCTACCTGAAGCTCAAAAAATCTGACATTTAACAACGGCTACGCACGAAGCCGAAGAATTAATCCATTCACTAATCTGTTATAGCCTGGTACGTTAGAATCTTGTACTTGTTGGCAATTTCCGACTGTGGATTAGGAACGATCTGCAAATAGAGTAAGGCCACCAGTTTTTCCTTCGGGTCGGCCCAGTAAAGGGTAGCAAAAGCCCCGCCCCATGTAAAAGATCCGATTGTAAAAGGACTCAGGTGATCATTCTTTGAAGTCTCAATTCCAAAACCCAGGCAAAATTGAGACGTGTCAGTAATTTTATCGCTGAGCTGATTGGTGAGCATCAGTTCAATTGTTTTACGACTGAGTAATCGTGTACCGTTAAAGGTTCCTCCATTGACGAACATTTGAAGGAATTTGGCATAATCTTCCACTGTTGAACTCAGTCCGGCCCCTCCGGAGAAATAGTTGGTTGCGGTGGTTGGGTAGTTGGCCGGTTCATCTCCAATAACCACATGGTCGGTTACGGTAAGCTTGCCATCTTTGGTGGTGTACAAATCAACAAGCCTGCTGATTTTTTCCTTTGGCAGAACGAAGTAGGTATCCTGCATGCCAAGCGGATCAAAAATTCTTTTTCTGAAAAATTCATCCAGCGTCATTCCTGATACCCGCTCGACCACGTAACCCAACACATCGGTATTGAGCCCATACGTAAACTTATCTCCGGGATTATGCTTTAACGGAAGTTTACCCAGCACCTTCATTTTTTCTTCCAGGGTAAAACCTGTTGCTCCAATTCCTGAAGGTACACCTGCTTTTGCATAAATAGCCTTCAATTCTTTACTGCCGATAACCGCATAGTCTATACCCGAAGTATGGGTTAATAAATGCCGGAGGGTAATTTCTTTGCTGGCAGGTTCGGTTGTATAACTTGAGTCTTTTTCATTAAAAGTTTTCAACACGGTTGGATTGGCAAACTCCGGAATGTATTTCGACAGAGGATCGTCCAACAGAAGTTTCCCTTCTTCATACAACATCATAATAGCGGTACTGGTAACGGCTTTGGTTTGAGACGCAATTCTAAAAATTGCATCCTTCTTCAGCGGTGTATGGTTTTTAGCATCATACGATCCGTATGCCTGATGGAAAACAATTTTTCCGTTGCGTGCAATGAAGGCCACTGCACCGGGTAGTTTTTGATTGGAAATATATTCCTGAAGGGTGTTGTCAAGCCTGGCCAGTCGGCTGCCCGACATGCCGGCATCCTCGGGTTTTGCGGCTACAAAACTTTTTGGTTGTGCAAAACCGGTATGAATAACCAACAGGGCGATCAGCAGGGCAAAAACTTTTTTCATCATGAATGGATTTTTTTCTTTTGAATCGAAGATACTCATTTTAGTAGCTCAAGAAGGAATTAATTATAGGTTCGGTAGGCTTCCTTGTCGGACGAAAAGACAATCGCCAGCAGCACAATATCAATCACGATCCCTAAAACCTGGCTTAAACCGGCCCATAAAGCAATCATGCCTGACGATGACGAGGAGGTAAGAACAGCCGCTTGCATTCCGCTGGTTAAAATACTGATGCCGAGAGCAGCGTAGGCAAGTTTAATCGAGAAGCTTTTCCGTATCATTAAAAATATGCCGCCAACAATGTACAGAGCGGCAGCGGCCAACCCGATGTATCCGAATCTAACAATCCATGTTTTAGAGAATTCAGGAATACTGAGGATTTCTTCAACTTGTTTCTGCTTCTCCTTTATTGATTTTTCGTCTTGTTTATTTTCGCTGGTCGTTAGTGAATCTGTTGATGCCTGTGCTGAACTATCGGTCTGGGCATCTTTCAGTTTCTTTTCCGCTTCAACCTTAGCCGTTTCAATTGCAGCGGGCAGCTTAATGGACTGAAGATCGTTTAGAATGCTGCAGCCACCCAATACGATCATACTGATTGCGACAGCCGTTGCCCAGGTTGGTGTTTTCATAGATTGCTTTTTGCCCAAAGGTATTGTGAAAATGAATACTAGCCGTGCAGCGAAACAAAATTTTTGGTATCCGTATCGGCAGGAAAAACCTTTTTATTAAGCATGGGTACTTTATCCATCCAACTTACTTCAACCTGGTACACACCAAAGTCTTCTGTAACCTTGCCTTTAATCTCGTAAAACCCACGGCCTCTGAAGGGATAATGTTTGAATACATTAGGAAAATGTACCGTATCAAAAACGTATCCTTCCCGGTCGTTAAACGTTCCAAATGCCATGGGTTGACCTGAGCGTGTAATAGTAGGTTTGGTTGTGACGCAGTAGCCTATGATATGTACTTCACGATTCACATATTCTTTTAACAGACGGGCTGTAATTCCCTGTTCGGGATTTTCGATGAGTTTAAAGGGATTACACAGGGGAAATCCCAATAGTTCAATTTCATCAAAAGCATCTTCAATTTCGTTGCGTTGCAAAGCCGGTAAGGGATATTCCTTTGGTTCGGTATCGAAAAGGTTGACGGTGGCTTTATGTTTTGTTTTAGTTTCGCTCAAATACAGCATGGCTTCCCACAATAATTGCTGTTTGGTTTTTCCGGTAAACCGGAATGCGCCAATGCGAATGAGGATTCGAACCTGTTCTAATCCTATATCAATCCTGCGCAAAAAGTCAGTCAGACTTTTATATGCTCCGTTGTGAACACGGTCAGCTTCAATTTGCCGGGCAACTTTTGTTTCCAGGCTTTTCAAATGCACAAAGCCAATGTACACCTGATGGTGATAGATGGTGGTCAGGCGCTCACTTCGGTTTACGCAAGGCGCTTCTATATGTGCCCCATGCATGCGCGCTTCATGAAAATAGAATTCGGTTTTATAAAATCCTCCAAAGTTGTTGATTACACCCACCATAAATTCCAACGGGTAGTGTGCTTTCAGGAATAAACTCTGGTAGCTTTCAACAGCATAGCTTGCCGAGTGGCCCTTGGCAAAGGAGTATCCCGCGAAGCTTTCGATTTCGTACCATACACGATCGGTAATGCGCTGTTCGTAGCGATGTTTGCAGTTTTCAAAAAATTTATCTTTCACTCGCTGAAACTCTTCACGCGACCGATATTTACCCGACATGCCTCTGCGCAGCACATCGGCTTCGGTCAGGGTGAGGTTGCCAAATCCGTGAGCGACTTTAATTACATCTTCCTGGTACACCATTACCCCGAAAGTATCGGCCATCAGTTCATCCATCAGTGGGTGAATGGACTCGTATTGAATTCCGTTGCGGTGCATATGAAACCGCTCGATGTAGGCTTTCATCATACCCGAGCTGGCGACACCGGGCCGAATGATGGAACTGGCCGCGACCAGCGTGAGGTAATCATCGCACATTAATTTTTCCAGCAGCATGCGCATGGCGGGCGACTCTACATAAAAGCATCCCATGGCCTTGCTGTGGCGGAGCAGGTCTTTTATTTTTTCGTCTTGCTTAAATTTTTTGAACTGGTACACATCTACATCAATACCCTGATTTCGTTTAACGTGCCTGACGGTTTCTTTAATGTGGCCCAGGCCACGCTGACTGAGAATGTCAAACTTGTAAATGCCAAAATCTTCTGCTGCGTGCATTTCAAATTGCGATACCGGTAAACTTTTTGGAGGAAACTCTGTAGCGGTATACCGGTAAATAGGCTGTTCGGTAATCAAAACTCCGCCTGCGTGAATGGAGATGTTGGCCGGTAATTCTTTTGATACAATGTATCGGCCATAGCTGAAGATGGTTTTTGCAATATGGTCGCGCGATACTTTAATTTTACGGTTATCAACCAGGTTGTCAATCTCGCCTTTAGGTAATCCAAACACCTTTCCGAGTTCACGAATGATGGATTTACTCTGGTAGGTGGTGTGTGTTCCAAGCAAACAAACATGATCATAGCCGTATTTCTTAAAGAGATAATCATAAATAGCGTCACGGTTGTCCCACGAGAAGTCAATGTCGAAGTCGGGGGGCGTTACACGTTCTTCGTTTAAGAACCGTTCGAAATACAAATTCAATTCGATAGGATCAACGTTGGTAATGCCCAGGCAGTATGCCACGGTGCTGTTGGCACCGCTTCCGCGACCAACAAAATCATAGCCTTGCTTTTTGGCGAAGCGGATAAGATCGTAGGCGATGAGGTAATAAGATGTAAATTTTTTGTCAGCGATAATCCGAAGTTCTTTTTCAATCTGGTTATTCCAGATTTTCTCCTTGTTAGGATCATGCTTGTATCGTTGCTCAAACCCTGTAAGGGTTTCCTGTCGCAGGTATTGTGCGTCTTGCCCGGGGGTACTCAGAAATGTTTTCTTGTTTTTGTCTTCGCCCTGTGTGCAGTCTATGCTGCATTGACCAAGCAATCGGTTGGAGTTTTCAATAAGCTCCGGAAACGATGCAAATTGTTGTTGCAGAATGGATGCGGGCAGCATGAATTCTTCTTTCAGGGCATGCTGATGGGGTTGGAGTTTACTGAGCAGGGTGTTGTTGGCGATGCTGCGCAATAACCGGTGTGTGTTGAAGTCGCGCCAGATGGTTTTTTCTTTTTTAGTTGTTGTATCCGCCCGTTTAACGGGAGGCAAAAATGTTACCGGGTGAAGCAACACAAATTTGTGTGGGTATTCTTCGCGCAACGAGTCAGCGCCATAAGCAATTAATTGGTGCCTTCGCACTCCGATGAATTCATTTTCTTTCAGTTGATCAGGCTCAAGGGCCCCAAAAGCGTAGATCACAAAAGCGTCAGGTAATTCAGGTGCCCGTACCGGAAAGGGTTTTTCTTCCCGGTTATGGTGCGATAGAAACCGGTTGATGGCTTCAAAGCCTCTGTTGTTTTTGGCAATGACGATGTATAAAAAATCATTTTTGCCTGGTTGCCGAAACTCAACGCCAACTGCCAAATCAAGGGTATAGGGCTCTTTATCAAATTTGGTTTTTCCGTTTTTGAATTCCCGATGGTCGTTGCAGGTGCGCAGCAGTTCCAGCCATGAAGCGGTATTGTTAATTTCTGTCAGCGCCAGCGTATGAACACCACAGCGTTTGGCTTCTTCGAATAGCGTTTTAATTGGCAGCGTGCCGTATTTGAAACTGTAGCCGGTGTGGCAGTTGAGGTACATTGGTTCAAGTGAAATAAAATTTTTGTGTGTTGTAAAGGCTTCTCCTCGGTCTGTGTCCTGTGTCCTCGGTCTGTGTCTTCACAGACCGAAATGCTTAAAACACCCTGTAATCGTCAAAATCTTCTCCCCGGTCTGTGTCCTCACAGACCGAAATACCTTCCACGCCCTTTCCTCGATCTGTGTCTTCACAGTCCGAAATGCTTAAAACCGTTCCCTGTAATCGGTCAAAACCCCAAACTCGTCTATTCCTGTTTCATAGAATAGGGCAGATGACCACTTGTAGTCCTCCGGTTTAGAAACCAGGCTCCATTTTTCCTGCAAAGGATTTAAATGAATGTAATCCAGTTTTTGTTCAAGTTTTTCTTTTGAATCCAATAGAATGGCTAATGCATCGCGTTGCCAAAACCGGTGCTTTCGTTCCAGGCTTACTTCCTGGTGAGCAGGTAGTGTACCAGAAGAATTTTTTTGAAGGTGATGGAGAAACTGATGGCTTGTGAATTTATTAAAACTGGCGTAAGGCATTTCCTTCCCATTCTTGTCGATCATTTCCCACAGCACATGGATGTGGTTTGGCATAATAACAAATCCGTATACGTTGATTTTTTTACGATCGACTAATGTCTGCCAGCATTTAATGATTGTATTTTTACAGGTGTCATCACGTAAGAGTAAGGTCCAATCCTTAATAGTATCAGTCCAAAAATAAACTTCCCCTAAAAACATTTTGGAATTTCGAATTCCTTGCAGGTTTTTGACGGATAGTTCATTTCGATCTGTGGATAAGTAATATTTTGAAGCAGCGCATTTCATTTTTTATTCTTTATTCGTTCGGTCTGTGGGGACACAGACCGGGGGTAATATTTTGAGGCAGCGCATTTCATTTTTTATTCTTTTATTCGTTTCCGGTCTGCGGGGACACAGACCGGGGATAGGGGACACAGGCCGGAGATAAAATTTTGTTTCCATCAAATCCGCATCACCTTTCCATTAAATACATTCATTTCCATGCGCACCCTGCGGTTAACCCCCATGGTGGTGGCGCGCACCAGTTTCTCAACACCGTGTTTGTGTTTGATGTGGTCGATGGCCTCATAAAGATTGATCGTTTCGGCTGTGTCATCGAACATGCTGATTTGATGGTTACCCTGAACAAGGTTACTTAACCGTACGCCCACCAGGCGTATCAGCATTCTGCGATTGTAAAGCTTATCGAACAGTTCTTGTACCACCCGCAAAATCACATGGTCGGAGGATGTATAGGCGATGTGCACCTGCCGGGTTTCGGTATCGAAATTGGAATAGCGGATTTTTACTGTGATGCACGAAGCCAGCTTTTTCTGTTCGCGAAGTTGGAACGCCACCTTTTCTACCATCGCGATCAGGATCGACTTCATCTTTTTCACATCGATGGAATCTTCTTCAAAAGTGGATTCAGTTGAAATGGATTTTTGTTCAGCATGCGGCACCACGGGCGACTCATCCACGCCATGAGCCTTGTTCCATAAACTGATGCCGTTCTTGCCGAAAGCACTCACCAAAAATTTCATGGGCATTTCGCGCAGCGTTCCTACGGTTCGCACGCCCATATCGTATAAAAAAGAGGCAGTCTGTTTTCCAATCATGGGAATCTTCTCAACGGCTAACGGTGACAGAAAACCCTGTTCGGTACCGGCCGGAATTTGTTTTTGTGCTTTGGGTTTGAATTCGCCCGTAGCCACTTTTGATACCAGCTTATTGACCGACATCGCCATGGAAATGGGAAGCCCGCTTTCATTGATGATTTTTTTCTGTAATTCTACAGCCCATTTAAAAGCCCCTACAAATTTGTCCATCCCACTGGCATCGATATAAAATTCATCGATAGATGATTTCTCAAACATAGGAGACGAATCCTCAATAATAGTCGTGACTAAATGCGAGTACCGGCTGTATGCTTCAGCGTCACCGGAAATGATAGTGGCATCCGGGCAAAGTTGTTTGGCCAGGTACATGGGCATGGCCGAGTGAACCCCAAATTTTCGGGCTTCATAGCTGCAGGCTGCTACCACACCCCTGCGGCTATTTCCGCCTACAATAAGCGGGATGCCATTGAGTTTGCTATTCTTTACCCGCTCTACTGCCACAAAAAATGCATCCAGGTCTAAATGAATAATGTTTCGTTCCATGCGGCTATATTAACTAAATAAAATAGCATTGTAATTATTGTATAACTAAAATAATTAGTATTACTTTACAGTATGGCGATTGTAAACAAAAACATCAAATTTCTGCGCCTGCGTGCAGGATGGACACAAAAGCAACTGGCTGAGAAAATAGAGTTAAACCAGCCCGTCATTGGCGCATACGAAGAAGAACGGGCCGTGCCCCCGCTGGCCACTTTGCTTGAAATCTCTGATTTATTTAAAGTGAGTATCGATGCGCTTTCGCGGAAGGATCTGAGTAAACTCCCCGAAAAAGATTGGAAGAGTTTTTCGGGAAAGGAAATACTCGCTATTACGGTTGATAAAGACGATAAAGAGAATATTGAGTTGGTATCGCAGAAGGCATCGGCCGGGTATTTGAACGGCTACCAGGATGCCGAATATATTATAGACTTGCCGAAAATAGGATTGCCCGTGCTGCCCCGGAATGTTACGTATCGGGCCTTTGAAATTAAAGGAGACTCCATGTTGCCGGTTCCGTCAGGAGCAATTGTTTTTGGAGCGTATGTCGAGAGCCTCTCGTCTATTAAGAATGGAGGATTGTACATTGTGGTGTCGCAACAAGAAGGAATAGTGTTCAAGCGTGTATTCGCTTTTGCTGATGCAAAAAATAAATTATTGATGGTGTCAGACAATCGCTTGTATGAACCCTATACCATTAGTACCGAAGATGTGTTGGAGATATGGGCTGTGAAGGCGTATTTCTCTACGCAGTTTCCTGATGTGGATTCAGGTAAGGTGTCGGCCGATCACCTGGCGCACACCGTTTTAAAACTGCAGGAAGAGATTCTTCGGCTAAAGAAAAAGCGTTGATGTTAAAAACCGTAGAGGCGCAATTCTGAATGCCTGCCGGTAGTCGAAGAATGCGTCTCTACAACATTGACCATTGCGATTTTTTCAAGGCGAGGTATCGGTTTTCCGCTGCATCGTATTTCAAATAATCATAGATTAACGGAATGGTGCTGATACCCTGTAATGTTACCAAGCCATATTTTCCATCTTGCTCTATAATAACATAGCCATTGTTGAGGTCTGTTACCGAATTGTATTTCGAATGGAGCAACACATTTCCGTGCTGGTCGGCCAGTCCCTGTAATCCGTTTACGATCAGCAATAATTTTCCATTGTCAAGGATTTCAATTTTGTTATATCGCGCGGGTACAACCAGGTTGCCCTCCCGGGAGAGCAGCCCGTACATTCCGTTTTGTTTTACAAGAGAGTAGTTTTTATTGAAGGGGGTTACATCTTCATACGCTGGCTGAATGATAATCTTTTCATCGCGGTTGATGAAGCCCCACTTGTTACGGATTTTCATGGCCGCTAACCCTTCGCTGAATGGTTTAATGTCTTCATACCGGTTGGCGATGCGAAGCCTCCCCTCATCATCAATGAAACCAAAACGTCCGTTTTTCTTAATGCCCCGTAACCCTTCGGTCGCTGGAAATATTATTTCTGTATGTTCGGATGGTGGAAGTTGCCGGCTGATTATCCTACCATCAAAATCCACCGTCCATGTTCCTCCGGTTGATACATGCTCAATGAAATAATCTTCCCGAACTTGAATAGGATTAATGGTAAAATACAACGTTGTTCCCGCAAAAGTGCACAGCATGAGTAGGTTGTCTTTTTTCTTAAAGTACCGGTCTTGATTGAGCAGCGTTACTTTATACGGTTGCGGATACGCAAGCCATTTTTCCTGGAATGAAATAACTCCATACTGACCTTTGAATTTGACTGCCAGTTGGTTGATGCCAACTGCTAAAATGCTATCGTACACGCAGGCTACAATTTCTACGCCCTTATCATTGATTGCCCCCCAGTAACCATTTTTGGTAACTGTAAAAATTTCACCTTGCTTGTGGTGAATTTTATCGTACGACTTTGAGTTTAGCTGGTGCCCCAGTGTATCGCGGAGGTTCCAGTTCATCTTGTCGAATTTTTTTTCGAGGGTGAGGATGTAGTCGTTTTTCAGAATAATTTTTTGAAAAGAGGGTGGTAAAACTATTTTCCCTCCACCTTTCATCACACCATATAAATTACCCGATCTGAAAATGGCTAGTCCGTTTTGAAAACCACTTAACTCCGAAAAGAGGTTGTCATTAACCGGTTTTAAATTCCGGTCTGCCAGTTGAATCAGGCCTGCAGTTTCAATTTTATAGTGGTGTTCGCCCAACGCTACAATGGAGTCAGCCCCGATGGTTTCTGTTAAGCTGTTCTGAGCATCAAGAATGTGCCACTCATCTGGCAAGCGTGCATACACAGTTTTATCATTGAATTTTATTTCACGGTATTTTGCCTCCGAGCGCAACTCTCCTTCGCGTGTCATCAGGCCTTGTTTCCCGGCTTCATAGATAATGGCCAGGTTATTGTTGAATGGTGAAATGCTGTCGATCGTAAAATCTGTTATTTGTCTTCCATTTTCCGAAAAGAGTGCAGTTTTCCCATTAAAATTTTCAACCGCATAACGCAAGCTGCCGATCGGGTAAATGCTTCTGAATAGAAATGGAATCAGTATCTTATTTTCAAGATCAATCAATCCGTATTTAAATGACATTCCATCGCGAATGCAGGCGACTGCCCGCAGCGAATGTACTTTAACGGCTGTGTACGTAAATGGTATAACAGTTTTTCCATCGGTACTAATGCATCCTGTACTGATTTTAAGCGCAGTTTGTTTGGTGGCTACTAACAGCAATCCGCCTCCGGGGGTAAGGGCAGAAAAGTTGGGGGGAGTAATACGCTGGTTATTTAAACCAACAACTCCCCATGAACCTTTCAGTTTATATCCTGTTACCTGGCCGGCAATTGAAAAACTTCCGTTGCTCCAGCCCAATGCCTCATAGGTGGCAGGGATGACGACCTGCCCGGCTTCGTTTTTTAATCCAACTTTCCCATTTTCTTCAAATGTTTTATAAGACTCAGCAAAAGCTGTTGGGCAGATGAAAAAAAGAAGGGTGATTAAAAAAATGAATCGCATATGCAACAAATATACGGTGGTTGGCTGATCTGAAAATCAATAATCGTTTTTTGGGAATTTTTCAGACCTTTGTGTAGTTATTTTCCGACTGAATTAAAAAGCACACATGTACATCGAACAATTGTATACGAATTGCCTGGCCGAGGCCGCCTATTATATCGAATCCGAAGGAGAAGCTGCGATTATTGATCCGCTGCGTGAAACCGAGCCCTACATTACAATGGCAAAGAAGCGTGGTGCCACTATTAAATATGTGTTTGAGACACATTTCCATGCCGATTTTGTTTCGGGGCACATTGATTTATCCAGGAAAGTAAATGCACCCATTGTTTATGGACCGCAGGCAAATACCAATTATGATGTAATTCATGCGGTTGACGGACAAGAATTTAAGCTTGGAAAAGTAAAACTCAGGGTTCTTCATACACCCGGCCATACGCCCGAGTCGTCATGCTTTTTATTGTTGGATGAAAACGGAAAAGAGCATGCCATTTTCACCGGTGATACCCTATTTGTAGGAGATGTAGGTAGACCCGATTTGCTGGACGGGGTAATGAGTCGTGAAGAACTTTCCAGCATGATGTACGATTCGTTGAATAAAAAAATCAAGACATTGCCCGATAGTGTTATTGTTTATCCGGCACATGGCCCCGGCTCTGCCTGCGGAAAGAACATTGGTAAAGAAACCCTTAGTACCATTGGCGAACAAAAAAAATTCAACTATGCGTTGAAGGATATGAGCCGTGAAGAATTTATTACGAAAGTGACTGATGGTATTCTTCCTCCACCATCGTATTTCTTTGAAGATGCCCGCATTAACAAGATGGGCTATAATCCGATCGATGAGGTAATCAATGCAAACAAAAAACCCTTATCAACCATTGAATTTAAAAAAGCAGTAGAGGCAGGAGCAGTGATACTTGATACCCGTAAACCTGATGAGTTTGAAAAGGGTTTTATTCCGGGGTCCATCAACATCGGATTAAGTGGGCAGTATGCGGTTTGGGTTGGAACTTTGATTGATATCCACAAAACATTGGTGCTGGTTACGGAAAGCGGTCAGGAAGAAGAAGCTGTGTTACGGTTAGCACGGGTGGGGTATGAAAAAGTAGCTGGCTATCTGCAAGGAGGAATTCAATCCTGGAATGAAAAGCTTGATACCGTAAATTCAATTCCGGCCACGGAGGTTTCAGCGTATATCAATAAAGGTGTTGAGGTGCTGGACGTGCGCAAACCGGGTGAGTGGAATGTGAGTCACCTAAAGGATGGTGTGTTTCAGCCGTTGGCTGATATGCCCGACAACCTGGATGACCTGGATAAAAGCAAGCCTTACCTGGTGCATTGTGCCGGTGGCTATCGTTCCATGATTGCCTGCTCTATCATGAAACAAAAAGGGTTCAACGATGTAACGAATATTTATGGTGGATTTGGCGCCATGGTTACTGCGGGGTTGCCGGTGGTGACAGAGGAGACGCTTGTGAATTGAAACCGTTAAAACTGATAATCAAGGGTGCCCTGGATCAGGGCATTTTTTTTGGGTGGTATGAAGAAATTTTTTGTAGTCTTCCGGGGTATCAAGGTCGATGGCCCCTTCGGGGAAGTCAATTGTTTCGATTGGGTATTGGTGAATAATTTTTTTAGCGCCCTCATCATCTTTTAATTCCAGAATTTCATCAAAATGCCGAGAGGCAAATAGTGCAGGCACACCAACTGTACCTGAATAAGCGGATGCTACAAGTGTTGCTTTTGTATGGTGATGTTTTTCAAAAAGCATTTTAAGGTGCTGTGGCCGAAGCAAGGGTTGGTCGCATACCATAATAATGGCTGCTTCTGTCTTGGGTTTTTTGGAAAGGAGATGACGCAGTCCCGTTTTGATGGAGCTGCCAATGCCGGTTTTCCAGTTCGCGTTAAAAATGATATCAACCTGTTTACCTTTTAGTATTTCGCGATGTTCTTCGAACCGGGAGCCCAGTACAACACTAATGTTTCTAACAGAAGACTGTAAGGCAACAGCCACGGTGTGAAACAACAAGGCCTGTCCGTCAATGAGTAATTGCTGTTTAGATTGCCCCATGCGGGATGAAGAACCCGCTGCGAGGATAAGGATAGCGGATTTATTTAACTCACCCCCGTCTTCTCCCGACTTATCGGGAGAAGACACCCCCTCTCTACTTTGTAGCGAGGGGGAAGGGGGGTGAGTTAGAAATTCTGAAATTCTTTTTAAAACACTTTCAAGATTAACTAGCTCCTCATTTTCTATTCTAAGGACTTTTAATCCTAGTTGTTTCAAAATTGAGTCTCGATTCGCATCGTAATCTTTTTGAAATTTGTGAACTTTTCCATCTAACTCAATGACGAGTTTCAGTGCATTGCAATAGAAGTCAGCAACAAAAAATAGCGGAGAATTACCCCTATGTCCGTAAACGATGGGGTGCTGACGGAGGAATTTTATTCCTTTAAGTTTTCGATTTCTAAGTTTTTCCCAAAGCTGTTTTTCTTCAGCAGTTTGAAGAGACCGTAAGTGGCGAGTAATGTCAACTATTTGTTTTGTAAGCGTCATCATTCAACGGTTTAGCCGTCATGAACATCTCCTCTGTAAATTTTTTCATCATTATTGATTGATGGACTTGATTCTGTTTCCTGTCAGATAGATTTGCTTAAATACCTGATTAGTCTGGCCGTCACGCGGATGAATAGGCCCGGGGTTATACTTCATAAAACCACCCGAACGGTTTGAAAATTTACTTTGAATTTCCGCGATGATACTTACCGCAATTTCATCCGGTGTTTCTGCGCCAATATCAAGCCCGATGGGGGAGTGTATACGGTGAAAATCTTTTTCTGCAACTACTGTTCCGTTCGATAAAAATTCTTCCTGCATTTTCTCGAAACGTTTTCGCGGGCCCAGCAGGCCGATATAGGGAGTTTCTGTTTTTAAAAGTTTTTTAAGCACATCACGGTCGTATTCATAATTGTGTGACATCAGTACACAGGCAGTGTACGGAGTAATATTGAAGTCGCGATCAATAAATTCCCGCTGACAAAGCGACAGTGTATCGGCTGTTGGAAAGAAAACCGGAGCAATGTGCGACACGCATTCATCTGTAACAGTAACATTCCAGCCAAGCGATTTTGCTATCTGGCTAACAGGTCGGGCATCAAATCCTCCACCAAAAACGATGAGGGAAATGGTCGGTTGAATCAGTTCAATGAATACCTCGCACGCATCGGAATATGTTTTAACTTCCGAGCGGTTGGTTTCAAATACTTTTTTTAAGTCATGTACAATAGCGGAAGCCATTTCATACAGGCCAAGCGAGTTGGATAGAATGTTGCCCGACTGGTCAATCATAATTTTTCCGCCAATCATTTCGGCCGAAGAGCAGTTAAAAACTGTGGCGAGTGCAACGATTTCCTGTATTGCTAAAATACGTTGAAATGCCTGAATCGGATTTTCATTTGAGCGTTGAAGTACCGGCTCAATGAACACATCAATTACTCCATTGCACCCCAACCCGATCCCTAATTTCTGATTACTCTCTTCATGGGTATCGTAGGTTACGGTCAACGGCTTTTTATCTCTCATCACCTGGCGGGCCTTTCGCAACGCATCGCCCTCCAGGCATCCTCCACTGATCGAACCCACCCATCGGCCATCATCGGTAATGAGCATGCGTGCACCCGGACTGCGATACGATGATCCCTTCACACGAACAACTGTTGCCAGGGCCACCTGCCTGTTAGCGTGATCAACTTTTGCGTATTCAGAAACAATATGTTTAATTTCTTTCACGATGCAATGTTGGCCGTTTCCTCATCTTCTTCATTGTGGGAGAAATAGTCGATATGAAAAATTTCGCCCGTGTACTCTTTAAATCTTAACGTGTCGCCTATTTGGGTTTGTTCGTAGTGATGAAGGTGACAGTTTACTTTTAGAATTTGCCCATCGTTTGTTTTTACAAAGGCAATCCATTGTTCCTCCTGTTGAGCGGTTATGATGTAATCATTGGATTTGTACTTCATGTAGGGTAAAATATTTTGCCCCGACTGACTTTTGCCTGGGAAATGAATCTTGTCAACAATCACACCTCTCATCACCAGCGGCTTAGAAAAGAGAACATCGTAGGTAATAGCCAGGGGTATTGCAATCAGGATTAGAAAGATTGAAACTTTAATACAGGTCAGGAAGTCAAATTTCATAGGGTTGAAGTTTGATGTCACGTTTAATGACTGCGAATTAGTAATCGGAGATTTCGGGTTATTTTGTTCTTGATGCCCGTACTTCATCAGGCGTTACAGCAGCCCCTTTATTGCCCCAACTATTACGAATATAATTTAACACATCACTGGCTTCCTGGTCGGTCAAATCAAAGCCGGTCATTTCAAGGTCGTATGTTTTGCCATTCACTTTTATGGGTCCATTCAGCCCGTACAGGATTTCACGGATGGGCCTTTTTTTGTCGGCCATCAGGTAATCTGATTTGGCGAGTGGTGGGTACACATCTTCTAAGCCCTGCCCTTCATCCATGTGGCAGGAAAGACATTGCGCTACATACACTTCTTTTCCGCGGGTAATACTTGCCTTCAGATCAAAAGATTGACGGAAAGCTGAAATTGTTATAAAACAAATAATGATGATGACGAGGTATCCGTAGTATTTCATTGTTTAGATTTTTTTACGTTAGATTTCATTCAGGTTGAACGGAAGTTTCCGTATTCGCTTTCCTGTTAAATCAAAGATAGCATTACACAAGGCCGGAGCAAGAGGAGGTAAACCCGGTTCGCCAACGCCTCCTGCTTTCTCCTCATTGTCCATGATATGAACCTCAATAGGAGGGATGTCGCTGATGCGGGGCATTTTATAGCTATTAAAATTTTGCTGAACAGCTTTTCCGGCTGCAAAATCGGTAGCATGTTTCACGGCTGCACCTAACGCCATAACAACGCTTCCTTCAACCTGTGCCCGAATGGTATCGGGGTTTACATACCACCCGCAATCCATCACAGCCACCACTTTATCAATTTTTACTTTTCCGTCAGTACCTTTTGAAACTTTCACTGCCTCACCTACAATGCTTTTGAAGCACTCGGTAATGGCCACTCCCCATCCTTCATTTTTTTTGCGGGTTTTCCAATTTGTTTTTTCTTCCAGGGTATTAATCAACGCGCGGTAACGTTCACCCAGGTATCGCTTTCTGAAATCGAGCGGATCCTTGCCTGCCTCAACGGCCAATTCATCGATAAAACTTTCGTATGCAAATCCGTTGGTTGACGAATAAACAGACCTCCACCACATAACAGGAACGGGCGATTCGGTTGGAACATCAGAAAAACTGTAGTGTGGTATTGACTCGAAGTATCCTTCCAGAAAACCTTCGGTTGTGCTGTCGTTGAAAGATGTTTTATCGGCACCCGGCCACTGGTGTCCCATGTTTTGAGCGGCCATCTTGGCTTTGAAGGCTGTAATTGCCCCGCTGTTGCTCAGCCCGGCTTTACATTCGTAAACGGCACCCGGCCTGAAAGGGCCTTGTGTCATATCATCTTCGCGTGTCCATACAACCTGCACCGGGGCTTTAATTTCTTTCGAGATAATAGCCGCTTCATACGGGTAGTCGGTAAATGCTTTCCGCCCAAATCCGCCTCCTAAAAATGTCATGTTCACGATCACATTTTCTGGTTTTAATCCCAGTTTCTGGCTAATGTCTTCCTGAATCCAATCCGGCCCCTGAATGGGTCCCCATATTTCACAGGTATCATCGTGCACATGTGCGATGCAGTTAATAGGCTCCATGCAGCTGTGTGATTCATACGGAGTTTCATAAATAGCTTCTACTTTTTTTTCTGCCCGTTGAAATGCGGTTTCAAAATCTCCACCGGTACGCTGCGAATAGCCGGGCTTCTTCAAATCGTCACGCATTCTGTTGAAAAGAATTTCGGTGCTCACCTGTTCGAAACCTGAATCATCCCACTCTACCTTTAAAACTTTTCGTCCCTGAAGGGCTGCCCACAGCGAGTCGGCAACAACGGCAACGCCATCACGTTTTTGAGCAAATACATCCATCTGAACTTTGAAAACATGCTTCACTCCGGCAACAGTTTTTGTTGCGCTGTCGTCAAAACTTTTTACCCTTCCAATAAAGCGGGGATTTCTTTCAACCACCGCGTAGAGCATGCCCGGAATTTTTTTATCCATTCCAAACACCGCAGAACCATTTGTTTTTAATGGCATATCCTGGCGCATGAGGGGCTTGCGAATAATTTTATAATCAGCAGGGTCTTTCAATTTCACATCCTGAGGTGGCGACAGTTTGGAGGCCTCCTGAACTAGGTCGCCATAGCTTAATTTTTTTCCGGAAGGGCGATGGATGACATTTCCGTTTTCAGCGAAGCATTCGGATTTAATGACATTCCATTTCCTGGCTGCGGCTTCTATGAACATTTCTCTGGCCGATGCGCCCATACGCATCAGGTTCTTGTAAGCCGAACGAACGGTAGAACTGCCACCGGTAATCTGGCTTCCGTATTTTTTAGCGTTGCCGGGAGCAAATACAATGTTTACCTGATTGAGATCTACCTCAAGCTCTTCCGCAATCATTTGTGGAACGGCCTGATAAGCGCCTTGTCCCATCTCGGCACGATGGCTCATGATCGTTACTTTTCCTGTGGCATCGACCGATACCCAGGCATTTAATTCAACCCCTAAATTTTCGGCTGACGCTGCACTCAACAGTTGACTTGCCGTTTCGTTTCCAAAAGTTGGCAACGAGAAGCCAATGGTTAAGGCCGCGCCCGACAGACCGGATATCCGGATGAAATTTCTACGCGAAATATTTTTTACTGATTTCATACGATCAGGATTTTATTTAACAGAAGCTTTTGAAGAAAGTTGTGCTGCCACCTTAATGGCTTTTCGGATTCGCGGATAGGTGCCGCACCGGCAAATGTGCCCTTGCATGGCCAAGTCAATATCTTTATCGGAGGGATTTGAATTCCGTTTCAACAGGGCTGCGGCAGCCATGATTTGACCGGACTGGCAATAGCCGCATTGCGGAACTTGTTCATCCATCCAGGCTTGTTGAACCGGATGGGAGTTGGTTTCCGACAATCCTTCGATTGTGGTGATGCTTTTATTTGCTCCCGTTGCAACTGGTAACGAGCAGGACCGAACCGGATTGCCATCTAAATGAATGGTACAGGCGCCACACTGGGCAATACCGCAGCCATATTTGGTGCCGGTTAACCCCACCAGGTCACGAATGACCCAAAGCAACGGCATTTTAGGGTCGGCATCAATGGAGTAGTTTTTATTGTTGATTTTTAAACTGATAGAGGCCATAAGGATGATGGTTGAGTGTTGATAAATTTACGGAATTATTGATTGGAGGTTGATGAAATTTTTTCCATCTCCATTCTATAGGTATAAGCAGCAGAAAACCCTTACCAGGGGCAGAATTAAAGGACTAAGTGGTTTCGTTTTAGGCCAAAATTCAAGGGGATAAAAATTTGGCTCCGGGCTGAGTAATTTACTCAGCGTTACATCCTTTTAAAAGACGAGTGACTTCGGCCACTTCAACTATACCGCGATCATGCTCCCATGTGTTGTAAATGTAGGTAGCGATCTCTGCAATTTCCAGATCTGTAAGAGTAGGAATACCGGGCATCGGTTGAATGTAGACTTTCCCATTAACGGTTACGCTATCCCTCACCCCGTGCTTCATCAGGCAGAGTACGTGTTCGAAATTATTTTTCATGTAGTCCGATTGGTTCAGGGGCGGATAAAGAAGCCCTAACCCTGACCCATCTGCTTGATGACAGTTACTGCAATTTTTTTTATACAGCTGTTCACCCTGAACATAATATTGCTGAAACTTAATGGATTCGGAATGGTTGCCTGAACAGGCCGATAGTAAAATGAGAATGAGAGGTAATAAGATGGTTTTGGGTTCGGGATTCTGGATTCTGAATTCTGGATTTTGAATGACTAAATAAAGCTGAAGGCAGGCTTTCAGTATCCCATTCCAACCACTCCGCATCCAGCATCTTGCCTCCAGCATCTAATTCAGTTTAGTTTCCGTATTCCTTTCTAAGTTTCTTAATATCTTCCAGAAGGCGACTAACATCGTCTTCTCTCGTGCCGTCATATTTTCCGCGTATCCTTCTTTGCTTATCTATTAAAAGAAAGGCGCCACTATGAATGAAACCATCGGGTTCAGATTTGTCTTCCATGGCGGTGGCAAAGTAACTGGTTTGTGCCAGGTTGAAAACATAGTCACGAGGCTGCCCGGTTAAGAAGTACCATTTATCACTTTTTGCGCCCAATCGATTGGCGTAGTCGTGAAGCAAGGCTACGGTGTCATATTCGGGATCAATGGAATGAGAAACTATCAGCACATCTGGAATTTCTTTTATAGCCTCATTTACACGAACCATTTGTGCTTTCATAATCGGGCAAATGGTGCGGCAGGTAGTGAAGAAAAAATCGGCCACATAAATTTTACCTTCAAAGGTTTTGCTGGTAACCATTACACTATCCTGATTTAGAAACTCAAAATCTGCAATAGTATGATAAACAGTATCCGTCCCATTTACCGTACGCTCACCAAAAACAGGAAGTGGTTTTTCAGTTGGGTTGCATCCATAGAGTAAGAGGAGTGCAAAAACAAAAATGGATAATTGGTAGTTGATTTTTGGTAGTTGGTAGTTGGTAGTTGAAATTTGATAACTCATGATCGTGTTTGAATAGTTATGATATCTCCTTCATTTATTTTCTGATGGTCAACCGCTACGAGGTTCTGTCCAAATAATATTTTATTTTCTTTTTTCCTGTAGGTAGCCAGGGTGCGCGAAGGTTCAACGCCTTTTTCTGCAGTATCCTGATGGATGGTTGGAACAACACATCGGGCACAAGGCTTAACGCCAACAAACCGGTTATTGCCAATTGTAAAATTTCGCCAACTATCTTCTTCATTAGGCTCCCCACCCGTAAACACAAAATTAGGACGAAAACGATTCATCGGGATAGGCTCCTGAAGCTTGTTATTCAGGTGATCAAGCGATGACTGACCAATGATCATAAAAGGATAGGCATCGGCCAGGCTTACGTGTTCATTGTTTACCTGGTAAGCAGGGTCAACAGGCCGTACATTTTCTTCCGGGAAATAAACCAGTTTGCAGGTTGTTTGAAGCGCATCGGAAAACCATTGGCTGGTTTCAGGGCTAACTTCAAAGGCTATTACTGAATCATTCCAAATAGTGACAGGCATGCCTTTTCCAAGAGGCGTAGGGGTGATCGAAATCGTGTGGTAAGTCGATCGTTGACTGTTGACTATTTTCCATTCTCCATTCTGATAGCTGTCGGAATCCATTTTCACTTTCAATAACGCCATGGCCGGCAATGTACGTTGTGTCATGAACGTTCCTGTTTCATCGACCAGCATCCAGCGCCTGTCGAAAGAGAGCCCCTTTTCGTTCACCTGAGCGGAGGACACGC
>JBAQPU010000052.1:0-96741 GCA_049306095.1 Cyclobacteriaceae bacterium
TTCCAGTCGGTAAATCTTATTGCTGGCAAGTTGCTCTCCAGCAGAGCTTGCTTCCTCTTCAGATTTAGGTACGGAATAAATGAAATTTCCAATTAAATGTCACCAACCATTTTTGGCACCATTACCCAATTTAAAATGCTGATGCGCAGGAAAAATTTTCTTTATCACTAACTGCAACGGCCCAAAATACAAACCCGCTGATAAACTAACACTCACCAGTAACACAGTAGCTGCTGAAAGATCCAGCACATAATTGAAACGTTGAAACAAAATGTGACGGAAATAGGCAATCATAATAATTTGAAGTGCCGGAATTAATAGTGTAAATGCTTCATACCAAATCGTGTTGCGCTTGTGAAGCCAGACAAAAAACAATGCGTTAAAGAAAACGATTAAGATTGAAAGAACCCATGCATTAAAAGCTGAAATACGATTAATATAATCTTCTCGCAAGATCATACTCACAATGTTGGCATGCACAACCATGCCATACATATCCGGAAGTGATTTACCAAGAACCACCCTGTTCAGGGGCGAGTAAAACATATCTTCGGATCGATTATCGAGCAGGTAATCTCCAAAATATCCCAGAATCACAACCCTGTCGGTGATCACCGTTGTATCAAATCTTTCATGGAGTACATCATCATATTCGAGTGTTTCAAAGTACTCTGATTCACTTTTAAACGGAGCACCCTTAACTGAAATATTTCCTTTGTAATTAATAATTTCCTCCACATTTCCTCGCTTCAAAAAACGATTGGTTTTAGCAGAGTCTGCAAGGCGGCTTAATTCTACGGCAAAAGCATGGACTTCTTTATCGTGAAGTTTCAAAATTGGGTTAAAAGAACGGCTACTCTTAATATCATCCTGGTTTTTTGAGCTGGTTACCAGATTACCAAAACCATTTTGTGAAAAATCACTAAAAATTGGGTCAGATATTTCAACTGAATCTACCAGGCCATCAACCCCAATGCTAAGTATCCGGCTTATTAGAACAACTCTGCCGGAATTCCGAATAGCTTCATGAAGCAATGAATTACTCAGTGTATCCAACAACTGCGGACAGTTCAAAGTATCATAAAAACCTTCACAATTAAAAATTACCCCTACCCCTATGACCTTAGGCTTATACCGATCCAAAATATTTATCTGTTGAGCTATCCCTGCCCGTCCCAATTGACCGATGTTTACCAACACAATATTTTCATCTCGTTGATTGTTTGTTTTCTTGATCGAAAAAGCGAAATCTTCAAATTCAAAATCGCTTAATGCCGACTGCTCAGGAAAGGCAATGTGAAAAATCCACATGCTCATGAACAGGTTCACAATCATGGTGATGCCCACAGTTATAACGACAATGATAAAGGAATGCAACAGCCTTTTCATCTCTTCAACAGCGAAAGTATCTCATTCAACTTCAACAACGCCTCCACCGGACTAATCGTATTGATATCGATCTTCTCCAGCATTTCATGAATCGCCTTTGATTTCGGATCCATCTCAAACAAACTCATTTGGGGTGTTGCCTTCGGCAGATTTTCAAGCTTCTTCTGCGGTTCGTTTTTATGTTTTTCTTTTTCCAGAAAATGCAAAATATCATTTGAGCGCAGCACAACTTTGTTGGGCATACCCGCCAGTTGCGCTACGTGAATTCCAAAGCTGTGTTCACTTCCTCCCTTTTTGAGGGTGCGCATAAAAATAATTTTGTCGCCCGCTTCCTTTACCGAAACATTAAAGTTCTTCACACGCACCAAATCTTCTTCGAGTTGATTGAGTTCGTGATAGTGCGTAGCAAAAAGTGTTTTGGGTTTAAAGTCTTTATGATTATGCAGGTACTCAACAATGGCCCAGGCAATGGATACACCATCGTACGTTGAAGTGCCCCGGCCAATTTCATCCATCAAAATCAAACTGCGGTCGCTCAAATTATTCAGGATGCTGGCCGTTTCGGTCATCTCTACCATAAACGTTGACTCTCCGCGCGAAAGATTGTCGGAAGCTCCCACACGTGTGAAAACTTTGTCAACAATGCCGATGGTGGCACTTTGTGCCGGCACATAGCTGCCCAGTTGCGCCATGAGTACGATGAGTGCCGTTTGTCTTAACAAGGCCGATTTCCCCGCCATGTTGGGTCCGGTAATAATTAAAATCTGCTGCGATTCTGTATCCAGAAAAATATCATTAGGGACATAGCGTTCACCGGCAGGTAACTGATTTTCAATTACAGGATGGCGGCCTGCTTTAATATCCAGCGCTTTGCTTTCACTGATCTCAGGCTTTGCATATTTATTTTGCCTGGCCACCCTCGCAAATGAAAGTAGACAATCCAATTGCGCCAGAACGCGTGCATTTTGTTGAATGGGCAACACGAAACCGGAAGCATGATGAACCAGTTCCTGAAAAAGCTTCAGCTCAATCACATTCAGTTTCTCTTCGGCATGAAGAATTTTTTCTTCATACACTTTAAGCTCCTCGGTAATGTACCGCTCGGCATTCACAAGTGTTTGCTTGCGAATCCAATCGGAAGGAACTTTGTCTTTGTTAGCATTGCTGACTTCCAGATAATACCCGAAAACTTTATTGTAGGAAATTTTAAGTGAGTTGATACCCGTGCGCTCGACTTCACGTTTCTGAATTTGTAAGAGGTAATCCTTCCCCGAAAAGGCGATACTTCTTAACTCATCAAGTTCAGTATGTACACCATTTTTAATAATCCCCCCCTGATGCACCAACATGGGGGCTTCTTCACTTAATTCTTTTTCTATTTTATCAACAAGAAAATCGCAGGTGTTTAATTGATCACCCAATTTCCGTAGAGACCCATGATTATGCGTCTCTACCAACAAATGGCGAATAGGTACAATACGCTGCAACGATCTTTTTAATTGCAGCAATTCGCGCGGGTTAATCCGGCCAACGGCCACCTTTGATATTAATCTTTCCAAGTCTGCAATCGGGCGAAGGTTTTCAAGAATGCCTTCGGCCAAATCAGTTTGATCATGAAAGACGCTAACAATTTGTAAACGCTCGTCAATGGCCGTTTTCTCTTTGAGGGGCAACACCATCCACTTGCGCAACTGGCGTGAGCCCATGGGTGTAACGGTTTGATCCATTATTTGAATCAAGGGAACACCGCCTTCATTATTCGATGACACGAGCTCGAGGTTGCGAATCGTGAACCTGTCGAGCCACACATATTTTTCTTCATCGATGCGGGCTATGGAACTGATGTGTTGTGTGTCTTTATGTTCAGTCGCCTCAAGATATTGAAGGATTGCACCTGCAGCCACAATGGCTTCATTCATGCCATCCAATCCAAACCCTTTCAGTGTAGCTGTTTTAAATTGATTGATCAAACGCTCGTACGCAAAATCAAATGCGTACACCCATTCATCGAGCGCAAACGTTGCATGGTTTTGTGCGAATTGAGTTTCAAATTTTTCACGATGAGTTTTGCTAAAAATTACTTCAGCCGGACTAAAACTTTGGATGAGCTTATTGATGTAATTCTCGCTTCCTTGTGCGGCATAAAATTCGCCTGTGCTTATATCTAAAAAGGCAACACCAACGCTTGCCTTATTAATATGTATCGAAGCAAGAAAATTGTTTTGTTTCTTTTCTAAAACGTGATCGTTGAACGAAACACCGGGTGTTACCAATTCGGTTACACCACGTTTTACGATCCCCTTTACGAAGCGCGGGTCTTCCAATTGATCACAAATCGCAACACGATGACCAGCCCGAACTAATTTTGGTAAATAGGTATCCAGGGCATGATGCGGAAATCCTGCCAGTTCAATTTCTGAAGCTGAACCATTTCCTCGTTTAGTCAGCGTAATGTCCAGCACCCTTGCAGCAGCAATAGCGTCCGACCCAAAAGTTTCGTAAAAATCGCCAACACGAAACAGCAACAATGCTCCCGGATATTTCACCTTGATGGCATTGTATTGCTTCATTAACGGGGTATCGTTTGCTCCTGCTCCGGCCATGCGGACAAAGATATTCAGGTTTCTCGTTCTGAAAACTGAATTTAATTACTTTAACCTTTGTAGGGGTGAAATTAAAAATGCCTTTGGTGATTACTCGTTGAAATGAAACTAGTCCCCAAAAAAATAAACAAGCGGCTCTTCAATAAGCGCACGCCAGTTGCCCCAGGAGTGGCCTTCATTAACCTCGATGTACGATAACGGGTAGCCCTTTGCTTCCAATACTGTTTTCATCGAACGCGCCTTGGCTTGTGTATCGTTGATAACTCCCGTACTCATAAATATTTTCAACGGCAACACCGGAGATGTTTCATATCCTTCAATAATGGCAGGGTCAAATGCGGGAGAATGAATAGCAATACGCTGAAATACATCACTTCTCTTCAGTCCAAAAAAAGCTGAGTTCCAACCTCCCAGAGAAGTACCCAGTATTGCGCGAGCATCCGGATTTACATTTGTTTTGTATTGCGCATCAATTACCGGTACCAACTCATCGGCAACAAAATTGACAAACTTGATATTGGCAGTATATTCTGAGCCTCTTCTGTTCTCGTTCAGGTTGGACGGATTGCGTGGGTCGATAAACACGGCAATAACGGGTGGGATGGTTCCATAGTAAATAATATTATCTAACACCGTTATCATCGATCCCATTTGATTGTTCGCATATTCATGACCATCGGTAACATAAATAACCGGCAGATCATCCAAACTTTCATATCCTGCCGGTGTGTACACCTTGTACTGAACGGTGTAGTTCAAATTAGAGGCATTGCTTTGGATCGTAAAATTATCGCTGAGCTGGCCTTGCACCACACCGGGGCCAAGAATTGTTTCTGTGGGATATTGCCAGTCGGGCATTCTTAATTCAGAGTTAGGACCAAAGCCGCTGTACTGAATAAATTCATTGGCAGGATCTAAAATCCAACTCCCATTTACAATTAGCTTATAATCAAGTCGCGCATCCGATGGAAAAACTTTTTCCGACACCCAAGTATCAGCGCCAATATTGGTTCCGCTGTAACCGGGAGATGACCACCCGGTGAAATCACCCGTCCAACTCACTGAGTTTGCCGCGCCTTTGTATAATAGAGCAACCGAATCGCCCATGGCAAAGGGAATTTGTTGGTTGTCTTCCAAACTATCAAAAAAAACTACCATCTGTTTTTCCCGTTCTGAAGCATCGCTGATTTGAGCTATCCCTATCAATGTTTTCCTGAAATCCGCATAGCTGGTAAAATCATGGTATGCAAATTTGCTCGGCTTTGGTTCGTTTAATTGGGCACTATCATCGCTACAACTGAACAATACCGGTGAAAGTGAAAACAGAAATAAAAAAATACGCTTCATAGGACTGGAATATTGATCAAAATAATGAAACTTAGAAAAAATGTAACCAAGATTTCCTTCCTACAAATGAATAAAATATTCAAATTTTTACCGCTAACGATTGCACTGGTCATTTCAACACTCACGTTTGGCCAGCCTGTATCAAAATCTCTTCTGTGGAAGATCTCGGGGAATGACTTAACTGAGCCTTCTTACCTGTTTGGAACCTACCATTTGTTGGGCGATGGGTTTCTGACCGAGGTTCCGGAAATTGAAACTCCTTTTAAAAATGCAAAAGGTGTTGTTGTCGAAATGGTTATCGATTCATCTAAGCTTTTGAACATATCAATGATGGCCGTTATGCGGGACAAGAAAATATCAACTCTGTTATCGCCTGAAGATTTTAAGCTTGTCTCCGATACGCTCGAAAAAATTTCCGGCTTCAGCCTGAAAATGATGGATATGTTTAAACCTTCGCAGGTTTCGGCTGCTCTGGTATTGCTGCAATCACAGAAGTTGAATGAAAAAACGCTGAGCAAATATCCGGGCATTCCGCTGGATGTACACTTTGCCAGCGCTGCGAAGAAAAATGCCATAATGTTAACACCACTAGAAACCATGGAGGCGCAGATGAAATTGTTGTTGGATCAATTTCCGGTGGAGGAACAAGCACGGCAACTGGTTGATTATGTTAAAAACTCTAACACATTTTCAAAAACTCATGTTGATATGTTAAACCTCTATCTCCAAAAAGATTTGGATGCACTCAGTAAATTGATGGAATCCATACCTGAAGATTTAATCGGCAACAGCGATTATCTTTTGAAAGACAGGAATGAAAAGTGGATGAAAACGTTGCCGCCTTTGATGCGTTCAGGTTCGCAGTTTATCGCGGTGGGAGCAGGCCATCTGCCAGGTGAAGATGGCATGTTGAGTTTGCTACAAAAGGCTGGATACCAGGTTACGCCCGTTAGTAAATAGGCTGGAATCGCGGCACAAGGTCGGGAATTATTTCTTCTGAGCGGTGACTATCCACATCCGGTCGCCTTTCACTTTTGATCGATCGGCAAAATCTTCTTTTTTATAAAGAATCTTAAAGCCTGCTTTTTCCAGATCTTCAAGCGCATAGTTCATGCCCAGTTCATGCTTCGATTCCTGATCACTTCTTGACTTTCCTTTGCGTTCGTCAGCCAGCGGCTCACACATAACCAATCTGCCGCCCGGTTTTAATGCGGTCTTTACATGTTGAAGAATTTTGTCATGATCATCCATTTCATGATAGGTATCTACAATCACAACCGCGTCAAGTGAATGAGTCGCCAGGTTGGGGTTATCGTCATCTCCTTTTATAAGCGTCACGTTGCTGATTTTTCTTTCCGAAAGATTTATCTTCAGCTTATCCAGCTTCGACTGATCAATATCCACAGCAAAAACCTTCCCTTTTGTACCTACAGCCTTTGCAAGTTTAACGGTCATATAGCCTTCATGACAACCTACATCTGCCACAAGGCTGCCCTCATGAATATTGAGTTGTTTCATTATCTCCTGCGGCTTCTGCCAGGCGTCACGCTCGGCCCATGCTTTTTGCGAATACACATTTTTCCAGGGGTCTTGTGCGTACAACACACACGGAATTATGAACAGCAACAGAAATCTCATAGGCTCAAATAACGCCAAACAAGTTACAAGAGACTGTCCGTTCATAAAATATTTGTCAGCGATCGTTTACTTTTGTTTCGTGAAAAAATTAAAACTTGAAGAACTGGGCCGAATTTCGGTTAACGAATTTAAAGATTCTGAAAAAATTCCGGTCTGCATTGTGCTTGACAATGTGCGGAGCCTTCACAATGTTGGTTCTGCCTTTCGTACAGCCGATGCCTTTCGTATTGAAAAAATCTACCTGACCGGAATAACCGGAACGCCACCACACCGCGAAATTCAGAAGGCTGCACTAGGGGCTACCGAATCGGTTGCCTGGGAATATCATGAGAACCCCGCTTCGGTTGTTCACCAACTAAAAACGAACGGGTATACGATTGTTATTGTTGAACAAACAACTGAAAGCAAATCGTTGGCCCTCTTTACTCCGGATAACGACACACCTTATTGCCTGGTGTTCGGAAACGAAGTGAATGGAGTAAGCGAAGATGTCATTGCTAAGGGAGATATCGCCCTTGAAATTCCGCAAATCGGAACCAAACATTCCTTAAACATTTCAGTATGCCTGGGCATTGTATGTTGGGAATTTTTCAGGAAGATAAAACTGGATTCTGAATAATGATGCTGGATTCTGAATGTCAAGAATCCAGCATCCAGAATCAGGTATCCGGTCACTTCTTCGTTTTCTCCATCGGCAGGCTCTCATCAAAACTCCACTCCTGCATGGAACCATCGTACAACTTCATATCGTACCCGAGTGCGCGGCCGGCCAGGTACACCACGCTGGCGGTTTGCCCAATGAAACAATACGCCACAGCTTCCTTTTTAACATCGGGAATTACGGGCGCAAAATAAGATGCCAGTTGGTCATTGGGCTTGAACATGTTGTTGACATCTACCAGTTCGGTGTACGGTATATTTTTAGCGCCCACGATGTGACCTTCCCGTACATAGGTAGGAACATCGCCATCATAATAATTTTTCATGCGTGCATCCACCACCACATTATCCGATTTTAATGTCTTGAGCACATAGTCTTTATCCACAAGTAGTCTATTGAGCTTTACCACAAACTTGCCCTTGGTTACGACAGGTTTTTCTTTGGTTACCGGTAAACCATCTTTTTTCCAGGCATCAAGGCCTCCGTTCAGAAATGAAACTTGTCCGCGCAAGCCCAGGTGCTCCAGCGTTAAAAACATCCGTGCTGCAGGCGACACTTGATTTTTCACATGCACCACCACCACGTGTGAGTTGTTGTTGATGCCGAAAGTGCGCAGCAGTTCTTGTGCTTGTTTGGGATCGGGCGCATTAAAACTGCTTTGAGGGGAGTCGGGCGCCAGCCAACTGGGCCACAAAAAACGAGCACCGGAAATGTGCTCGGTTTCATACTCGGCTTGTAAAAAGTTTACCTGCAGAACTACCATGTTCGGATCGCTTTTATGTTCATTGAGCCATTGAGGCGTTACCAGAATGGGTACTTGCGCGTAAATGAAATTGGCAACCAGTAATAAGAGAAGCAGTAGCGTAGTTTTCATGGCTATTGGATTTAAGGTAATACGATAAACGATTTTTACGCTGAAGGCGTTGTTCGTTTCGTTATGAATCTGTGATCATTCCAGATGGTTTCTTCCTGACTTCCCCTTTTTAACAACTTTTTTACGAAAGCTGCTATCGATCATCTCCGCTTCATATAACAGTGCTTGAATCTGGCGATCATTAATTTCTTCTATCGAATGAAAGTACATACAATAAACCTGCTTTCGACCATCGGCTTTCAGTGCGCCATCATCATTGCTCATGAGGTTTCCATAACAAAAACCAAGCGTGACCATCGATGGTTTCCCGGATGACTCCTTCTTCTTTGGGCCCCAATAATAAGATGATGGCCAGATAAAACAGATCTGCCGGTAATGGCTATAAAACGGAACGCCTAATCCATATTTGGGTTCTTCCCTTGCCTGAGGCAAACATTCCTGTACCTGCGCACGCAAGCGCTTCATCATGGCCAACTCAATCGGGGGAAGTTTGAGCATGGCTTCATCTACTGTTTTTACAGAAGGCATAGTTAAAATTAAGCTGACCTCCTGACAACCGTATGGCAATAGACATTTTTTTCAATTAATGTGTCAACGAAATTTGGCACCTTTGCACCTGATCATCCTTCGACTACGCTCAGGATGACTTAACTGAATATATGTCCGATCGCTATAACCAACGCGGGGTTTCCGCCAGTAAAGAAGATGTGCACAAGGCCATCAGCAAGCTTGATAAAGGCTTGTACCCGCAGGCATTTTGCAAAATTGTTGAAGACTATCTCGGTGGTGATCCGAATTACTGCACCGTAATGCATGCCGATGGGGCCGGCACTAAATCATCCCTTGCCTACATCTATTGGAAAGAAACCGGTGATCTTTCGGTGTGGAAAGGAATCGCGCAGGATGCGATTATCATGAACATCGATGATTTGTTGTGCGTGGGTGCCACCAACAACATTATTCTTTCCTCTACCATAGGAAGAAATAAAAATCTGATTCCCGGTGAGGTCATCTCCGCGATTATTAATGGAACGGAGGAAGTTCTGGAGATGCTCCGAAAATACAGACTGCAAATTTATAGTACCGGTGGCGAAACTGCCGATGTGGGAGATCTGGTAAGAACCATAATTGTAGACAGCACCGTTACAGCACGAGTGAAACGGTCGGATGTGATCGACAATAAAAACATTCAGGCAGGCGATGTAATTGTAGGGCTGGCATCCTTTGGAAAAGCCTCTTACGAAAATGAATACAATGGTGGCATGGGCAGTAACGGGTTAACTTCCGCGCGTCACGATGTGTTTGCAAAAGAGTACGCTGCAAAATATCCGGAGTCGTTCGACCCTACAGTTTCGAACGATTTAGTTTACTCAGGAAAATATAAAGTCACGGATACTGTTCCGAATGTAGGTGTGAATGTTGGCAAGCTGGTGCTTTCACCGACCCGCACGTATGCGCCTGTTATGATGGAAGTATTCAAAGAACTTCGTTCTCAACTTCATGGTTTGGTACATTGCAGCGGTGGTGCGCAAACCAAAGTGCTGCATTTTATAGAAAACCTGCACATTATTAAAGACAATCTGTTTGATATGCCTCCACTCTTCAGCCTCATTCAGGAAAGCAGCGGCACCGATTGGAAAGAAATGTATAAGGTGTTTAACATGGGGCACCGCATGGAGATTTACCTAAACGAAAAACATGCGCAGCAAGTCATCACCATTTCAAAACATTTTGGGGTAGAGGCGAGGGTTATTGGAAGAGTGGAAACTTCATTAAAAAGGCAGGTTACAATCAGGGGTACAGCGGGTGAGTTTGTGTATTTCTAGGAAAAACACAGTACGGCTTCAAGGCAATTAAAATTGAAAAAACGTATCTTTGTTAAGATGAAAACGCTTACAATAAATGTTCCAGAAGAAACCAATGAGCGCGAAGTGAAGATGGCCGTTGCAGCCGTTCTTTTCGATAAAGGCATTCTTTCTTCCGGTCAGGCAGCGGAGTTTGCAGGAATATCTAAACGCGAATTTATTGAAACAGTTGGCAAATACGGGGTTTCAATATTTGGGGAAACTGAACGGGATTTAGACGAGCCGCTTGACAAGTAAAATTATTATTTCCGATACAAGTTGCTTGATTGCCCTGTCGCGCATCAACAAACTTGAAATACTTCAAAAGCTATTTACCTAATTAAAAAACCGAGTCCGCTCAGTGATGGGCTAAATGTTGATATTGTTGATAATTCCTGATTCGCTTTCGTATGCATCCCTTCAAACATAAAACGCCCATCCAACTCCGTTTCAAAGACGTGGATAAGATGGGGCATGTGAACAACGCCAATCACCTGACGTATATCGAACTTGCCCGTTTAAAATATTTTGAAGAGGTGGTGAGAACCGATGCCCGCTGGAGTCATCAGCTCGGAATCATTCTCGCGCACATCTCCATCGATTATAAAGCTCCCATTTTTCTGCATGACTCCATCTTTGTGTACACCCGCTGTTCTAAGTTAGGCAAGAAGAGCATTGAACTCAGTTGGATAATCGTGCGGGAAAAGAATAACACTGAAGAAATTGTGGCGCAGGGCACTTCTGTTCTGGTGTGTTACGACTATGGAGCAAACAAGACCGTTGAAGTGCCTGAACTCCAAAAAAAGAAAATCACGGAATTTGAAGGCTCAATATCCGCGTGAAGAATCGCCCGATATTCTTCAAGCGCAACGCCTGAAGGTTTAAGCAGGAAGGTTAAACTCAAACCATTCCTTTGCAGAGTTTGCCGGCTTTTCCATTCGAACCTGCCGTTCGAGTTTTTCCTGTGCCCTTTTGATAGATGTCGTAATCATCGCATGTCCAATCACTTCATCTTCCTTCATGCCAAGCTGTTTCATGAGGTGAATTAATTTCTCGCCACCAAACTTCATAAACAATGGTTCATCCAACGATGAGGTAATTGGAATTTCCTTAAGGTTAAGCTGTTTGAAAAGGGTCTGTTCTTTCTGCGATAACGGGTAGTGCTCGGCAAACACAACCATCTTATTCTTCAAACCTGCAACATCAACCTTATCTGCTTGCCGCACACTCACTTCCTTACCTAAAAATTGAACCAGGTCATTTCTTGTTTCTTCAAACCAGGCAATAAAAACACAATCCGGATTTACCTGCAACATTTGAGCGCATGCCTTCCATTTCGCTTCCGTGGTCATCCACACTTTGTCGATGACCTTGATTTTTGAACCGGAGCCTCCAAATAAACCGAACATAGCATCAATTTATTGAAAATTATTCCATTCCTGTAATCGGCTTGGCATCGCCCGCTTTTCTCAGTAGCTTACTTCGTTTAAGAAACTCGCTATGAAAAAATTATTACTCCTTTCGCTTATTTGCATTGTCCATTTTTCATTCGCACAGAAAAAGAAAAATGAGCCCGCAACCCCGGCACCAACAGGAATCGCAGCTAAAGTTACCGGCATGAAGCACTCCCCGGGATACTTCGATTTTTACTATGATGAAAAGCAAGACAAGATTTTTTTGGTGATCGACAAATTCGATACTGAATTTCTCTATGTAAACTCGCTTCCTGCCGGTATTGGCTCGAATGACCTCGGTCTCGACCGCGGGCAACTGGGTGACGATCGCATTGTGAAATTTGAGAGAAGGGGATCCAAGGCACTGTTGGTTCAACCCAACTATCGCTACCGTGCTGTTTCCGATAACGAAGAAGAACGCAAAGCTGTTGAACAGGCATTCGCACAATCGGTTTTGTGGGGATTCACCGTTACCGCGGAAGAAAACGGAAAGGTGCTGGTAGATGCCACTGATTTCTACTTGCAAGATACGCACGATGTAATTGGAACATTAAAAAGTCAGCAGCAGGGAAATTACTCACTCGATAAATCACGTTCCGCATTTTATTTACCGCGCACAAAAAATTTCCCGCAAAATACAGAAGTTGAAGTTACGATTACTCTCACCGGCCAAGCCAGTGGAAATTTTATTCGCAGTGTAACACCATCGCCTAATAGTGTTACGGTTCGTCAGCATCATTCGTTTGTTCAACTTCCGGATGGTAATTACAAGCCCAGAAAATTTGATCCGCGTGGCGGATATTTTGGAATGTCGTTCTATGACTACGCGACACCCATCAGCGAGCCCATTGAAAAAAGATTTATCAACCGGCACCGTCTGGAAAAGAAAGACCCGTCTGCCGCAGTCAGCGAAGCTGTTGAGCCAATTGTATACTACCTCGATCCGGGAACACCCGAACCCATACGTTCAGCCTTGCTGGATGGTGCGCGTTGGTGGAATCAGGCTTTTGAAGCTGCCGGATACAAAGATGCGTATCGTGTTGAAATGCTTCCCGCAGATGCCGACCCCATGGACGTTCGGTACAATGTGATTCAGTGGATACACCGCTCTACCCGCGGTTGGTCGTATGGGGCTAGCGTTACCGATCCACGAACAGGTGAAATTATCAAAGGCCACGTAAGTTTGGGATCGTTGCGTGTACGTCAGGATTTTTTAATTGCCGAAGGGTTGCTGGCTCCGTACGAAGATGGAAAAACCGTTCCACCACAGATGCAGGAAATGGCTTTGGCGCGCCTGCGACAATTGGCTGCGCATGAAGTTGGGCACACCCTTGGTCTCGCGCACAGCTACGCCTCCAGTACCGAAAACATGGCTTCCGTTATGGATTACCCCCATCCGGTTGCCAATATTGTAAATGGAAAAATTGATTTAAGCCAAGCCTACGATACCAAAATAGGAGCATGGGATAAAGTGGCCATCGCTTTCGGATACCAGGATTTTCCTGACGGCACTCCCGAACCTGCAGCGCTCGAAAAAATTATTCAAGACGGGTTGAAAGGCGGACTAACATTTTTATCCGATCAGGATGCACGGCCCACCAGCAGTGCGCATCCTTTTACACACCTGTGGGATAATGGAAAAGATGCAGCCGATGAACTTGTTCGCGTGATGCAGGTGAGAACCATCGCGTTGAAAAATTTCGGAGAAAAAAATATTCGTACCGGCACACCTTATGCCATGCTGGAAGAAGCGCTGGTGCCCATGTACTTCTTTCATCGTTACCAGGCTGAAGCTACTTCAAAAGTTATTGGCGGATTGAATTACCGATATGCCCTTCGCGGTGATGGCCAGCCGGTAACAGAGCTCATTTCTTCCGCACAACAAACAAAAGCATTACAAGCCTTGATGAATACGCTTACACCGGAAGCATTGGCTCTGCCGGAAAGTGTTATAAAAATAATTCCACCCCGGCCGATTGGCTACCAGCGCAACCGTGAAGTTATTAAAACGCGTACCGATCTGGTTTTTGACCCTATTGCCGCAGCCGAAAGCGCCTCGGATATGGTTTTTGGGTTGATCTTAAATTCCGCGCGCGCAACACGATTGGTTCAGCAACATGCCATCCAGGCACAGCAACCTTCGCTTGAAAGTGTTGTGGACTATATGATCAACAGCACCTTTAAGTCGCCAACCAAAGAAGGATACGAAGGTCAGCTTCAACTTACCGTGAATCATTCGTTGCTCACTAACCTGATGGAGCTTGCATTGAACGAAAATGCATCTCCGCAAACACGCGCGATTGCATCTCTGAAGATTGAACAACTCGGCAAGTGGCTCTCCGGAAAAGTAAACACTCCGGTTTCTGAAAGCTGGAAAGCGCATTACACCTACGAGCTTATGTTGATCAACTCGTTTAAAGATGATCCTAAAGAATTTAAATCTGAAAGTCTATTGCCTCCGCCTCCGGGTCAGCCCATCGGTCAGGAAGAAGATTTTTGTGGTTGGGAGAAATGAAAGCTTCAGGAATGAACCTTAAGAGGGCTAGCCTGATTTAAAAATCAACTTTTAACACATATCTAATAAACATGGCACAAACAAAACTTGGCGAGCACACTGTAAATACAATTGGTAGTCTCCCGGATGTGGGTTCAGTCGCCACAGAATTTATTTTAACCGGCAGCGATATGAAGGACATCTCTTCAAAACAGTTTGCAGAAAAAAATATCGTGTTGAATATTTTTCCCAGCGTTGACACCAGCACCTGCGCTGCCTCTGTGAGGCAATTCAATAAGCGGGCAGCGTCCTTGTCAGATACAGTGGTTATCTGTATTTCAAAAGACCTGCCCTTTGCGATGAGGCGCTTTTGCGGAGCCGAGGGTATCGACAGGGTTATTCTGGCCAGCGATTTTCGTAATCGCGGGTTTTCGAAAGCGTACGGAGTTGAGTTGGTTGATGGAAATTTTACCGGGCTGTTGGCCCGTGCCGTTATTGTGATTGATAAACAAGGAAAGATTAAACATACCGAACTCGTACCTCAAATAGGAGAAGAGCCGAATTATGATGCAGCGCTGAATGCTCTCTAGTTCAAGGTTTAAAGTTCAACGTTCAAAGTTAATCCTAAACCTTGAACGTTGAACCTAAACTTTTAACTACTGCCCCCCTACCACAAATACCGCATTCGCGAAAACCATTTTGCCGTTCTCCCAGAAACAACGGAACAACGGGTTATCAACAAAATAAATGATATGCCCTCTGCCTTTATCTTCCACACCAAACACCAGCGAGTTATCTAATTTTTTATTGGCCTTGTACCCGGCAAATCCCTGCACCGGTTTCGCCTTCCCTTTAATAACCGCCACATTCCAGGCATCCTCTAAAAAGCCATAGCGCAAACCATTCTCACGTAACGAATAGTATGAATCGCCCAACCCAAACGCCAGCGGATGTGATTTATCGAGCGTTGCCTTGTAAATAGCTCCGGGCATCATTTCAGCAATTGATTTCCGCTCCGCTTCCTCATAGCGAAGCAATCCTTCCTTCTCTTTCAACTCTTTTTCCTTTTTCTCGGCATCCTTCTTGGCATCTTCACTTGCATATTGTTTGATCGCAAATCCTTTTTGATCAGCAAACGAATTCAGGGCATTGGCCACCAGAATCAGTCTTCCCCCGCCTGTTACCCACTCACTGATTTTCCCAAGATAGGCTTCATCGAACAACCGGTAATATCCCTCCGGAACAACCAGCACATCAAATTTTTTCAGATCAACCGATTTTAAATAATCGGTTCCGATTTGCGTAATAGGATATTTTAACTGTTGCTCGAAGAAGTGCCAGATTTCACCGGCTGATAAAGACGAGGTTTGCTCACCAATCAAAACAGCAACTTTGGGCGCCTTCAGGTAGCTGACGTAGCCCGATCCAAAATCTTTACCGGTATCCACAAAACCGGTGGTTGAAGTATAAATTTTCCGATCCATTTGTTTGGCAAGTGATTGAACCGTGTTATCAAAATTTGCAATGCTTTCATTGTTGCGTTGCGTGATGATCAGCGTTCCCGCATCAAAATTTTCATTTGAAATTTTAAAGGCCTTCATGGCTGAACGTACCTTCACTCCTTTTTTCAGCAAGGCAGCTAAAAACTCAACATCGCGTAAACTCTGGTAACGGAAGATGTAGGCATACGGCTTTGCAGCAACAGCAGCATTATCTGTCGGCTTGGGTTTGTATTCAGCTCCAACATTCATTCGTTCATTTAAGGCATAGCCTTTCAAACTATAGGCATACATCAGGTTCCAGGCTGTGATGTCATACGTGGCGGAATCCGGTAGTTTCGACTGCGGCTCAAACAAGGTTGTAATGAACCGCGACTTGGGTTGATAAATATTCACCACGATATCGTTGGTGGTAACGTTAACATTTTGCACCGTTTGTGTTGAGTAATCATACCCCTTCGTTGCCTTTGCAGCAGCGGCATAACCATACTTTATTAAATGGCTGTCGAGCCAGCTTGCCAATTGCCTGATCTTATCGGCATTATTATCACCCTTGATCACATACGTTTTGTATGGAGCAGCCGGATTATTGATGTTCTCTTTAAAATACTTTTCGAACTCATCAACAACTTTTGCTGCGTTTTGCGAAGCCGCTTCAACGGTAGAAATTCCCGCAGTGTGGTGGTGTGTCAGCCTGTCTTTCAGTGTAAGCGGGTCACCTTCCACGGTGGTAATTGACAATCCTCCACGACCGCTACCCCCTTGTTCATAGGTCATCCCAATCGAACCATTATACGTTGGATACGTATCGCCATAACTGGGGTAATACAAATCGAAAACTTCTTTTGTAAAGTATAACCAGCCCTGTGCATCAAAATATTTTGCGTGGTTCTTACCAATGGTTACCTGGAACTCTCGCTGCCAGGGGGTGATCACCTCATGATAAGGCTCTACCGCTGGCGCAAAATAATACGGCTCGTTGGGCCCTTGCTCATGGAAATCAACATGCACATGCGGAAGCCACTGATTGTAAACCTTGATCCGCTGTTGCGTTTCAATTTGTGTTTGCCAGGCCCAGTCGCGGTTCAAATCAAACAAATAGTGGTTGGCTCTTCCGCCAGGCCAGGGTTCGTGATGTTCTTTCGAATCTTGATCCGGATTGGGAGGAAAATTTCCATACTGATTATAAAAGTTTGCATAACGGTCACGTCCGTCCGGGTTAATACAAGGATCTAAAATAACAACCGTGTTCTTGAGTAACTGCTGAGATTTTGTGTTGGATGGATCTGCCAACTCGTGCAACGTTTTCATCGAAGCCTCCAGCGAGTTGGCTTCGTTACCGTGTACATTGTAGCTGAGCCAAACAATTGCGACTTTGGTTGAAGGAGTTCCCGGTTCCATGCCAGCTCTGCGCAAGTTATCCTTTCGGATTTGTTCCAGGTTAGCAAAGTTTTCAGGAGAGGCCACAATGGCGTACACCAATGGCCGGTGTTCATAGGTTTCACCATATGAAACCAAGTCAACATTTGGCATGGCATCCGCTACGTGCCTGAAGTATTCCACGACCCGATGATGTCGGGTAAACCGGTCACCAAGTTCATAGCCTAAAAATTCTGCCGGACTTTGGAGCTTTTGCTGCGCGGAGGCAACCACGCTCAGTCCAATCAATAACGCGAGTATAATTCTTGACATATCTATTTGTTTGAATGAGAAAGTTAACCTGAAATTTATAATTCGCCCCTGTTCATCACATGAATCGTGTTATTCCTGATTTAAAAGGCGTTTGATCTGAGGTAAGTGGTGATGAATGTGTTCTTTGAAAAAAATCATAGCCTGCCGGGCATCAAAACGGCCCGCTATCACATGTCTGTAAATAAGCTTTTTGATATTCTTCTCCTGAATCCCCTCTACGAAATTTTTTAAGTCGGCACGATGCGCCTCCCAGCGAACGGTTAACTCGGCCAGGGGAAGGGCCGCAGGTGTATGATCCACTACTACCGAGGGTGCTTTATACTTAATCGCAGGAATTCGTTGCGACACCATGAGAACCAGCAATCGAACAGATGCCCCCACGCCAGCGTTTTTCAGTTGATCGATACCCAGCGCTTTCTTTTTCATGTATTGCAACGACAATTGCTCCGCCACCAAAATGTGTGTTAGCACCTGACTGATTGACCACTTGCCCGGTGCGGGAGAGCGGTTATATATTTCCGGTGTTAACCCTTTTACCTGACTGAGAATATCTAGGCGTTGCCGCTCTAGTTGATTGTATATTGTTTGAAAGGATTGATTCAAAAAGATTCGTTTTTTAAAAGTACCTCATGGTTCAGGAATTAACAAAGAAATTTGATTTGCGTGGGAAGAATCTTTACGGTGGCGGGAAGAAATCCAAGCAGTTCACCATCTGCTTCAATCCGGCAAGGCTCTTCGGAAGTCAGTTCAACATGCGTTAACGTTGAATACACAACTTTCGGATGATCAATTACTTTTTCGTTTTTCAGATGGCCGGTATAACGAATGAACTCCAAAACGGAAACATCTCCGCACACAAACGATGAAAACAATCCATCAGCCGGATGGGCACCGGGCGCAATGCATAAACCATGACCGTAGAATTTTCCATTGGCGATGGCTACCGTTCGAAGCTTGTCTTCCCATGCCCAGTCGGCCGTTTTGATTTTCACCTTCATGGGTTTATACGAAAAAAAAGTGGACAGAATTGCCCAATAATAGGCGAAGCTTGAACTGAACAGCCGATCTCCCTGGGTCATCCGGCTAACTACTTCCGGCCCCATACCGGCATCCACAACGTTAAGGAAGTAAGCCACTCCTGACTGCTGATCCTCCTTCCGGTACCAGACTTTTCCAACATCAACCATCTGAACCTGATTGTTGATCAGCTTATCGCGTAGGACAAGCACATCCGTAGTTACCTTCATGGTGCTTGCAAAATCATTTCCGCTTCCGATCGGTATTACTCCCAGCACTGGCAGTGAAGCAGCTCCTTCGCGGTTCTGCAAAGCACCATTCAATACCTGATTCAGGGTGCCATCACCTCCTGCCGCTAATAAAAAATCATACTGCTTCTGTGCAGCCTTCGATGCCAAACCTGTGGCATCGCCTTTGGTTCGTGTTTCGAAAACTTCAACCTGAAACAGGGTAGACAATGCGGGAACAACATGGTTGTAGAACCATTTTTTTCTGAGTGAAATGCCGTTTAGAATAATGGCAACTTGCTTCACATCTTATTTGCAGCTTTTTTTTATCGCGGCCTTTGCTTCGGTAGACCCCAACTCTTCAGCGGTTTTGAAATCAAGACACGCATCATACTTGTTATTCATGGCAAGTTTCACCAACCCCCGCTGATAATAGGTTTCGGGATCGTTCGGATACAATTCAATAGACGAAGTATAATCTTCAATAGCCCCATTGTAATCTTCCTTTTCGGTACGGCTTAACGCCCGATTATCATAGTAAACAGGGTTTGTTCCGTCTAATTCGATTGCCTTTGAATAATCGGCAATCGCTCCTTCCTGATCTTCGAGGTTAAATTTTACAACTCCCCTCAGGTTATAGGTTTCGGGTTCCTCAGGATTCAATTCAATGGCTTTATTATAATCTTCCAACGATCCCTTAAAGTCCTCTTTCGCATTTTTTGCCAGGGCACGGTTTTCATACTTCAGCGGATCTTTCGGATCAAGTTTGATGGCTTCGTTATAATCGGCAATGGCATTGTCAAAGTTGCTGATGTTATAAAAGGCCACCCCGCGGTAGTTATACAAACTCGCATCGGCTTTATCCAACTCAATGGCTTTTGAGTAATCATCTACCGCACTTACAAATTCTCCAAGCTCAGACTTTACCACACCCCTGTTAAAGTATTTGTCGGCATCGACCGGGCCCAGTTCAAGGGCTTTTGAAAAATCGAAATACGCATTTTGAAAATCTTCCAGGTTATATTTCGAAAGGCCGCGGTTTGTATAGGCGTCAGTGAATTTGGGATTAAACCGGATGGCTTTATCGAAATCAAGAATAGCACCTTCATCATCGCCCAAAGCTGCTTTTGCTGTTCCGCGGTGATTAAGCGCTTCGGCAAAAGTTGAGTCAATTTCAATGGCATAGGTAAAATCGCCAATCGCTCCATAAAAATCTTCCAACCCCATACGAGCCTGGCCACTCAGGTTCAGCGCCAGTTTATTTTTTGGATTACCGGCTATGAGTTTTGAAACGTCTGTCTTGGCTCCTGAAAAATCTCCCGATGAAATTTTCTTCTTAATGCCATCCAGGGCATCTTGTGCATAGCTGCCGATGGTCAATAAAAAAAATATGAGAAGGGCTGCTGATTTAATCCGCATCATCGAAGTGGGTTTTGGCAAGCCAAGGTATGAAAAATTGCAAAATGGTTTGCAGTGGCCAAAAAAAGACCCCGGCCACTAACCATGTGCCGGGGTAACCAACCCAATTAACAACGAGCTAAAAAATTATGACCCGTAAAAAATTATGACCAATGCCCGGGAACGTACTTCCATCCGCCCCGCGCGGCACGCCAGTGACCATCTACCCAAACAGCACCGTGCCTGTGTGGCCTGGCCCAATGGCCATCAACCCACACATAATCCCGTGTTTTCCTGTTCCACTTCCACGAACCACCCACCCAAACATGGCCCGGTGCCGGACATGCCGGTTTCACA
This sequence comes from Cyclobacteriaceae bacterium, assembly GCA_049306095.1. GTDB lineage: Bacteria > Bacteroidota > Bacteroidia > Cytophagales > Cyclobacteriaceae > UBA2336. The sequence goes on from JBAQPU010000052.1 coordinate 20,495, forward strand.
ACCACAGGCGCAACAGGCCTAACCTTTACAACAACCTGAGCGTGCGAAGCAAACGAAACAAAAACAGCTATAACCGTTAAAACTATTATCCTTTTCATATCGAAGTGATTTTGGTTATTTAGATGCCGGCAACAATAAAAGGTTTAATCATGAATAAATTTTTTATAACCCTCCACGCATATTCAACATTCACCACAAAAAACAGGTATATGAAATATTGGTTTGCCGCCATTCTCCTGTTGAGTATGTCTATACCGACTCTCGCTCAGAAGAATCAAAAAATGGATTTTGAAGCATACGATCCGCCATCAACTCTTATTGTGCCGGAGCACAAACTAACAGGAGCCAAATTTCCTTTTATTGATGTGCACAGCCATCAGTGGAACATGACATCACCACAAACGCTTGATCAGTTAATTGCTGAAATGCAAAAACTTAACATGGCCGTGATGGTAAACCTGAGTGGTCGCGGGTTCAGACAAGGGGCCGATTACCTGGAGAAGTCGTTAGAGAATATCAAAAAACATCAACCAAAACGTTTTGTCACCTTTACCAATGTTGATTTCAGCGCCATTGATGATCCAGAATGGCAGGGGAGAATGCTCAAACAACTGGAGGAGGATGTAAAAAGAGGAGCACAAGGATTAAAAATTTATAAAAGCCTTGGTATGCGTGATCAGGATAAGAACGGTAATAGAATTCGGGTTGATGATCCCCGCATTGATCCGATCTGGGACAAGTGCGGAGAACTTGGAATTCCGGTGCTCATTCATTCAGCCGATCCAAAATCTTTCTGGAGCCCGATGGACTCTACCAACGAACGGTGGCTGGAGTTAAAAACACATGAGGGGCGTCAACGAAGTGATACCGACCCTGCACCGTGGGAACAAATCATTCAGGAACAACACAACATGTTCAGGAAACATCCAAAAACAAAATTCATTAACGCTCACATGGGCTGGTACCCCAACAACCTTGCGTACCTTGGAAAGCTGCTCAATGAAATGCCCAACATGTATGTAGAGATTGGTGCCGTGATTGCTGAGCTTGGCAGGCAGCCTCGCACAGCCCGCGATTTTATGATTAAATATCAGGATCGTGTGTTATTCGGAAAAGACTCGTGGCAACCGGAGGAATATGTAACCTATTTCAGGGTACTGGAAACTTCGGATGAATATTTTCCTTACCACAAACGCTACCACGCCTTTTGGCGGATGTATGGCCTGGAACTTCCGGATGAAGTCCTTAAAAAAATTTATTATAAAAACGCCTTGAAGATTATTCCTGGAATTGATGCCAGTCAGTTTCCGAAATAAGAGATAAAGGGATAAGGAAATAAGGAGATAAAATAATAAGGTTGTCTAACCCTTTACCCCCATACCCTATACCTTAAACCCTTAACTTTGAACCATGAATCCAACTGAATTGAATGCTCTGATCAAATCCAGGCGCTCTGTTTTTCCGAAAGATTACACCGGAGAAAATGTTGATGACGCTATTGTTCAGCAAATGCTGGAGAATGCCAACTGGGCTCCCACGCATAAACGTACTGAACCCTGGCGGTTTATTGTTTACACCGGTGAGGGTAGAAAAAAATTAGCCGAGCTTCAGGCCGCTGTCTATAAAAAGAAAACATCGGCAGACGGAACGTTTAAAGAAGAACGATATCAGAACCTTCTGATCAAACCTTTTGAATCATCGCACACAATTTTGATATACATGAAACGCGACCTGAACAAATCGCTTCCCGAAATTGAAGAGATGGGGGCTGTATTTTGTGCTGTTCAAAACATGTACCTCACGGCTACTGCGTACGGGGTAGGATGTTACCTGAGTACAGGTGGTGTTACTTTTTTTGAAGAGGCTAACGAAGCCTTTGGGTTGGCCCCTCACGATAAAATTGTTGGCTTTTTAAATGTAGGTATTCCAAAACACCACAACCAGGTAAGCAGAAGAAACCCGGTTGAAGAAAAGGTAGCGTGGGTGAAGTAAAGTCGCCACCTAAGTGACGACTAAAAATCAACAACTGAGGAATTTAAACTTTACTGCGCAATGGCAATGATCTTCTCTAATGGAATGGCACTTGCCAGTTTCGTAATTTCCGCTTCAGAGATGTTGCCATCGTAGTGCAACGTGAGCATGGAATTACCAAAGGGCGTTTGAACATCGTAGCCGGTTGTCTGACCGTTCTCATCGCTTTGCTTTGTTAACAGTGTTTTGTAGCCCTGCACTTTAATCACCTTCTGGGAGCCATCACCCGTATTCATAATCATTGGCATGGCGAGAATCGCATTGATGCCCGCCATCATGGGGGAGTCACTCACGATATCAATGTTCGCGTTTTTTCCTTCCGCGGTGCCGTATGTGCGATGCACAAACAACCCTGCAAAGCTCGATGACATACCCGTAACATTGTCATCCTTTTGATTGTACGCTAACCCGCCAAGCGAAGTTGGCAACACTTTCATTACTTCTTTACCAATAGCAATATCTACTTCGCGCAAGGCGTTTTCCAGATTGAAACGCGTGTCTTCCAGGTTGCCTGATGCATACGCAGATTTTGCACCGGAAATGCTTGCATTAAAATCCTGTGCCATAACAACGGTGCAAACGCCAATGGTTAGTATCGATAAAATCAAATTTTTCATAAATGCCGATGTTTACTTTTCTCCCAATGTTTTCTTTATTCCATCAATATCAAATGCGCTTGCAGCATTCATCATTTCTTGTTCAGATGTGAAGTTCACGCCTTCCCAAACAATCAACGATGATTGGCCAATAGGAACGCTCAGTTTGTAACCCGAGGCATCACTGTATTCGATGATGCCCTTGTACCCTTTCACTTTTGTTTGCTTCCAGTTTTGTTCCGTGCTGGTAGAGGCATAATTCGCATTGGCCATGTATGCATTGTAAGCCGACATCCAGGCAGAATTATTGGCGATGTCAATCCGCAGTTGCTTATCTCCGTTTTCATATTCGCGGTGAATGGTGAGTCCAACCCAACCGGCACCCATGCTGGTAACCTGATCGGCCTCAGCATCCTTCTTTAATCCTGTTACCGTTTCAGGTAATGATTTCAACACGTTCTTTCCAATTTCCATCTCCACTCCCAGCATGGCTTGCTTAATGGCATATCGCGCCTCTGAATAATTTCCTGTTTTAAAAGAGGTTTCTGCATCGGCCATGTTCTGCTTTACATCAGGCGGGGTCATTACTAGTCCGCCACCACCTTTATTAGCAGGGTCGCCCGTATTCCCGGTGTTCCCTGTATTTTGATTGGTGCTCTGATTTGTCCCTGATTTCGGATTTACTTTTTTCTCAATAGCTTTCTCTCCGGCTTCCGCTGCCTTTTGTTTGAGCTTGCCCAAAACTCCCTGGGCCTGGCCAGCCATTGAAACGCATAGCAAAACTGCTACCGCTGCAAATACTCTGTGCTTTGTCATGATTAAGGTTTTTTTAAGGATATTAAAGGTACAAGAAAAAACTTCCGGTTTTTTCAAAAGCAGAGTTAATTATCCGAATTTAATCGAATGAAAAAACCTCTTCAAATTCCCTACCGTTTTGTGCTGGACGAACTCGACTCCCTTAACCCGCGCACCAATCCTATGTTTGGATGTGTTGGGGTTTACATTGGCGAGAAAATAGTATTAGCCCTGCGCTGTAAAGACTCACACACAGATGACAACGGTGTTTGGATCGCCACAAAAGCTGAACACCACGAGAGCCTTAAAAAAATCCTGCCTTCGATGCGTTCTATTGATGTGTTGGGTGGCGGAAGCCCAACCAACTGGCAAATAATACCCGAGCACACTGATGATTTTGAAGCGCTGGCTATTAAAGTTTGCGCTCTCATTAAAAAAGGAGATGAGCGTATTGGCAACATCCCCAAAGCAAAAAAGAAGAAAGTAAAAAAGGTCATCAGCAAAAAAACACCGCCCAACAGGAGTCGCTAGTTAAGTTGGTTGAACAACACATCTACTTGTGTATAGTAGAGGGTGGTTGGTCCTTCAAACCCTGAATCTGTTCCGATCACCAGCCAGATTTCGCCTGAGCTGTCGGTGGTGATTAAAAATCCATTGCTTGAATTATTGTTTCGTGTAATTACGGTAAAAGCACTTGTATTGGGCGCAACCCCCACGTTACCGATGTTGATCATGTCGGCTCCTTCTTCACTTTGATTCCCTTTGTCGATGTTCATTCGGTACATCCCCGCCTGCAACATTTTTTTTGGTTCAGTAACCGAGGCCCCCGCTTTTACAAAAACGCTTTCACCGGGCGCTCCTCCAATTCCAACAGCACCGGTTGGCGCATTGGACGCAACCTTGACATTGAACAGCAACACGTATGAAGTGTTTGCCTTCAGCCCTGTAATTTTCTTTTTCACAAACATGAACAGGTCATCGCTGCCGTTGTTACCCGAAATATGAAGCGCCTTCAGCGTAGCGTTGTTATTCAAATTGGTTGGCAGGGTGTCGTGCTTATAAAAAAGTTCATAGGCTATAGAATCACCTTCCGGATAGTCGGCAAAATCACCTGTCCACCCTTCATCAGAATCTTTAAACAAATACGATATTGAAAACACGGATATTTCCTGTTCGGGAAATGAACAGGCACCTATGAAAATCATCAACCCGATTACAAAAATCGCCTTCACCTTGCACATCATACCCTTAAAATTAATCATAATCTGGTCGTTAGACACAAAACGGTTGCTAACGGTTGTATTAACTGCCTGGCATTTTGTGTATCTTCACCTCATGAACAAGTTCGTTCTTTTCCTGATTGGAATTTTTGCTGTTGCCTGTACCGAAATCTCTTATAAAGAACCACAACCAAGGGGAATTCAGGCTTTGACAAAAATTCCTTCCAGCCTTCATGGCGTGTATCTGATGGACAATGATACTGTTACTTTCTTTGAAAATGGTTTGCGTGGTAAGGAAAACGGTAAAGAAGAGGTTCTTACGCTAAGCGATAGCATTGTTCTTAAAAAATACAAGAAACACTATTTTATTAGCTACCGCGATGGAAATGTCTGGCTCCTGCGCATTCTCAGAAAGGATAAAAACGGTGATCTGTATTTCATGGAGATGGATCATGTGCCCGATGATGAGGCCCAACGAAAGATCTTTCTTGATAAACTTTCAGCTGAAATACCGGTGATCAGAAGTGACCCCCATTATATCATTGACCCTTCTCCAAAAGAACTTTACAGGTTAATTAAAAAGGGGTATTTCAAAGATGATGGAGTTCCCGGACTGAAAAGGATCCGGTAGGTTACTTGCCCATTCCAAGAATCAACTGCTTCTTCGACATCCAAATATTCCACGTACCCTTTACAATAATTGAACTGTCGGGGTTTGTTACAACAACCGGTTTGGTATACAGCATAGAATCAGCACCCGTATCCTGAACATTGTCTTGCAATGGAACCCCTTCTATCACGCTGTTGATGTAGGCATCGATTAATTGCTGTTCTATTGCTATTGCGTTTCCCTCACCCGGTTCAAGCCAATGAATTTTAACGCCTGACGTTTTCGCAACCTGATCGGCCAAAGAAGGTGAGCTCAACTCACCGATCACCGATCTTCCCTTTGCAAAAGCGGCCTCCATAATTTCTGCTTCCGTTACTTTTACGATGGATTGCAACTCCCGGCCCTTCTGCATTTTCCTGCGCTGCTCTTCGGTCAATGACCCTCCGCACGCCAACAGCACGAAGCAAAGAAAAATGAGAAAAAATCTGATCATGGCGTAAAGCTACATTCAATCCGGGTAAACCTAAAATCCTTTAATCCTGTTCAAATCCTGATTAACTTTGCCGCTCGTTTACCGATATGATTGAAAAACTCGAAGAAATAAAGCACCGGTTTGAAGAAGTGGGGTTGCTGCTGGTACAGCCTGAAATCATTCAGGATATTAAAAAGTACATGCAGCTCAATAAGGAATATAAAGACCTGGAAAAGGTTGTAGTTAAGTACAATCAATTCTGCGATGCCTTAAACCACCAGCAGCAGGCAAAAGAAGTACTGGAGAAAGAAAAAGATGCCGACTTGCGGGCCATGGCAAAGGAAGAACTGGACGAGCTGGCTCCTAAAATTGAATCCTTTGAAAAGGAGTTAAAGGAAATGTTGATTCCGAAAGATCCCAACGATGATAAAAACATCATTCTTGAAATCAGGGGAGGAACCGGTGGAGATGAAGCTGCTCTTTTTGCTGGCGACTTATTCAGAATGTACCAGCGTTTTTGCGACAGGCGTGGCTTGAAGCTTACTGTATTGGATTCGTCCGATGGCACCGCAGGAGGATACAAAGAAATCGTGAGCAGTGTGGTGGGCGAAGGCGCTTATGCGCTCTTTAAATTTGAATCGGGTGTTCACCGCGTTCAGCGTGTTCCAGACACCGAGCAGCAAGGGCGTGTACACACCTCGGCTGCCTCTGTGGCCGTGTTGCCCGAAGTAGAAGACGTGAGTATTGAAATCAATCCTGCCGACATTGAAGTGCAAACATCCCGCTCGGGCGGTGCCGGTGGCCAAAATGTAAACAAGGTTGAAACAAAAGTACAGCTCACCCATAAACCAACCGGCATTGTAATCACCTGCCAGGTTGAACGCTCGCAACATGGCAACCGCGAGCGGGCCATGAAAATGCTGAAAGCCAAACTTTACGATATGGAGGTTGAGAAACAGCAATCAGAGTTGAGTTCAGCCCGGAAATCACAAGTGCGCAGTGGCGACCGCTCTGAAAAAATCAGAACGTATAACTATCCACAAAGCCGTGTAACTGATCACCGCATTGGGTACACACAACACAATTTGCCGGCTATCATGAATGGCGAAATTGATGACTTTATTGAGCAGTTGCGCATTGCCGACAGTGCCGAAAAAATGGCCGAAGGCGCAGCCCTTTAACCGATCAAATCTTTTTTATTACTTTTATTCAAGAACAAATTAAAATATGAGAAAAGGACTAATCACAATTGGGGTAATACTGGTTATAGTATTTATCCTATACAGTTTTTTTGCAGGCCGTTATAATAAAATGGTTGAATTGCAGGAAGCTATTCCAAAGGCCTGGGCCGATGTGGAAGCACAGTACCAGCGCAGGGCTGATCTGATTCCTAACCTGGTAAACACCGTTAAGGGTTATGCAAATTTCGAACAGGAAACCCTGACAAAAGTTATTGAAGCCCGCGCCAGCGCTACCCAGGTAAAGATTGATCCCAGCAATTTGACACCCGAAGCCCTCGCACAATTTCAACAAGCTCAAAACGGTGTGAGTTCAGCCTTAGGCCGGTTGCTTGTTGCGGTTGAAGCATACCCCGATTTAAAAGCCAACCAGAATTTCCTTGATCTTCAGGCTCAACTGGAAGGAACAGAAAACAGAATTACCGTGGCCAGAAATCGCTATAATGAAGTCGTTCAGCCATACAACGTTTACATCAAGCGTTTTCCATCGAACATGATTGCTAACATGTTTGGCTTTACAGCAAAAGGATATTTTGAGGCTGCGGAAGGGTCAGAAAAAGCTCCGGAAGTTAAGTTCTAAACAGCTACGTTTCATCAAACAAAAATGTCTTGACGATTTCGTCAGGACATTTTTATTTTCTGAGTATCCGCAAAGAGTCCCTATTCCTTGGTCTGTGTCCCACAGACCAATTTTTTTCCAATTTATCCTTTCGGCCTGTATTCCTTGGTCTGTGTCCCCACAGACCAATTTTTTTCAATTTATCCTTTCGGTCTGTGAGACACGTGAGACACAGACCGAGGTGTGGGTCCCACAGACCAATGGTCCCTCTTCTAAAAACAAAAGCCCCCGATAAAACCGGAGGCTTTCATATTAAGGATTTGAAAATTATAACGTTCTCTTCACTTCACGGGTTTCGTATGCTTCAATCACATCACCTACGTTAATGTCGTTAAAACCTTTGATGCTGATACCACAATCGAAGCCTGAGCGCACTTCAGCCACATCGTCTTTGAAACGTTTCAGTGCCCCCATCTCACCACTATACACCACAATACCATCGCGAATCAAACGGATCGGATTGCTGCGCTTCAGGTACCCATCGGTTACCATACAGCCGGCCACGGTTCCCACTTTCGTGATCTTGAATACTTCGCGTACCTCTGCATTACCAACAATTACTTCCTGTGTTTCAGGGGCAAGCATACCTTCCATGGCGGCTTTTACTTCGTTGATGGCATCGTAAATAATGGAATACAACCGGATTTCAATTTCTTCATTGTCAGCAATACGTTTTGCGGCATTGGAAGGTCGAACCTGGAAGCCAACAATAATCGCATCCGATGCAGATGCCAACAACACGTCTGACTCTGAAATCTGACCCACCCCTTTGTGGATAATGGCCACCTGAACTTCCGGTGTTGAAAGTTTCAATAACGAATCCGACAACGCTTCTACTGAACCGTCCACATCGCCTTTCACAATAACATTCAGTTGCTTGAAGTTACCAATCGCCAACCGCCTTCCGATTTCATCAAGGGTAATGTGTTTCTTGGTGCGAATGCTTTGCTCACGTAAAATCTGTCCGCGTTTGGCAGCCAGTTCTCTGGCTTCGCGATCAGACTCCATAACAGAAACCTTTTCTCCTGCCTGCGGAGCACCGTCTAATCCAAGCATTTGAACAGGCGTAGAAGGCCCAACCTCCGTTATGCGTTTCCCTGTATCATCAAACATGGCTTTAACGCGTCCATAATTGGCGCCCGCCAACACAATATCACCGATCCGCAGCGTACCCGCTTGTACCATCATGGTGGCCACGTAGCCGCGGCCTTTATCCAATTGTGCTTCAATCACAGAGCCAATAGCCGGCTTGTCAGGATTGGCTTTCAGGTTAAGTATTTCAGCTTCTAACAAAACTTTTTCAAGGAGGTCATCAATCCCCTTTCCGGTTTTGGCTGAAATCTCCTGCGACTGATATTTACCTCCCCACTCTTCAACAAGGATATTTATTTTAGAAAGCGAGTCACGAACTTTTTCAGGATTCGCTCCGGGCTTATCTATTTTGTTAATCGCAATAATGATGGGAACACCTGCCACCTGAGCGTGATTGATCGCTTCTTTTGTTTGGGGCATTACATCGTCATCAGCCGCCACTACAATTATGGCAATGTCTGTCAGCTTTGCTCCACGGGCACGCATCGCGGTAAACGCTTCGTGACCGGGCGTATCGAGAAACGCAATTTTATTTCCGCTTTGTGTTGTTACTGAATACGCACCAATGTGCTGGGTAATGCCACCGGCTTCGGATGCCTGAACTTTTGTTTTCCGGATGTAATCCAGTAACGAAGTTTTACCGTGGTCAACGTGACCCATGATGGTTACAATAGGTGCGCGGGGTAACAGGTCTTCTTCCGCATCTTTCTCCTCCTCAATCTCCAGGTCTTCTTCCGTAGAAATGAACTGCACCTCATACCCAAACTCATCGGCAATTACCGTAATGGCTTCTGCATCCAACCGTTGGTTGATCGACACGAACATCCCTAAACTCAAGCAAGTTGAGATCACATCGTTTACCGATACATCCATGAGCGATGCCAGGTCGTTGGCCGAAATAAATTCTGTCAGTTTCAGGACTTTTGAATCCTGTTGCTCCTGAAGCATTTTTTCGTCTTCTGCGTCTGAAACAGCCTGACGTTTTTCTCTTCTGTATTTTGATCCGGAACCTTTCTTATGCCCTCCGCTCAGTTTAGCAAGGGTGGCTTTAATTTGCTCCTGAATTTCTTTTTCAGTAGGCTCAACTTTTTGCGTACGCGGAGCATGTTGTGGCCTTCCTTTTCCTGCCTGTCGCTGGTCTCCGCTTCTTCCGTCACCCTGCGAAGGAATTCTTTTTCTTGGTCGCTTCTTGCGGGCATCATCTTTTAAGTCAGATGACGCAACCGGCTGATCTTTCTTCTTCTCTACCGGTAAGTCAATCTTATCGACAACTTTCAGGCCTTGCAATTTTCCGGCCTTCGCCTTTATTAACTCAGCGTCCGGTTGCTTTTCGACTACAGGCTTTTCTTCCTGAACCGGCTTGGGCTCTTCTTTTACCTCTTCTTCTTTTTTCTTGCCTTTGCCTTTCTTGTCAAGGTCTATTTTACCAACAACTTTTATCCCCTCCAACACAGGACGATCACGCTCAACCTTTTCAGGTTTTTCTGGCGCAGCTTCCTCTTTCTTCGTTACCAGATTTTTGATGAGTACGCTTTCTTCTTCATCCGTCTGGTGTTTCTTTGTCTCTTTCTCTGTTTCAATGGTGATGTTATCGGTATGCTTTGCCCCGATGGTCAGCCCGGAAGCTTCCAGTTTTTCGGTAGCAGAAGATGCGTACTCTTTTGAAAGCAGGGCGAACTGCTCAGGTGTAAGCTTGGCATTGGGGTTGTTTTCAACCTCATGCCCCTTCTTCGCTAAAAACTCAAACACGGTGTGCAATCCAACGTTGAGTTTTCGCGCTGCCTGGCTTGCCCTTATCGATTTTTCTTCTGCCATCCCCAAAGATTGTTCTTTTTTAAAGACTTTTAAAGTATTCCCTGTTATGCCTATCCTTCAAACTCCTTCTTGAGAACGTTGTGAACGCTTTCAACAGTTTCTTCTTCCAGGTCTGTTCTGCGCACAAGTTCCTCTTTATTTAATGCCAACACACTCTTGGCTGTGTCCAGCCCAATGCGTTTCAGTTCATCAATAACCCAGCTTTCAATTTCATCGGCAAATTCATCCAGGTCAACATCTTCTTCCTGAACTCCGTCCAGTTCACGGAATACATCAATCTCATATCCGGCCAACCGGCTGGCGAGTTTAATATTGAGACCTCCTTTACCAATGGCCAGTGAAACCTGGTCGGGCTTCAGGTACACCATGATGCGGTTGTTCTCTTTGTCAACCTTGATGCTCGAAATTTTAGCAGGGCTTAAGGCGCGCTGCACAAACAATTCAAGGTTTTCGGTAAAGTTGATTACATCAATGTTCTCATTTTGCAATTCGCGCACAATGGCATGAATGCGTGAGCCTTTCATACCCACACAGGCGCCTACAGGATCGATTCGGTCATCGTAAGACTCCACCGCAACTTTTGCTCTTTCGCCCGGTTCCCGGACCGCCTTCTTTATTGTGATCAGCCCATCGTAAACTTCCGGAACTTCCTGTTCGAATAAACGCTCCAGAAAAACAGGAGACGTTCTGGAAAGAATAATTTTCGGATTTCCGTTAACCATTTCCACTTTGTGGACAATGGCGCGAACGGTTTCGCCCTTTCTGTAACGGTCTTTAGGAATTTGCTCTCCGCGAGGAATTGAAATTTCGTTTCCTTCGGCATCAATCAATAAAACTTCCTTACCTAAAACCTGGTACACTTCTCCGTTGATGATTTCTCCCACCAGGTCTTTATATTTCTGGTAAATGATGTCCTTCTCCAGGTCTTTTACCTTCTGCATCAGGGTTTGTCGCGCAGTGGTTACTGCTCTGCGGCCAAAATCTTCCAGGTAGATTTGCTCCGCTACCTCTTCACCCACTTCAAAATCGGGTTCAATTTTTTGCGCTTCCGTTAACGCAATTTTATCATGATCCCAAATATCTTCTGAGTCATCGTCAACGATTTCGCGGAAACGCCAGATTTCAAGGTCACCCTTGTCGGCATTCACGATGATATCGAAGTTGTCGTCAGTTTCGTACTTCTTGCGGATCATGTTCCGGAATACATCTTCCAGAATTCTGATCATCGTAGGCCGGTCGATGTTTTTTTGTTTCGCAAAATCTGCAAACGACTCAATGAGTGTACTCGCGTCCATTTCAGTTATTATTTAAATGATACCAACACAAATGTTTTTTCTATCTCGTCAAATAAAATTTCAATCGCTCTTTCTTCCTTCTTCTTTCCGCTGCCTGTTTGTTCAAGAACTTCAATCGTATTCTCCTGAACTGCCGATAGCTTCCCCTCTATTGTTTTGTTTTTCGTTTTCACTTTAACCTTCCGGCCTACGTTTTTCAAATATTGCCGTTTAGTCTTCAGTGGCTGATCCAATCCGGGGGTAGATACCTCCAGCATAAAGGCTCCATCAATCAGGTTGGTATCATCTAACTGACCTGACAATAACCGGCTGACTTCCGCACAATCATCGATGGTGATGCCCTGATCGCCATCAAGAACCACCAGCACCTTTTTAGGATTGTTGCGAAGAGAAACCACTACGTCCACCACAAAATGACTGTTGCTTTTTAACAGCGATTCGGTCGTTTTTTTGATTTCCTCTATCAATTCCATAAAAAAATGCAGATAAACAAAGAGGGGACTTCGTGTCCCCTCTACTGAATAACTCGTATAAGTGATGCAAAGGTAGGCTATTTTTTAGATTCGCACAAACTGCGATTTTCTAATTGCCGTAAAACGATGCAATCAGGATTAATACTTCGGGAGGTTTCGCAGGTATTGACCGTACCCACTTTTTTCTAAAGGCTTGGCCAACGCCATCAATTGTTGCTGGTTGATAAAACCCATTCGATAGGCGATCTCTTCGATACAGCCGATTTTAAGTCCCTGCCGTTGCTCAATTACCTGAACAAAATTGGAAGCCTGAAGCAACGAATCAAACGTGCCGGTATCCAGCCAGGCCGTTCCCCTGCTCATAGTGGCTACTTTTAACTTTCCCTTTTTCAGATAAACGTTATTGACATCGGTAATTTCAAGTTCTCCCCGCGGACTTGGCTTTAAAGATCCTGCAATGGAGACTACCTCGTTATCGTAAAAGTATAATCCGGGAACGGCATAATTCGATTTTGGTTGTTTCGGCTTTTCCTCAATGGAAATTGCTTTCATTTCGGCATTGAATTCTACTACGCCATATCGTTCCGGATCATTCACGTGATACGCAAACACAATTCCTCCGGTTGGTTCAGCGCAGGATTGGAGCAATTTCATTAATCCTGATCCATAAAAAATATTATCCCCCAGCACCAACGCCACACTGTCGTTCCCGATAAAATCCTTGCCTATAATAAATGCCTGGGCAAGCCCCTCTGGTTTGGGCTGTTCTGCATACGCAAATGAGCATCCCAGTTGTTTACCATCGCCTAACAATTTTCTAAAAAGCGGCAGGTCGTGAGGGGTAGAGATGATCAGAATTTCACGGATGCCGGCCATCATTAGTACCGACAACGGATAATAAATCATGGGCTTATCGTAGAGCGGCATCAGTTGCTTACTTATGGCCAGCGTAAGCGGATGAAGCCGTGTTCCGGAGCCTCCTGCTAAAATTATTCCCTTCATCGGTTGTGGTACATTTTAGTATAGTATTGAAGATAGGCCCCTGAAGTTACGTTTTTAAGCCAACTTTCATTGGTCAGGTACCAATCAACCGTTTTAACTATTCCTTCTTCGAAAGGAACCTCGGGTCTCCATCCGGTTTCACTGATCACCTTAGCGGGGTCGATGGCATACCGAAGGTCGTGACCCGGCCTGTCTTTCACAAACGTAATCAACGATGCCGATGAACCCTCTGGGCGTTGCAACTTCTCATCGAGAATGCGGCATAACAATTTTACGATATCAATATTTTTCCATTCATTGTTTCCGCCAATGTTATAGATCTCACCGCTCTTCCCCTTGTGAAAAATTGCATCAATAGCACGGGCATGGTCTTCTACAAATAACCAATCGCGTACATTCTCACCCTTTCCGTAAACAGGGAGAGGTTTCTGTTGCATGATATTATTGATCATCAGCGGAATTAATTTTTCCGGAAAGTGATAGGGGCCATAATTGTTAGAGCACCGGCTGATCATGGCAGGCAATCCATAACTGTTGTTAAATGCCAGAACAAAATGGTCGCTGCTGGCCTTTGATGCCGAATAAGGTGAACGCGGATCAAGTGATGTTTCTTCCGTGAAGTATCCAGAAGCAATGGAACCATAAACCTCATCGGTAGAGATGTGATAAAAAAGTTTATCAGAATAATCATCGTGCCACACCGACTGGGCAGCTTTTAATAAGCGAATGGTACCAATGATGTTAGTTAGGGCAAATTCATCGGGGTTATGAATGGAACGGTCGACATGCGATTCGGCTGCCAGGTGAATAACCTGGTTGATGTTAAATTTTTTAAATGTTTCAAATAAAAACTGCGAGTCGAGAATATCACCCTTTACAAACGCGTAATTTGACTTTTTTTCAATGTCTTTCAGATTTTCGAGGTTCCCCGCATAGGTCAGGTTATCATAATTAACAATGCGGTACGCAGGATACTTGTTAACGAACAGGCGCACCACATGCGAGCCGATGAAGCCCGCCCCCCCGGTAATTAAAAGGCTTTTAGTCATTCGTTAGTTTTCAGTTTGAAATAACCGCTTTGCGCCCAATGCTGATGTAGGTAAATCCAAGCTCACTCATCTCATCCAATCCGTATAGATTTCGCCCATCAAAAATAACCTTGCGTTTCATTGCTTTGGCTATTCTTTCAAAATCAGGATTGCGATACTCGGGCCATTCTGTAACAATCATTAACGCATCCGCATCCTGAAGGATTTCATATTGGTGTTCACTGTATTGAATTTTATCACCAAAAATTCTTTTCACATTCTCCATGGCTTCCGGATCATGCACCTTAACCACAGCACCTTGAGCCAATAATTCCTGAATGTTATACAATGACGGTGCTTCCCGTATGTCATCGGTTTGGGGTTTAAACGCCAGACCCCACATCGCAATTGTTTTTCCTTTCATTGATCCGTTGAAGTGTTTCTTCATACTTCCGATCAGTTTCGTCTTTTGCACTTCATTGACATCCATAACCGACTTTAAAATTTTAAAGTCATAATTGGAGTCTTTTGAAGATTTGGCAAGCGCTTGCACATCTTTAGGAAAACAACTTCCTCCATAGCCTATTCCGGCAAAAAGAAAACGTTTCCCGATTCGACTATCCGTACCAATACCCTTGCGCACCAGGTCAACATCGGCACCCAGACTTTCACAAAGGTTTGCTACTTCATTCATGAAGGTGATTTTGGTGGCTAAAAAAGCATTTGCCGCATATTTGGTAAGTTCAGAGGAGCGTTCATCCATAAAAATTATGGGGTTCCCCTGCCGTGTGAAGGGGGCATACAGGTTCTCCATGAGTTTCGTTGCCCTGGCAGATTTGGTTCCAACAACTACTCTTTCGGGTTTCATAAAATCTTCCACTGCTAATCCTTCTCTCAAAAATTCGGGATTGGAAACCACATCAAATTCGACAGTCGCTTTTTTTGCAACCCGTTCTCTTACCAATTCTGCTGTTCCAACCGGCACAGTGCTTTTATTGACGATTACCGTATAGTCTTTGAGAAGGGGGCCGATCTGCTCGGCAACGCCTAAAACATATTGAAGATCAGCAGAACCGTCCTCCCCAGGAGGGGTTGGTAAAGCAAGCATAATAATTTTTGCATCCTTAATGCCTGTAGCCAAATCCGTGGTGAAGAAAAGGCGCTCCTGGTGAACATTCTTTTCAAACATAGGCTCAAGACCATGTTCAAAAATGGTTACTCTTCCTGATCGGAGAGTGGCCACTTTCTTTTCGTCAATGTCAACACACGTTACCGTATTGCCCGTTTCAGCAAAACAAGTTCCTGTTACAAGACCAACATACCCGGTTCCAATCACAGCTATTTTCATAGTAGAATTTAAAAAGTCGCCAAAAATAAATCCTTTTTAGGAGAACCGATAAGGTCGCCAAAAGGAGGCGTATTTTAAACAAACTAACATTCGTTCGTATTATGAAAATTTGACTAACTTCGTGCCCCTTAAACAAATAAGACACTATATGGAGGTTATGGAAGAAAGATTGACCGGAGTAAACTTTGAAGAGAGCGAGAATCAGAAAATGATTGCTCAGATGATCCGCGATTTTGGAGACAAAGAAATCAAACCAAAAATGATGGATTGGGACGAATCGCAGGAATTCCCCATTGATGTCTTCAAAAAAATGGGAAAACTGGGCATCATGGGAGTTTTGGTGCCGGAGGAGTACGGAGGTGCAGGATTTGGATACCTCGAATACGTAACAGCCATTGCTGAGCTTTCAAAGATTGACGGATCAATCGGTCTTTCGATGGCAGCCCATAATTCGCTTTGCACGGGGCATATCCTCCAGCATGCGAATGAAGAGCAAAAAAGAAAATATCTTCCTAAGCTTGCTACGGCCGATTGGATTGGTGCCTGGGGATTAACAGAACCCAACACAGGATCGGATGCAGGAAACATGCGCACGGTGGCTGTTAAAGACGGAGACTATTATGTTATTAATGGAGCTAAAAATTTCATTACTCATGCTAAGTCTGGGAATGTGGCCGTGGTCATTGTTCGCACCGGTGAAGTGGGCGACTCGCACGGCATGACTGCCTTTATCATTGAAAAAGGAACCCCTGGTTTCACTTCAGGCAAAAAGGAAAACAAACTTGGCATGCGGGCTTCCGAAACGGCCGAGTTGGTTTTTAACGATTGCCGCATTCATCAATCGCAAATGATTGGAAAAGAAGGTGAAGGATTTATTCAGGCCATGAAAGTGTTGGATGGCGGAAGAATTTCAATTGCTTCGTTGAGCTTGGGTATTGCCCAGGGGGCTTTTGAAGCCGCTTTAAAATACTCACACGAACGCCACCAGTTTAACCAACCCATTTCAAAATTCCAGGGAATTGCCTTTAAGCTTGCCGATATGGCTACCAAAATTGAAGCGGCCAAGCTGCTTACATACCGAGCAGCGGATTTGAAAAATAAAGGTATAAACGTAAATAAGGAATCTGCCATGGCGAAGTTCTATGCCTCTGAAGTTGCCGTAGAGGTGGCTAACGAAAGTGTTCAGATTTTTGGAGGGTATGGCTATACAAAGGATTTTCCGGCTGAAAAGTATTATCGGGATGCCAAACTCTGCACCATTGGCGAAGGAACGTCTGAAATCCAGAAACTGGTTATTTCCCGTAGTATTTTGAAATAGTTGTGCAATTTGAACGGGTTTTCTATATTTGCAGCCCTAATTATCAGAAAACATGATTGTTATCAACATTAAAGAAAACGAGTCTATTGATAAGGCCCTGAAGCGTTTCAAGAAGAAATTTGAAAAAACAGGTGTTTTAAAGGAATTACGCGCCCGTACTTCTTTCGAAAAGCCTTCTGTAAAGCGCAGAACCGAGATTAAAAAGGCTGCCTACATCGAAAACTTGAGAAGAACAGAAAACGCTTAATCGCGCTATTTATAAACAATTTTTGCTGATCCCCTTCAGGAACTTTCCTGAAGGGGATTATTTTTTTACATTGGGTAATCCCGATGGTTCTGCCAACCTGCAGGCAGGTATCGGGAAGGGTTTGTGCAGTAACGAATGATTGATTCCTTCCTGAAATATCTCCAATACGAAAAAAGGGTAAGTTCCCATACCTCTTTAGCGTATAAAGGCGACCTCGACCAGTTTTCAGAATTTCTTCAGCAAACATATGGTGATTCAACCCTTGAGTCAGCGAATTATGGCATGATCCGCTCCTGGATTATTCAACTCACCGACACCGACCTAAACACAACTTCGGTTAATCGAAAAATTGCAAGCCTAAAGGCCTATTATAAATTTCTGATGCGGCAGGAAACGATCGCCAAAAATCCCATGCAAAAAATAAGAGTGCTTAAAACCAAAAAGCGACTTCCGTCTTTTGCTAATGAAGGAGACATGGTAAAGGTGTTGGATCACACCCTGTTTGACGATTCCCTGGAAGGCTGGAGAAACAAATTGATTCTGGAATTATTATATGCCACCGGCATTCGTTTGTCTGAACTTATTCAGTTAAAAGAAAACAAGATCAATTTTCATGATCGAACCATTAAGGTGTTGGGAAAAAGAAACAAGGAAAGAATCATCCCTTTTCCTGCCGGGATCGTTCCAATACTAGAGCGGTACAAACACGTGCGCAACCGCGAAGTGGAAATGAAAAATCACGGACTGTTGTTAGTAACGGACGAAGGCAAACCATGTTATCCCATGATGGTATACAGGGTAGTGAAAAAATATTTAGCCGAAACCAATACTGAAAAGAGAAGTCCGCATGTGTTGCGCCACACGTACGCCACACATTTACTCAACAAAGGAGCAGAAATTAATGCCGTGAAAGATTTACTGGGTCACAGCAGTTTGGCGGCCACACAGGTGTACACGCACAACTCAATGGAAAAAATTAAAAAGGCCTTTGACCAGGCTCACCCAAAAGCTTAACATGAATGGTGGGAGATAAATGACTTCACAAAAAACCAAAAATGAACTGTATGAAATAAACTCTACCAAAGACCAACCTGCCGAACCGGCAGCAGGTTAAATGTCTTGAGGGCCGGAAAATTAATGTTTAACGTTTAAATTTTTTCAGTTATGAAGCTAGAATTTCAATCCATCCACTTTAATGCAGACCAGAAGCTGATTGATTTCATTCAAAAGAGAGTGGACAAACTCGAAACGTATTACGACCGATTGGTAGACGGTGAAGTCTTTTTAAGGTTAAACAATGAAGGAATTGACAACAAAACAGTTGAAATAAAATTGAATGTGCCAGGCACGCAACTTTTTGCAACAGAAAAGGCCCGTTCATTTGAAGCCGCTACCGATCAAGCCACAGAGGCACTTAAAAATCAATTGAAAAAATTTAAAACAAAAGTAAAACAGGGACGGGCATAAGGGCTTATCTATATAAAGCAAAAGCTCCCCGGATAACCGGAGAGCTTTTCTATTTTATGCCTACCTTGGAATTAAATCTTAAACGCCTTCTTCACCAGGCCAACGTAATCCAACTTTTCCCACGGGAATAATTCCACTTTTACTTTCTTTTCGTTGCGTCTTCCCTTGTTAAACGTTTTCTCAACAATTTTTGGTTCACGACCCATGTGTCCGTATGCTGCAGTCTCTGAATAGATGGGTGTTCTTAAATTAAAACGCTGCTCAATAAAATAGGGGCGCATGTCGAAGATCTTTTCAACCTTTTTCGCTATTTCCCCATCATTCAATTTCACTTTTGCTGTTCCGTAAGTATTCACGTAAAGTCCTACGGGCCTTGCAACTCCAATCGCGTAAGCAACCTGCACCAATACTTCATCGCACACTCCGGCAGCCACCAGGTTTTTTGCCACGTGACGCGTGGCGTAGGCTGCAGAACGATCAACTTTGGATGGATCTTTACCTGAAAAAGCTCCTCCTCCATGTGCTCCTTTTCCACCATAGGTATCAACAATAATCTTTCGGCCTGTTAAACCGGTATCGCCATGCGGGCCACCAATTACAAATTTTCCGGTAGGATTAACGTGGTATTGAATATCGCTTCCAAAAAGTTTTTGAACACGCTTGGGAAGTTTTTTCATGACGCGAGGCACCAGGATATTAATCACATCCTCCTTGATCTTCTTCAGCATCGGTGCATCCTTATCGAAATCATCGTGCTGCGTAGAAACCACGATGGCATCTATGCGCTGTGGTTTATTGTCATCGCTGTATTCAATGGTCACTTGCGATTTTGAATCAGGACGCAGGTAAGTCATTACTTTGCCTTCTCTGCGAATGGCGGCCAGTTCGCGCAACAATGAATGCGCGATTTCCAACGGAAGCGGCATGTAATTATCCGTTTCATTGGTCGCATAACCAAACATCATTCCCTGATCGCCCGCTCCCTGATCTTCTTTTTTCTTTCGCTCAACCCCCTGGTTGATGTCGGGAGATTGCTCATGAATAGCCGAAAGAATTCCGCATGAGTTTGCTTCGAACATGTACTCACTTTTGGTATAGCCTATTTTGCGAATGACTTCACGGGCAATATCCTGAACATCTAGATACGCTTCAGATTTTACTTCGCCCGCCAGCACCACCTGGCCGGTGGTTACCAGTGTTTCGCAGGCCACTTTTGACTCGGGATCATACGCAAGAAAATAATCGATAAGGGCATCGGATACCTGGTCAGCCACTTTGTCGGGATGTCCTTCTGAAACCGATTCAGATGTGAATAAATAGGGCATTTTATTTTAGATTTTAATTGGGTGGAATTTCGATTTAAGGCGGCAAAGTTAGGGGATTGAATCTAATTCAGAAATCCCTCATGCCAGGAAAAGAAAAACAGCAGGGAGCTTAGGAAATTCAGGTTTTTGATCCTTCCAAAATTTAACCTGTTTGGATACGATTGATTCACCTGCACCGGTAATATCCACCGCAATACAAAGCTGGGTTTCTGGGTTCAACGTTTTCAGTAGATGATTCATCATCTGATTATTGCGGTATGGTGTTTCAATGAAGATTTGGGTTTGGTTCTTTGACCTGGACTCTTTCTCCAACGTTTTAATGGCCTGGATCACCTCTGCCCCATCGATGGGCAGGTAGCCGTGAAAAGCAAAATGCTGACCGTTTAAACCGGACGCCATCAACGCAAGCAAAATTGACGATGGCCCTACCAACGGAATTACTTTTATTCCATTTTGGTGGGCGTACCGGACCGCCAATGATCCTGGATCGGCCACCCCGGGACACCCTGCTTCGGAAAGGATGCCCAGATTTTTTCCTCTCATCAGCGGAGAAAACAACTCGTTCAAATCTTTTTCAGAAGTATCTTTATTCAGCACTTTAAAATCAAGAGCTTCGATTGACTCATAAAATTTCAAACTACTCAAGAATCTTCTTGCCGTACGGATATCTTCAGCCAAAAAAAATTGAATCGTTTTAAGCGCAGCTCTCACGCCCGGGGTAACAGAATTTTCAAGCGAACTTTCGGCTATTGGTGTTGGGATCAGATAAAGATTTCCAGCCATATTAGTTGGTTAACGCTGCACGTTCAGGAAACGTAACATGAATACGCAGACGGATAACATTTACGGTTTCAAAATCAACTTCCTGGTCCGGTCTTGACTCATTAGCAATATAAAATAATTCTGCCCGGGTTTGGGAATTGATGGCATAGCCTACGCCTGAGTAAAATCTGCGCCTATTAAAAAACATCTTTTGATGATCATTAATATCTTCAAATATTTCGAATGCCAATGGAATATACCAGGTTCCTTCCTGAAGAGTTGACTGATTGATCAGCACGGAGGCACCAAACAATGTGCGAAAACGAAGCAAAAATTCAGTCGCTCCTTCTTTAAAAAAATTCCGCTCCTCCAAGCGTGTAAAGTTATTGAGCATAACACGATTTAATACGCGCTGCTCAACCCTGATCCCCTGCCATCCGCGTGCTTCATTTGCAGAGCCTTCTTCTTTGGGGTGTGCATAAAACCAGGCGGCACCGCCACTTATCATAATGTTTTTTGATAACTGGTAGGACGCGGATGGCCTGATATAAAATGAAGCGGCAGCTTGGCCATCTACTTTCGCACGGGAGCCTGCATCACCAAAGACAGTAACCTTATCGCTGATGCTCTTGTACACATTCAGGTCGGCCCAAACTTCATTGTTTTGAGCAAAAATGATTTGCGGAAGCAACATCAGGTATATCAGGATTCTCTCACTCATTGCTTCGCGGTGACTCAAGAAAATTAGTAACAACTTCTACAAACTCTTTTGGTTTTTCGGCTTGTACCCAATGGCCCGTATCCATGGTGATCAGCGTGGAGTTGGGGAAAAGATTTTTTATTCGCGTTCGGTCCTCATCTTTCACATAACGCGAATGCGCCCCCCGCACAAATAATGTTTGTCCTGAATACGTTCCCGGATAGTGAATGTCGGCACTGATTTGCTCCAGGTTGCTGTCAATTACGTTCAGGTTAATTTTCCATGCAAATCCACCTTCGGGTTTACGCGAAAGGTTCTTCAACAAAAACTGGCGAACATCAGCCTCTGGCACATAGTTCGATAAAATTTCATCCGCCTGATTTCTGGTTTGAAGCGCATCTATCGGAATGGCCTTCAGCCCCTCCACAATGCTATCGTGATGAACAGGATATGCTTTGGGGGCTATGTCAACCACAATAAGTTTGTCCAACATGGTTGGGTTGGCGATGGCAAAATTCATCGCTGTTTTGCCTCCCATGGAGTGACCCAGCACAATGGGTTTGTCCAGTTTATGTTCGGTGATAAAGTCTCGTAAATCGATTGCCAATACCTGATAGTCGAACTCGGGGCTGTGTGGTGATTGCCCATGGTTTCGTTGGTCCACCAGAAACACGTGGTATCGATCGGCCAACAGTTTCGCCTGCGTAAGCCAGTTATCGGATGAACCCATCAGTCCATGCAGGATAATCATCGGTTGACCATTCCCTAATTCGCGATAGAATAATTTCATAGAGTAAAAATAAGAATTCAATGCTGACAAGATATATTTGATTCTTGATCTCAATAATATGGAGCTAACGAAAGGTCAATATTTAATACAATCTCTGGCAGTCAACAACATCGTTCAGAATTGTGGCACTCCCGTGTATGTGTACGATGAGGCTGTAATTGTCAGACAGATTGAATCACTCCGAAAAGGATTTTCCAGCGTTAATCTCCGCATTAAATATGCTGCGAAGGCGCTCACGAACGTGAGTATTTTACGGCTGATGAAAAAACAGGGCGTAGGTGTTGATGTTGTTTCCATTGAGGAGGCCAGGCTTGCTATTCATGCGGGGTACACACCAGAAGAAATTAGTTTTACCCCCAACGGTGTGGTGTTTGATGAAATCATCGAGGCGATAGACCTGGGTGTTGCCATTAACATAGATAACCTTCCTACGCTGCAAAAATTTGGCGACCGCTTTGGAAATAAAAAAACCTGCTCTTTAAGAATTAATCCTGGAATCATGGCGGGAGGAAACTACAAGATTTCAACCGGTCATGTACAATCGAAGTTTGGTATTTCTATTCAACATCTTCCACAAATTTTAGACTGTGTAAAAAAGCACGATATTCAGGTTAGCGGACTTCATGTTCACACAGGTTCTGAGATTGGGGACCTGGAGGTATTTTTTAAGGTTGCTGATGTTTTGTTTTCAGCCGCACGAAATTTTCCGTCACTGAAATTTCTTGATTTTGGCGGAGGATTTAAGGTTGCCTATAAACCGGGCGATTCCGTTACCGATATTGAAGCCCTTGGAGCAAAGCTTGGAAAGGCATTCAATCAATTTTGCCGGGAATATGGCCAATCGCTTGAGCTTTGGATTGAACCGGGTAAATTTTTAGTGAGTGAAGCCGGAACCCTTTTGGTAAAAACCAACCTGGTGAAGGAAACTCCTACGCTAACCTTCGTGCACGTTAACAGCGGGCTCAATCATTTACTGCGACCGATGATGTATGACGCCCATCATGAAATCGTCAATGTTTCCAACCCGCAAGGATCTCAAAAAAAATACACCGTAGTTGGCTACATCTGCGAGACCGACACCCTGGGTGCTGATCGACTTCTTAACGAAGTTAGAGAAGGAGATATTCTGGCCATTAAGAATGCAGGCGCTTATGGGTTTACCATGGCCTCCAATTATAATTCGCGCCTGCGGCCTGCTGAAATATTGGTCACGAATGGCGAGGCAAAACTCATCCGAAAAAAAGAATCGTTTGACGACTTGTTGAAAAATCAGGTTGACCTTTAAAACAAACTCAAACTTCCACCATGTCTGAATTTGGTTAAATCATATTCGGGCATGGAACGACCCGCAAAATATTTTTTCTTTGATGCGGAGAAAAGCTGGTGAATGACCTCGGCAAAAGTTCCAGCTCCCCGCATGCGTCTTCCAAATTTGGAATCACTCACCTGACCATCGTGCAATGAACAGATCTGGTTCCAAACTTTATCGAAGCGGTCAGGAAAATTTTTTCGCAACCAATCCTCAAAAATTTTTCCGATAGAGCCATTTAACCGAACTACGGTCATTCCTGCGGTACGGGCTCCGTGATCAGCCGCAGCCTTTATTATTTGCGGAATTTCATGATGGTTAAGTCCGGGAATAATCGGAGCATTCATAATGCCAACTGGGATGTTGGCCTTTGATAATTCCTCTACGACTCTTAGTCGCTTTAATGCGCTGGCTGTACGCGGCTCCATTATTCTTCGCAACTCTTCATTCAGTGTGGTGATCGATATCATCACATGAACAAGGTTATCTTTCGCCAGGTCTTGCAAAATATCTAAATCGCGGGTGATCAAACAATTTTTTGAAATGATCCCAATGGGGTGGCGGTACTTCGCCATGACTTGTAATATCTTTCTTGTAATTCCAAACTTTCTTTCCTGAGGCTGATAGCAGTCGGTGTTACCGCTAAGCATGATGGGAACCGGATGCCACTTCGGGTGAAGAATATGTTTCTCGAGCAGTTCAGGCGCATTCTTTTTTACGATGATCTTGCTTTCAAAATCCAACCCTGCACTAAAGCCGTAATACTCGTGTGTGTTTCGGGCATAACAATAAATACACCCATGCTCGCATCCCTGGTAAGGATTCATTGAATACATTCCATGCAAATCGGGGCTGTCAATTTTGTTAACGATCTTTTTAGGCGTTTCAAAAAACACCTGCGTGTGTGGCGATTCAAGCAATGGTTCATCGAGGCCTTCAATATGCTCAGTTACATAGGATGCTTTCAGAAATTTGTTGGCGGTTTTAATCTGGGCGCCTCTTCCTTTGAAATAATCATCTCGCCTTTCCTCATCCTGATCCATGTGCCGAATGTAAACGAGTTTGTTGCAGCAAAAAACTACTTTTGGGTTACGCGACAGAAGCTGTCAGGATATGTTGAGTTACACAGAAACGCCCGTTCAGGAAATTCATGATTCCGTGCTGGATCAGGCCGGTGTTCGGCTCTTCATCAAACGTGAAGATTTGAATCACCCGCGGGTATCGGGCAACAAGTGGTGGAAGCTGAAGTATAACCTGGAAGAAGCCATTGCACAAGGACATGACACCTTGCTCACCTTTGGGGGTGCTTACTCAAATCACATTTATGCGACAGCAGCCGCTGCGCATGAACTTGGATTGAAATCAATTGGTATCATCAGGGGTGAGGAAACACTGCCGTTAAACACAACCCTGGCTTTTGCAACAGCCAGCGGAATGAAATTGCATTATGTGTCACGAGAGTCATATCGAACCAAAACAGCGCAAACTTTCATTGATAATTTACATACTCAGTTTGGAAATTTTTACTTGATTCCGGAAGGGGGAACGAATGCCCTTGCCGTAAAAGGTGTTACGGAATTCGGACAATCACTTAAAAATGATTTTGATTACCTGTGTTGTGCAGTAGGTACGGGTGGAACACTGGCCGGCCTGATTAATGGAATTCCTTCTGCAAAGAAAGTGTTGGGAATTCCCGTTTTGAAGGGCGGGGGATTTCTAAAAGGAGAAATCGAACAGTTGGCTGGAAAAAATACCAGTCAGTGGACCTTGATGACTGATTATCATTTTGGCGGATATGGTAAAATGTCACCGGAGCTTACTTCGTTTATAATGAATTTTGAATTGAAACACGGTATTAAACTCGATCCTGTTTATACAGGAAAAATGGTCTTTGGTATACTAGATTTAATTAACCAGCGTTATTTTTCTAACGGAACCTGTATTTTCGCGCTTCACTCAGGAGGGTTACGATGAAAAAATTAGTTACGCTTGTTCTTGTCTTTTGCACGCTGGTTACAGAAGCAACTCATTTAAAGGCTGGCTATATTACTGTTGAACGAACTTCTGCCACAGCGCGAACGTGTAAAATTACCATTACTGTTTATACCGATACAAGGTCTCCTGTTCTATTTGGCGGAGAACAGGACGTGCTGGATTTTGGTGATGGAACAACCATGCTGATACCAGAAACTCCAAGTATCCCTCTAACAGGCTCAGCAAATGTGGGGGTTGCCTCCTACACCGTTACACATACTTTCCCGGCAGGCGGAAGTTTCCTTATATCCTATATAGAACCAAACCGAAACGAAGGTGTTATGAATATGGAAAATTCTGTTCTCACGACTTTCTATATTGAAACCAACATTAATTTGGATTCCCATGACTGGTTTTCATCAACCCCTGAATTTTTAACGCCACCAATTTTTCATGTCGTAACACAATCGGATGTTTCACTTTCGCTGGGAGCCGTTAGTAAGGATGACTACATTGTTTCGTATGAGTTGGGAACTCCATACCGAGATCGAGGCACACCTGTTTCTGGATATCAACTTCCTGAAAATTTTCAGATTAACCCTCATAATGGACTGGTGACCTGGGACACCAAGTTTAATGGAATGTTTTGTCTGGGCGAGTTCATCTATACTGTTAAAGTACATCTTTATAAAAAAGAGGGTGACATCACATACCGTGTTTGTACTGTATCTGCAGATTTTCAAATCATTGTTGAAGATTTCCCTTTCATGGGAATTGTATATGATACGACTGATACTGATGAAAATGGAAGATTGTTTATTCCCAATAACAATTCACGTACAGTAAAGATATTCTTTGAAGTCCCAACAGCTGCACCGGACCCGGAAGTTATCGCCTACTCAGAAATATCAGACAATGGTGATGCGTTCTCATTTACGACCTACGATTCATCCACGGCTCCCCACATTCACGTTGGTGTTTTAACGCTTCATTCAATTCATTCCATTAACCGCGTGAATCCTTACCTGATAACGGTTCGTGGAAAGCATAGTGGCCAGTACTCTTCTGACTTATTGTACCTCTTTTATACACAGGATTTGCATCCAGAAGAAATTGTGCTGGCTGTTTACAAGGAAGAAGCACTTATTCAACTATTTCCCAACCCTTCGAAGGATTTCGTTAAAATTTTAGTACCGGGGAATCAGGTTGGTACCGTCATGGTATATGATGCAACCGGGAACCTTATCCATAGTCAAACAGGAAATGTTATTGATATTCATCACTTAAAACGAGGTCTCTACTTTTGTACCGTTCGGTATGGATCAAAAATAAAGCGGGCAAAGTTTATTAAAGACTAATCTTTTCTAACACCTCTCAACCATCCACCAATACTCCAGCGCGTACTCTCCTGTACAACGGTACCGCTTTCACCTGCCCTGTTCACTTTTTCAACGGTGTAGAATGCCGTAGGTAAAATTTGTTTCATTTCTATTAACAGGTCTTCCAGTCGTTCGCGTTGTAATACCGTAAACACCAGGTTTTCGTGACCATCGGGGCCGTCAGCATCGACTTTAGTAAAACGGAAATGATTTTTATTCAAGTAGGCAATTAAGTCAACTACATCTTTACGGGTAATAATTCGCACAATCACTTTTCCATAGGCAATTCTTTCTTCAATCATCATCCCCACCAAAATGCCCATGGCAAAACCCCCCGGATAGGCTACATAACAAATCCAATTATCGAGGTTATCAAAAATCTGGCGGATGGCCATCAGCCAGATAAACGATTCAAAAAAACCAAGCAAGGTTGCTGTAACTCTTCGCCCACCTAATACATAAATAATGCGGATGGTATTAATGGATACATCAGTAATGCGCGCGAAAAAAATCAGCAACGGCAACAACACATAACTGAACATGCTTTCAGAAATACCGAGCGTATCTGTAAAAAAACTTTCCATAGCGTCAACTTAAGTTCAAAGAAGGGTGTTACTTTCATCACCCAAATAAATCCTGAAAAACCTCTGTTAATTTTCCTAACGATTTTACGGTGATTTTTATCTTTTTGTTATCAAGTGATTTTTGACTGTACCTCGAAATATAGATTTCGGTAAACCCGAGTTTCTCTGCTTCTGAAATTCGCTGATCGATGCGGTTGACCGCGCGAAGTTCACCACCCAATCCAATCTCTGCAGCAAAACAAATTTTATCCGAAACTGGAAGCTCTTCATACGATGAAACAATAGAAACACATACCGCCAGGTCAATAGCCGGGTCTTCCACTTTTATTCCTCCTGCCATGTTCACAAAAACATCCTGCACGCCCATTCTAAAACCACAGCGCTTTTCCAACACAGCTAACAACATGTTTAACCGCTTGGGATCAAAACCAGTTGGTGTGCGCTGGGGCGTTCCGTACGAAGCAGGACTGACCAGCGATTGAATTTCGATCAGCAACGGTCTGTTTCCTTCAATGGTAGCACCAATAGTAGCGCCACTAAGTTGCCCATCTTTTTGTGAGATCAGTATTTCTGATGGGTTAGAGACTTCGCGCAGGCCCGATCCCAGCATTTCATAAATGCCAATTTCCGAGGTTGAGCCAAAACGATTTTTAGTGGTTCGTAATATCCGGTAAGCCAAATGACGATCGCCTTCAAATTGTAGCACGGTGTCCACCATGTGCTCCAACACTTTCGGGCCGGCCAGCATGCCATCTTTTGTAATGTGGCCTACCAAAAATACAGGTGTGTTGGTTTCTTTCGCAAACTTCATCAACTCACCCGCACACTGGCGTACCTGTGCAATGCTTCCGGCTGTTGAGTCGAGTAAATTCGAGTAAAGTGTTTGGATTGAATCAATGATAACCAACTCGGGCTGCAGTTCTTCAATACCGGCAAAAATGTTTTTTGTATTGGTTTCGGTTAACACATAACACCCCCCTAACTCCCCCCTTAAGGGGGGAGTTAGTCGATTGGCACGCATTTTAATTTGTTGCTCACTTTCTTCACCCGAAACATACAGCACCTTCATTTTTTTTAATGATAAGCCAACCTGCAACATAAGAGTTGACTTTCCAATGCCGGGTTCTCCCCCAATCAGAACAAGGGACCCGGGTACGATTCCTCCACCCAATACACGATTTAATTCTGAATCGTTGGTGGTGATTCTGATTTCAGGATGGGCATCGACTTCCTGTAACCGGATTGGTTTGGGTTGTCGTTGTCTTCCAGACTCCTGGCGCCACTCATTTTTGTTACCGGCTTCCTGTTTTTGCACCACCTCTTCCACAAAAGAATTCCAGGTGCCACACGAGGGGCACTTGCCCAGCCATTTGGCAGACTCGTGTCCACATTGCTGACAGAAGAAGGATGATTTGGTCTTGGCCAATTGCTAATTCGTTCTGTTAAAAGTAAGGAGAAAGTTACATCCGCTTGCAAAGATTACATTAATTAGCATTTTTGCTTCCGTTTATAACCTACAACCTGCACCTATTCTTTATGAAAAAATTGTTAACTGTCATTCTCTTAACAGCCATTTCTTTTCACTCTCACTCACAAAAGTCGCCCATAAAATTTGGAGAAATACCAATGGGTGATATGCAGATGCAAACCTATGCCCATGATTCCGCTGCATCGGCAGTTATCCTTACAGACTATGGTGAGGCTTACGTAAGCATAACTAATTTTAATGCGTCTTTGGTTTTTGAGCGCCATGTTCGGATTAAAATTCTAAAAAAAGAAGGTCTTAAGTGGGCCGATGTGGCAATCCCACTTTACTATTCCGGAACTACGGAGGAACAGGTTTCAAACCTTAAAGCAGTTACCTACAATCTTGAAGGAGGCAAGATTGTTGAAACGAAAATGGATAAAAACGGAGTATTCAAAGAAAAACTCAATCGAAATTATAACCTCCATAAATTTACTTTCCCTAATGTGCGGGAAGGATCAGTCATCGAATATTCCTATAAGATTTACTCCGATTTTCTAGCCAACTTTCCAAACTGGCAATTCCAGTATACAATCCCAACTGTTCACACCGAATACTGGGCAATCATTCCTGATTTTTTTATCATGGAGAAATACACCCAGGGGTATATACGCCCCACCACTTTTGAAATAAAAGATCAAAGCAAATCTGATTATACTGACAAGGCCCACCATTGGATTATTAAAAATGTTCCCGCCTTTAAAGAAGAACCTCACATGACCAGTGAAAATGATTACGTGTCAAAAGTGAACTTCGCACTGGCTTATATCAATTTCCGAGGTCAGCCTACGCAGGAAATCATGGGAAGCTGGCAAAAACTGAATGACCGCCTATTAGAAAGTGAGGCTTTTGGTAAGATTATCACGGGTTCTAATTTTCTTCAAAAGCAAGCGGATGCACTGGTTGTCGGGGAAAGTGATCCAATGAAAAAGGTTGAGAAAATCTTTACGTATGTAAAAGATGCATTGGAATGGGATGGTCATGAAGACTATACAGCCGATAAGCTAAAGGAAGTTTTTGATCGGAAGAAAGGGACTTCTGGTGATATTAACCTTGCGCTCGCCTCCATGCTTGAGAAAGCCGGTTTCATGGTTGATATGGTTTTGGTTAGTACGAGAGATCATGGATTTGTGAGGCCGCAATATCCGATGGAACGGCAATTTAATTATGTGGTTTGTGCCGTACGTATTAATGGTAAGCCTGTTTTTCTAGACGCTACTGAAAAGTATTTACCTGTTGGAATACTGCCTGAACGTTGTTTGAACGGGCAAGGTCTTATCATCTCCAAAAACTTTCATGGATGGATCAATTTGGAAACCAAAGCAAAAGCGCGTACCGTTACCGATGCTGATTTTGCGCTAAACGATGCGGGTGAGTTTCAGGGCAAAATTAGTTTTTCACGGGATGGTTATGACGCTATTCAAATGCGTAAAGAGTACCAGACCAAGGGGGAAGCTGAATACATCAAAAGTTCTGTTGGCGATAATTCGTCATGGCAAGTCAGCAAGACATCATTTGAAAACCTGAAGGAAATTGATAAGCCGGTTAAAGAGTTTCATGAACTATCGATTAGTGACCACATTGTTGAAGCAGGCGGTGTATTTTACATCAATCCATTTGTCACTAACCAGATCAAACAAAATCCTTTTACTTTAAGTGAGAGAATGTATCCTGTTGATTATGGTAGCCTGAAAGAAAGAATCTACATGTGTAAAATCGCCATTCCGGAAGGGTATGTTATTGATGAAATGCCTCCAAACAAGGTAATTTCTCTGCCTGGCGGTGCTGCCAAATACACCTATAGTGTAACTCAGGTTGGTAACAAGATCAGCATCCTGAGTAATTTTCAAATTAATCGGAATATTTTCATTCAAACTGATTACCCCAACTTACGCGAGTTTTACAACCAGGTGGTAGCAAAACAAGCTGAACAAATTGTATTGAAGAAAAAATAATGATTGATCACGCATGAGAAAAATTCAGCTCTTTTACTTTCTTTTTGGTTCACTCCATGTTTTTGGTTGGAGTGATCCAAAATATCCGGTAAGCGATATTCCGCCAGCGCTGATAGAAAATGTTAATGTGGTGCTTCGCGAAAATCATATGGTGTACACCATCCATGCACAAGATCGTGCCACTTTATATGTGCACGAGGTAATTACCATTTTGAATGAAAACGGAAAACATTATGCTTCTGAAGTTATTGGGTATGATAAGTTAAGCAAAGTAACTTCCTTCAAGGGAACATCTTATGACGCAGCAGGTGCCATCATCAAAAAATTGAAAGCCAGTGAAATTTATGATCAAAGTGCGTTTGATGGGTATAGCCTTTTTAGTGACGATAGAATAAAAGCAGCTCAACTCTCACATGGATCCTATCCCTACACTGTTGAATATGAATACGAAGTTGAATACAAATACCTATTCATGATTCCGGGGTTTGTTATTATTCCCGGAGGAAAAACATCCGTACAAAATTCTTCCTATCAATTAATTTTTCCTGAGGCACTTGCTCCTAAGTATAAGGTAACGAATTATGACGCCACGCCTGAAGCCGGAGAAGTAAAAGATGGTCGTAAAACCTTACAATGGAAATTTCAAAACCTGAAACCAATTAAAACCGAGCCGATGGGGCCCCCTGCTCAGGAGGTTATTCCGCAAATTTATGCAGCCCCTGTTCGTTTCGAATTTGATGGGTATGCCGGTTCAACAGAAACCTGGAATGATTTCGGCAAATGGATTATTTCGCTGAACAAAGGAAGGACTCAGCTACCGGAAGAAACCATCAAAAAAATAAAAGAACTGACGGCAAATCTTAACACAACGGAAGAAAAAATTAAGGCTGTTTATGAGCACATGCAAAACAGAACACGATACGTAAGTGTGCAATTAGGTATTGGAGGATTTCAGCCCTTTGAAGCCTCGGTGGTTGATAACACCGGATACGGAGATTGCAAAGCCTTGTCAAACTACATGGTTTCTTTGCTAAGCGCCATTGGGATCAAAGCAAACTACACCCTTATCGGGGCAGGAAAAGGTGAAGCTCCCATGCAGGTTGATTTCCCGGGGTCTCAGTTTAATCATGCGGTGGTTTTTGTTCCTACAAAACAAGACACTATTTGGCTGGAATGTACGAGCCAGACAAATCCTTTCGGATATATGGGCACATTCACCGGAGATCGCAAGGCCCTTGCCATTACTGAAAATGGTGCTGAAATTGTAAACACACCCGTTTATAAAGAACAGGATAATATTCAAAACCGCACAGCCACTGTTACGGTGGGATCAGATGGAAATGCAAAAGCAACCGTTAAAACACATTATTCTGGGCTGCAGTATGAAAATGATGGGCTCCACTCCATCCTTGAAAACCAATTTGATGACCAAAAGAAATGGGTTGAAGCGAATACGGAAATTCCAAGCTTTGAAATCAATTCGTTCAGATTTGAAAATAAGAAGGAGCGAATTCCAACGGCTACAGTAACGCTGGATTTAACGCTCCGAAGATTTGCAACGGTAAGCGGAAAAAGATTAATGATCACTCCCAACCTCATGAACAAGAATTCTTTTGTCCCGGAGAAAGTTGAGAATCGAAAAACCGAAATTGTACGAAGTATGGGCTACACCGACCTTGACTCAATCCGTTATCAAATCCCACAAGAAATTTATCCAGAATTTTTACCAGAACCGGTAAAAATTAAATCGCGTTTTGGCGAATATGAATCCTCCTGTTCAGTCGATCAGGGTTTGGTCTTGTACACACGAAAAATGGTCATGCACAAAGGTCGGTATCCGGCTGAATCGTACCAGGAGTTGATTGATTTCTTTAAAGCGGTAACAAAGGCCGACAATGTAAAGTTGGTATTCCTCAATAAAACCTAAGTTACTCGTTCAGGCTGTTGATGTACCCCGACAACGATCGTATTTGATCATAGTCATCAAAATCGACTTTGTTGTGCCTGAGGTATTCTGTTAGTTGCTTTTCGTATTCCGGAAAAACCCTCAGAATACCTTTTTTATTGCCTGGAACAGGCATCAATTGATTGTCTCCTTTGTCGACATAGTATGTATTAATCGTCACAAATTGATCGAATCTGTTTTCAGCGATATTGTACGCCCCACCTACATCCGCTTTCTTAATGGTTTTGCTCACTTTACAATACCAGGAAATAGAATCGCGCACGATCCGTAACATAAAAACAATGCTTCCTTTCAATTTTTTCTTTTCAAACTGAAATTCTTCACCTGTTTCGTTCTTTAATGTAAACCCTCCAATCATATCTTTTCGCAACTGAACCCATCCCTCCACTTTCTCACTTTTTGCCAGTACATGGTCATGATACGCGTCATAGTTGATTAAAACATTTTCATATTTCCTGCCCT
This sequence comes from Cyclobacteriaceae bacterium, assembly GCA_049306095.1. Lineage (GTDB taxonomy): Bacteria > Bacteroidota > Bacteroidia > Cytophagales > Cyclobacteriaceae > UBA2336. Next base: position 53,892 of record JBAQPU010000052.1, read on the forward strand.
TCAGTTCAATCGATCCCGGGCTAAACGTTTCAAAAAAAAGGTACGTTCCTTTCACTCCTTCGTATCGATTATCAAATGCCATTACCGTTTGACCCGTAAAATTGAACGGAAAACTGTTGGCCGGAAGGTCCGATACATTTTGCGAAAAGATTTCTACCACCATGCCCAGGCACATCAAAACAAGTCCAATCTTCCTGAGAAAAAGCATATCCATTATTTTCAGTCAATAAAAATAACAATACTTGTTTAACTTGCATTTGAATACGGGTTCATGTTTTTCTTGAGACTTCTTGGTAGGATTCCCCTGACTCTCCTTTATCGTTTGTCGGGCATACTTTACTTCCTTAGCTACCGCGTGGTGCGGTACAGAAGAAAGCTGGTACGGAAAAACCTTTCGCTTTCCTTCCCGGAAAAAACGAAAGAGGAAATCACTTCTATTGAACGCGAGTTTTACAGGAACCTTTGCGATTACGCAGTAGAAACACTAAAACTTCTTTCAATCGATCAATCCGATTTATCGAAACGCGTTGTTTTTGTTAATGCTGATATCCTGGGCAAATACAAAGAAAAAAATCAATCGATCTTGTTGCTGGCTTCACACCAGTTTAATTGGGAATGGTTGCTGGCCTCTGGAAATTTAAATCTTCCCATGCCGATTGACTTTGTTTATCAGCCGGTAAACAATTCGAAAATAGATCGTTTTCTTATCGCCTGCCGCACGCGCTTTGGTGCGCATGCCATAAAACGAAATGAGTTGGCGCGTGAAATCGTGAGGCGGAAAAATCACGTGCGCGGTGTGGCCATTGTGGCCGATCAGTATCCCGGAAAGAAGCATGATAAAAAATACCTAACCACATTTCTTCATCAGGAAACAGCCTTTTTCTATGGCACGAACCAGCTGGCAGCGCTCACCCAATATCCTGTGTTGTATGCCGAAATACGAAAGAAAGAACGCGGCTATTATGAAGTTACCTGGGTTGAACTGGCGCAGCCACCCCATGCCAGGGATTCGAATGATATTATTGAACAGTATGTAAAGGCCGCTGAAAAACTCATTCGGGAATACCCGGCCGGCTGGTTATGGTCGCACAACCGTTGGAAGAAAAAACACCTTAGGCAAGCATCTGCGCAATATCCTCACGCGTCAACTGCTTCATAATACTCTCCTCGGTAACAATCAATTCGTTCGATAATTTCAGTTTCTTTTGTTGCAGCAACAAAATTTTCTCTTCCACTGAATTGCGTGTGATGAATTTGTAGGTGAACACCTTTTTCTTCTGCCCGATGCGGTGCGCCCGGTCAATGGCTTGTGCTTCCACTGCGGGGTTCCACCAGGGGTCAAGAATAAAAACATAGTCGGCCTCTGTCAGGTTAAGACCCAACCCGCCCGCTTTTATAGAAATCAAAAATGCTTTCACGTTCGGGTCTCTGTTAAACCGCTCAACCTGTTCCTTGCGGTCGGTGCTGCCACCATCGAGATAAGTATAATCGATTTTATTCGTTTTTAGATATTGCCTTACAATATCCAGGTGTTTCACAAATTGACTAAACACTAATACTTTATGGCCTTCTGCCATTGCGTTTTCCAACATGTGGGTGATGTCTTCCTGCTTACCTGAATCGCCTTTGTATGACGGCTCAATCATTCGCGGGTGATTCGCCAGTTGGCGCAGCTTAGTCAAGCCCTCCAAAATCATAAAGCGGCTATTGCCCAACCCCTCCTTGTCAATCAGGTCAAGAATTTTACCACGGTAGTAGGATTTCACCTCATCGTAACGTTTCTCCTGCTCGGAAGTCATAACCGAATACTGAACATGCTCAACTTTTTCAGGAAGCTCGGTTGCTACCTGCGACTTATGCCTACGTAACACGAATGGCTTAATGATGGCATTGAGTTTTTTTGATTTTACATCATCACCTTTTTTCTCGATAGGCACCTGGAACTCCTGCCGGAAGTACGATTGCGTTCCTAAAATGCCCGGATTGATAAAACTCATCTGCGACCACAAATCCATGGTGGTATTTTCAAGCGGTGTACCGGTTAACACAAGTTTGTGTCGCGATTTCAGCTCTCGAACAGCTTTGGCAATATTGGATGAAGGATTTTTTATCACTTGCGACTCGTCCAGGATGACGTAATTAAAATAGAAGTGCTGGAGCAATTCTACATCCAGGCGGGTAATACCGTAGGAGGTAAGTACAACATCATACCGCTCAAAGCGCTTGATGTCTTTATTGCGCAGTGTGCCGGTATAATTCAGCACCTTCAGTTGAGGGGCAAATTTGCCGGCCTCCATTTCCCAATTATAAATAAGAGACGTGGGCATAATAAGCAGCGAAGTTCCGGCACCAGCTTCCCTCTCGGCCAACAGCAGGGCAAGTGTTTGAACGGTTTTTCCCAGTCCCATGTCATCGGCCAGGCAACCACCCAGTTTATATTCATTTAAAAAGCGGAGCCAGTTGTAGCCTGCTTTTTGGTACGGCCTAAGTTCACCGTTGAATCCCTCTGGCAAAGGATAATTTTTTATGCCACTGAATGAACTCAACGAACGCAACTTTTCGCTCACGTGTACCCTTGCCAGGTTCCCTTCTTCCAGTTCTTTCACCAGGTTGATGTGGTGTTTTTTCAACACCGGCTTCTCTTTGTCGCCATGGGTTTCACTCAATGCAAACAAATCCGCATACTTGGTCAGCCATGCTTCCGGAATGATGGCGATCTCTCCGTTGGGTAGTTTAAATTCAACCTTCTTCTTTAAGATGAGTTTTCGCAACTCCTTAAACGGAATTTCAAACTCACCAAACCTGATCTTCGCGTGAATATCAAACCAGTCGATATTTTCTTTTACCTCAACTTCAATAACTGCCTTCCCAACAAAATATTTTTTATCGTTGCTTTGAGGCTGGCTGACTTCAAATCCAAGGTTGAGCAAGTTCACCCGGTTTTCATTTAACCACGAAAACGCCTCTGACTTAGGAATAGCCACATTGAAATCCTTCATGGGCAGGCCAAGCTTTTGCAATGTGTGAAGAAAGTTTTTTTCTGTCTCCGTTTTTCGGGTTACGCGGTGAAACACATAATCATTTTCATGCTTTTCCACCGTTACGCTCACCGGTACGCGGTTGCGTCCCTGGAAGCGGTGCTTGCCGTATTTAAACGATAAATCAAACACAATTTTTCCCGACTCATCACTCTTGTCTTCCACAGGTGCATGGTCAAATAAACTTACCGGTGTTGATGATTGTACCGATACCAGTTCAGAAAGCGTTAAGATGGGCTTGGGATCATACTCATTTTTATTGATCTCAAAACCATTTGCCTCTACATCGTCAAACGAGGCGATGAGTGGAGCAATGAAACGATTATAGTAGGTCTCTTCAAGATTTTTCGGGATCACCACAAACTTTTTACTGAGGAAGGGCAATAGTTTTTTGCCATCCACAAATTTTTCAAATCCATATAGCTTGCCGTTGAGCACCATCCAGGCGGGACTTTTGCAAATCAGGTAGGCGGTTGCATTTGGCAGGTCCAGCTTTTTACCGTCATACTTAATGGTGGGATAATAATTGGTGTTCTCCTGGCTGCGCATAAAATGGAACTGAATGGATGCGCGCTTATCCATCACTTCTATCTTTCTCCAGGTGGGTTCTCCATCGCTGCCCATTTCGAAGAAAAGTTTCCCGCGCATGAGTTCGAGAAATTCTGCCCGCTTGATTTCAATATGAATTTCAATTTGTTCCTGAAGGGCCTCGTTGCCTTTATTCTTATCGTAAATTTTTGGGAAGAATTCTTCTGATTTCATGGGTTTACCGGCAAACTTCCGGATAACCGATTCCTGCTGCATAGCATCGGTAATTTTGATCAGCTCAAAATCGCGGTCGTCCAGACCTTTAGTAAACTCGCGGGCATTTTTTGAAGAGATGTTCTGGTGCTGGTAGGTAAGCTTCCCTTTATCATCTAAATGCACGATATAGGATTCAAACAGCAATCCCAGGTACTCGTGCTGGAACAACGAATAGATAATTTGGAACGGCTGTGATGCAGAAACCTTCATGGTTAGTCCGTTTTTTCTGCTTTCGTGAAAACGGAACCTCTAAGCTAATGATTTTCAGGCAGAAAAATTGGCAAAAACGGCCTATTTCATACACGATCCTTACAAGTTCTTTACGGCCGCTGAACGTGCCGCCAGCACCGCGGGACGATAAGAAGTGGCCACCGTAATGAAGGACACTACCAACATGGTGTAGAGAAAATCGGTGGGGATGACTTTGATGGGATATCCCTCCGTGACAGAGGTTTCCATGCCCATCGAAATCACGCCAAACTTTAATTGAATCCAACAGAAAATTCCGCCCAGGGTTAAACCAAGCAAGGTTCCTCCAATGGCTATCAAGGCTCCTTCTGTTAAGAATATTTTTTTGATGAGGGTATTGTTTGCTCCCATGGCAGCCAAAACGGAAATATCTTTTTTCTTATCGAGCGCCAGCATCATCAAACTAAAGAAAATATTGATCGCGCTGATGGCCAGTAAAACAGAAAAAGCAAGGAAGAAAAAAAGTTTCTCGGCTTTCATCAGGCGGTAAAGATCCCGATGTTGTTCCTCACCATTTAAAACTACAAACTGTTCACCCAATTGTTGCTTCAGGTGATCCTGAACAGCGGATATATCCGCATCAGCCGTTGTTTTTATCTCTAAGGATGTTCGTTTATTGCCATAGTTCATCAGCTCCTGAGCAAATGCAAGCGGAACAATAACATAGTTTTCATCAAACCCCTGAATAATCGAAAATGCTCCTCCCGGCAAAATGCTTTTTCGAGAATACAGTTTGGAGGGATCCAGCGTTCCTGATTTAATTGTATTGATATAATAAACCTGAAGGGCGTAATCACGATTTCCGACTGCAATCGACAACGCATACTGAACGCCTCTGCCAACAATCGCAAATTGCATGTCTCCTTTTGTCAGCTGAAGTTTCCCATCCACAATTTTCTCGTCCATCCTGTGCTGATCGATAAAATTGTCGCTTACGCCTTTCAAGGTTACAACCTGGTTAGCATCGCGGTACCGAACATAGGCATAGTCTTCAATAACTTCCGTCACAATGTCAACTCCTTCCGTCTGTCTGATTTTCTCCAGCAATTCTTGAGTTGCCTCAAATGATTTTCCTTTTGCTGCTTCAACTTTTATTTCGGGATCAAAGGAGTTGTTGAGGGAATGGAGCAGTTCATCTAACCCATTAAAGACAGACAACACAATAATGAGTGCAGCTGTACTAAAGGCAACCCCGACTAACGAGAGCAGCGAAATGATATGAATGAAATTCTTTTTTCGTTTCGAAAAGAGATATCGTCTTGCTATAAAAAAAGAAAGATTCAAAACTACTTGGCTTTTTCATCGGGCGGTACTGGCGGGATGTTCAGGTTCTTGATGATATCATCCATCCGCTGAGCATTTTCCTCCACTTCATCCAGGTAAAAGACGAGTTCCGGTATAATTCTTACCTGCTTACGAATGCGGTCTCCCAGGGTTTTCCTGATTTCCGATTTATGTGTTTTTATCTTTTCCAGAGTAGCCTGCTTATCTTTCGCCAACATCATGCTGACATAAATTTTTGCCAGGCCAAGATCGGGACTCACTTTTACATCGGCCACTGTAATAAACGCATGGTTTAATATTCCGCGCTTATCCTGCTGAAAAATATCGCTGATTTCCTTTTGTATCAGCCTTGCGAATTTTAACTGACGTGTGGTACCTGCCATGAATCAAATGTACGACTTTAAACGCATGCGTGATGATTGTCAAGCATGCAAAACTTTTTAGAACGCTGAATAAATCGTAAATCGTAAACCTTAAAGTATACATCGCTTGTTAGGTTATTTCCGCATTAATGATCCTTACCGATTGCTGGGGCTGCTGGTGATCATGATTTGCATTTCGCTCCCGTTGCTTATTCATACCTCTCCCTTAACCTATCCTGAGTTAAAAAGTTTTGTCATTGGTGAAAAGGTGCGCGAGGGTAGGGCGTTGTATTCTCAATTAATTGACAGTACACCACCGTTGGCCTCGTGGCTTTATGGCGCGTTTGATTTTTTGTTTGGACAATCGCTTACCTGGCGCCATGTCTTTGCTTTTATGATTTTGTTTTCTCAGAGTCTTTTTTTCGGAATTATACTAATTGATAAAAAGGCTTTTGCAGAAAATACCTATATCCCCTCGCTCATTTTTTCTTTGCTCACGCTTATTTCTTTCGACTCGTTGGCCCTGACTTCTGATTTACTCGCCTTCGGATTTATTCTATTAGCACTGAATAATCTTTTCAAGGAAATTGAATTCCGGATTCAGCGCGATGAAACAATTTTTAACCTGGGCATCTTCATCAGTCTCGCTTCTCTTCTGTGCTTTTCATACACGGTGTACCTGCCGGGTGTCATCATCATCTTATCCATTTTCACCCGGAATACCATTCGCAAGTACCTGCTCATGGTCTTCGGATTTTTATTGCCCCATGCATTCCTCCTGTGTATTCATTTTTTGGCGGGTACCGCAGGGGATCTCTGGAATTACTTTTACTTGCCCAACCTTCATTTTTCTTCTCTTACATTGATGGACACCAAAAGTCTGCTGGTGCTTTGTTCCATTCCGTTGCTTTACCTGTTTGTTTCGCTGTTTATCCTGAATCGCGATGCCCGGTTAACCAAATATCAGTCTCAAATTTTTCAAGCCATGTTTCTGTGGTTTATCGTTGCCCTGGTTCAGGTATTCTTTGCGGAAGACAGAAGGCCACAAAGTCTTATCCCGTTAATTCCCCCTGTTGGTTTTTTTCTAACCCACTACCTGTTGCTGATCAGAAGGAGAAAGTTTGCAGAAATGAATTTGTGGGTATTGTTCCTTGGCATTGTTGCCGTTGCTTACCTGGCGCGATACAATAAAATTCCATACATCCACTACCAACAGCTGATCGTTCAGGCGCCCGCGCTATCCATCAAAAACAAACGCATATTGGTGTTGGATCACCAACCTAATTTATTTGTTGGCAATAAATTGGCAGGATCGTTTTACGAGTGGGATGTTTGCCGTTCAATTTTTGAACAGCCTGATTATTATGAAAATGTGTTATTGGTCAGTCGCGGTTTGCAACATGATTTACCGGAAGTAATTATAGATCCTCAAAATTTGATGGAAAAATTCTTCAGCAAGTTGCCCTCGCTCAGGTTCAGGTATGAACGATCACCGGAAGGGTACCGGTTGAAAACTAACAACTGATTTTATCCACTCTGCGTTCGTGGCGCCCTCCTTCAAAATTTGTGCGTATAAAACGATCAAGAATTTTTTCCGCTTGTTCATAGCTGACAAATCGTGCAGGAATACAAACCACATTGGCATTGTTATGCTGCCGTGCCAGTTCGGCTATCTCTTCGTTCCAGCATAATGCTGCGCGCACACCCTGGTGTTTGTTGGCGGTGATAGCCACACCGTTGGCGCTGCCGCAAAGCAAAAGACCTAAATCAAATTCCTTCTTTTCGACACCCGATGCAACCGGATGGGCAAAATCGGGGTAGTCGACTGAATCAAGCGAAAACGTTCCAAAGTCTTTTACAGGATATCCGTTCTTTTCTAACCACTTTTTCAGAAGTTCCTTGTATTCAAACCCTGCGTGGTCTGCTCCTATTGCAATTTTCTGCTTCATCAGGCTGGTGGGTGTAGTGCTTCTTCTTTTCTCTTGCGCCTTACCACGATTGCCGAGGTTAAGATACCGATTTCAAACAATAAATATAACGGTAAAGAAATCACAGTAAGACTAAACGGATCGGCCGAAGGTGTAATAACAGCGCCTAACACAATAATTCCAACAATTGAATGCCTACGGTATTTTCGCATCAGCTCAGGCGTCACAATGCCAACTTTGGAAAGGAAATAAATGATAACCGGGAACTGAAATAATATTCCACAACCCAATACTAAGCTGGAGGTTGTTGAAACGTAAGAAGTAATATCAAACTCATTTCGGATGAGGGGACTGATCGAATAGGTTGACAAAAACCAAATGGTAATTGGGCAGAGTAAGAAGTATCCAAACATGATTCCCAACAGAAATAGAAAGGAAACGGCCCATACGGCTCCTCTTGAAAATTTTTTCTCTTTTGTTTCCAGCCCTGGTCTGATAAATCGCCATAATTCCCAAATCACATACGGAAAGGCTACGATCAATCCGATCACAAATGAGGCTGTGATCGACATCATAAACTGGCCCGTCATGTTACGGCTTTGAACTATAAACGGGAGCTCGGTAATGCAAAGGGAGTCACTCATGCCAACCAACTGTCCCATCTTGCACATGTAATCAAAGGTGGGGAAACTTATTTGAGCCGGGGCAAACACAATGTTGCTGAAAATCCACTCAATATTTAGAAACGCCACAACGGTGAAAATCACCACAGCCAATAATGCCCGAATTACATGCCAGCGCAACTCCTCAAGGTGATCGAGGAATGTCATTTCTTTTTCATCACTCATGAATATCTTTCAGAATTACGACTTCTATTTCTTTTATGATGGACAGTTGGTGATCATTGGTCAGAAAAACATCTGCCGAAGTTTCAATAGCCGTTGCTAATTGAAGCGCGTCCGGTGTCCGGAAGTTGTATAATGCCCGAATTTCTGCAGCTCGTTTTGCGATAGCGGTATTAATCGGAGCAACAAAGATAAAGGGAGAATGCAATAGTATTTGTTCGTATTCGCTTACAATAAAATTAGCTTGTTGCCGGAGTGGAAGGATTAAGACTTCCGTTAAGGTCAGAGAAGAAGTTACTATTTGGAACTCACCTGCGTCATTTCTTTTGAACAACGATGTCAATGTTTCCAAATAGGATACATTTTCTTCTATATAATAAATGAAGGGAGATGTATCAAAAAATATCCTTCCACCAGCAGGAATACTAATTCCAGTTGCGCTCATTCTTTATGTATTCTTCAACATCAATCCCTTTCCAAATTTCCTTGCCAAGTCCTTTCAGCTCGGTAATTTTTCTCACCTGGACACTCTTTTCATGAACTAAAGAATCTGAGAGCTCACGCAACAGAAACTTTCTTTCCTCATAAGAAAGTTTACTGATTTCGTTTAAAATTTTATCGAGCTTCATGGTTCAAAGATAGGGATAACCTTGATAAAGGCAACGCGCCCTTAATCCCACATCAATACAATGGAAATTTTTTCATCAGTGTGCGCACCTTGCGCTTCACTGTTTTTAAATTACTGTCGTCTTCCGGTGCCTGAAGTGCTTCATCGATCAGGTCAACTACTTTCACCGCGTCCTTTTCTTTTAATCCGCGGGTGGTAATGGCCGGTGAGCCAATCCGGATTCCGGAAGTAACAAACGGAGATTGCGTATCAAACGGAACCATATTTTTATTAATGGTTATGTCCGCTTTAATTAACGATTCCTCTGCCAGTTTGCCGGTCAGGTTTTTAGAACGCAGGTCAATCAGCATTAAATGGTTATCGGTACCGCCTGATATTACTTTATACCCTTTCGCCACAAACGCATCCGACATGGCTTTTGCGTTTTTCGTTACCTGAACAATGTATTTAAAATACTCATCAGACAAAGCCTCCTGAAAGGCTACCGCTTTTGCGGCAATCACGTGTTCCAACGGACCCCCCTGTGTGCCTGGGAAAACACCCGAATCAAGAATGGAAGTAATCTTTCTGATTTCTCCCTTCGGGGTTTTTAATCCCCACGGGTTATCAAAATTTTTTCCAACTAAGATCAACCCTCCGCGCGGTCCGCGCAATGTTTTATGTGTGGTGGTGGTAATAATGTGGCAATGTTCCATTGGGTCATTGAGCAATCCGCGGGCGATCAATCCGGCCGGGTGTGAAATATCGGCCAGTAACAAAGCACCAACAGCATCAGCCGCCTCACGCAATTTTTTGTAATCCCAGTCGCGGCTGTAGGCAGAGGCTCCACAAATAATCAGTTTTGGTTTTTCACGCTTAGCCGTTTCTATTACTTTATCGAAATCAATTTTTCCGGTTGCTTCTTCCACACCATAAAAAGAAGGCTGATACAATTTCCCTGAGAAATTAACAGGTGATCCGTGGGTGAGGTGTCCTCCGTGTGAAAGATCAAATCCTAAAATTTTATCACCGGCTTTTAACACAGCCAACATCACGGCAGCATTTGCCTGCGCACCAGAGTGCGGCTGAACATTAGCCCATTCGGCTCCAAAAAGTCCTTTGGCACGATCGATGGCCAATTGTTCAATCTCATCCACTACTTCGCACCCGCCATAGTATCGCTTGCCAGGCAGTCCTTCCGCATACTTGTTGGTAAGCACTGTGCCTTGCGCCTTCATTACCTGTAACGAAGTAAAGTTTTCGGAGGCAATCAGTTCAATGCCATTCTCCTGACGTTGCTTTTCTTTTTCAATCAGGTCAAAGATTTGTTTATCCTTTTTCATGGTAAATAGTGGAAGGTAAAATAAAAGGCCAAAATTAATCAGGATTGGCAGGATTCAAGGACTACCCCGATTTTTTTGATTCCCAGAATAGATTTTGTGTATTACCAGCTGCCGCTGCTCCCGCCTCCGCCAAAGCCCCCGCCACCTCCGGAAAACCCACCAAAACCTCCACCTCCTCCGCTTCCGCCACCAAAGCCACCACCATACCAACCTGAACCGGAAGACCAACCTCCGCCACGGTAATTACCGCCACCTCGTAGCCTGCTGATCAGAATAATAACTCCAAAAATAATGAGAACGGTGACCCATGAACTCCTTGGCCTCTTTCCTCCCACTCTGTTTGGTGTTCCGTCTGATTTATACTCGCCACCAATTGCCCGAACAATGGCATTTACCGTAAGCAAAACGCCCGCATCATAATCGCCCCTTCTGAAATTCGGAGCCAATTCATTGCGGATAATCCTACTGGTGAGGGCATCCGTTAGCACGCCTTCTAACCCATACCCTACTTCTATTCTAACTTTATGGTCGTCCTGCACAATCAGGAGCAATACACCGTTGTCGTTTTTGTTGGTGCCCAGTTTCCATTCGGTATGCGCTACCCGCAGGGCGTACTCCTCTAAAATATCACCTTCTAACGAGGGAATGATTAAAACTGCGATCTGGTTGCCGGTTGAATCTTCGTGAACCTTTAACTGTGCTTCCAGTTGCTGAACCGTATGCGGTGACAAGATTTGTGCTTCATCGTGGATGCGTTTCCCTGCCAATGGAGGAATTGCCCGTTGCGAAAAAACAACCAGCGGAAAAACAACTAAACTTGCCGCTACTAATACTCTAAGCCAACCGTTCATTGAAAATTGATGTGTTCGTTTGATTAATTAATCCGGAGGTCGTCACGCAACTCATTCTTATCGTCTGCCTCGATAACGAAGCCCTTATCCAATAATATTTCTCCACAACGTTTTAGTGCCAGTTCCAGCCCCTCCACAATTTTCCCTTTACGGATATTGGTCGTAAGAGTATTGACAATTTTGTCCCACTCTTTTTGTTCCACCACTTTACTGATTCCGCTGTCGGCCATCACAATCACTTCATGTTCAAAAAAGGAAACAAAAATCATAATGCCGGTACGATGGCGGGTATTAAAAACTTCTTCTTCCAGAAAAGCATTTTCGGCTCGCTGGCGGGTGGCATGATCGAGGTGTTGCTGCGAAAGTAACATGCGTTTTACCCAGGGAACATAATTGGCCAATGCTGCGCCTGCTAAGCCTCCTGTCAATACGAAAAGGAAAATCATCAGCGGGTCATACACTGCGTATTGCGGTACATACCGGTCAAAAATGATTATGGAAACGAAAACGATCGATGCCAGCAAAAAACATCCCTTATAATTCGCTACCGTATAGTAGCCGCTTTTGCCAACAATAACCGGAACAATTTCACCCGAAATTTTACTTTCTGCTTCACGCACAGCCGCCTTGATGCGGTTTAGATCGCTTTCAGAAAATTTCTTTTTAAGGTTCATGGCATTTCTTTGAACGGGTAAGTTACCAAATATTTACGCTTTCAACTGGCGCAAATAAAGTTGAATCGTATTCTCTAAACCAAAATACAGTGCATCGCTCACCAGAGCATGGCCAATGGACACTTCGCTAAGGAACGGAATGGATTGCTTCAGGAACTTCAGGTTATGTAAATCAAGATCGTGGCCGGCATTAACTCCCAATCCAAGAGATTTCGCCACGAGAGCCGCTTCAAGGTAGGGTTTTACAGCCTTGTCTTTATTACGGTGATATTCCTTTGCATACGGTTCGGTGTACAATTCAATCCGATCGGCCCCAGCCTGCGCAGCGCCTTCCGTCATTTTCTCATCGGGGTCAACAAAAATTGAAACACGTGTGCCTGTCTGCTTGAGTTCAAGCACCACCTCTTTTAAAAAAGATGCGTGCTGAATGGTGTCCCAACCGGCATTGGAGGTAATAACATGAGGACCATCTGGCACGAGCGTAGCCTGAGCCGGTTTTGCTTTGCGGATGATCTCCATGTAGCGCGCATCCGGATACCCTTCAATATTAAATTCTGTCTTAACCGTTTCTTTTAAATGCATCACATCGGTGTACCGGATGTGTCGTTCATCCGGACGAGGGTGAACCGTAATGCCTTCGGCACCGAAGCGTTCGCAATCCATGGCAACCTTAACAACGTCCGGATTATTTCCTCCACGGGCATTTCGCAGCGTGGCAATTTTGTTAATGTTTACACTTAACCGAGTCATACTGGATTCCAATATTACAAATTACAAATCCCAATTTACGGAATGCCTACGTTTAAGATTTGGAATTTGTAATTTGCTATTTGGATTTTTTACACCGTACCTTTGACACAAACCCAAACACGCATGAGCTTAAAGGCGCAGATTGACAATGACATTAAAAAAGCCATGTTGGCGAAGAGTAAGGAAGAGCTTGATGCATTGAGGAGCATCAAATCCATGATTTTGTTAGCCGAAACAGAAAAGGGAAGTGTTTCCGAAATTACCCCGGACACCGAAAATAAATTACTGATGAAGGCCGCCAAGCAGCGGAAAGAATCGGCCGATATTTTTCAACAACAAAACCGGGCTGATCTTGCCGGCAAAGAACTTTTTCAACTGGAGGTCATCAATCGTTATCTCCCGAAACAACTTACGGTTGATGAATTAACAGCCGAACTCAAGAGTATCCTGACCGAGGTGGGCGCCTCAGGTCCGCAAGATGTTGGCAAAGTCATGGGCGCTGCTACCAAAAAGTTGGCCGGTAAAGCCGATGGAAAAATGATTTCAGAAGTGGTGAAAAAACTCCTGGCTTCTTGAGTAAGATTGACATTGCACTCATTGTTGTTCTGATCATCGGTGCCTTTAGCGGTTATCGGAAGGGGTTTCTGTCTGAACTTTTTTCTCTGCTGGGCATCGTGCTGGGGATTTTAGCAGGCTTCAAACTGATGGGCATTGCCATGGTAAACCTGGTGCGGTATTATAACATTGACGACACCATTTTACCTTACGTTGCCTTTGGAGTTGTCTTCTTCATTGTGATCATCCTGGTTTCCCTGCTGGGAAAATTTCTTAAATCCACCATTGAAAAAACAGTGTTGGGAAATGCCGACCAGGTAGCCGGTTCTGTTTTAGGTATTTTGAAAACCGCGTTTATGGCGAGTGTGGCCTTTTGGATTTTCTCATCACTTGAATTTCATATTCCCGATCATTGGCAAAAAGATTCCTGGCTGTACCCAACCATAGCCTCGCTTGCACCGGCCGTAACTTCGTGGATTGCCGAGATTTTTCCGGTTTTCAGCGACCTTTTCGGAGGAAACTGAAAACTTATTCTTTCCGATCGTTGTTTGGATTTTTTTTCCTTACTTATCACTCATAAACCCGGGAAGGAATGTCACTGAAAGTTCATGAAGAAAACGGTTTCAAATACGTGGATGAAGGCCGGGGGGAAATACTGTTGCTCTTACACGGTTTGTTTGGCGCCCTGAGTAACTGGGAAGGTGTAGTCAATCGCTTTTCAAAAAATTTCAGAGTGGTAATCCCCATGCTGCCCATCTATGAAATGCCCATCAAAGAAGCCGGGCTTGAAGGGTTACGAAAATTCCTGGAAGAGTTCGTTGCTTTTAAAAAACTGGAAAACATGATGATCATGGGCAACAGCCTGGGAGGTCACGTGGCATTGGTGTACACACTCAAAAATCCGCAGAAAGTAAAAAAACTTATTCTCACCGGCAGTTCGGGATTATTTGAAGATGGTATGGGCGGATCATATCCGAAGCGCGGTAACTATCAATACATTCAGGAGCGTGTGGCCTACACCTTTTATGATCCAAAAGTGGCTACCAAAGAATTGGTTGACGAAGTGTTTGAAACAACCAACAGCATTCCCAAATGTTTGCGCATTGTGGCCATTGCCAAATCGGCACAGCGTCATAACATGGCTACAGATATTCCAAACATTCAGGCACCAACCCTATTGGTGTGGGGGCTGAATGATACCATTACTCCGCCTGCGGTGGCACACGAATTTAACCGGCTGATCCCCAATTCAACACTGAGTTTTATTGATCAATGCTGTCATGCGCCTATGATGGAGCATCCGGAAAAATTTAATTCGCTGGTCGAAAACTTTTTGCTCAGTTGAGGTATATACATAAAAATTAAACTGGTGATTGCAGAAGATTTAATTAACCAAATGATTCCTCCGCTGAAAGCGACTGATGATGCGCATAAGGCCATTGTGTGGATGGAGGAGTTTCGCTGCAACCACATGCCCGTTGTCGAGAATGGAAAATTATTGGGCTTTGTATCAGAAGAAATTATTCTCGAAACAAATGACATCGATAAGAAGCTAAAAGACTTTGACTTAGTGGGCGAGTTGTGTTTCGTGCACATGTCATCACACTTTTACGACATCTTAAAAGTTGCGACTGATCATAAATTACAGATGGTGTGCGTGTTGGATGATGACGATATTTACGCAGGTGTGATTACCGTTCAGGATACCCTCACATCGTTTGCCCAAACGGCTGCCGTCCAAATGCCCGGGGGAATCCTGGTTCTTTCAATGAACCACAACGATTACTCACTGTCAGAAATAAGTCGGCTGATTGAAGAGAACCACGCCCGCATTCTCAGCAGTATTGTAAAGGAAGATCCGCTTGATCCCGGAAAAATACGACTCACACTCAAGCTCAATGAACTTGAGCTCTCGCGGATTGTTGCAACACTCGAACGATTCAACTACAAAGTAATTGGCCGCTACCAGGAGACGAAAGCCCAGGGCAGTGAAAAAGAACGAATTGACATGCTGTTACGCTACCTGGACATCTGACCCTTCCCCTCAAAAAATTTTTTTCCTTTCCATATTTCATTCTTAACTTTAATATTCAGCCCGAACTGACTGGCTGTAAACTCGGTAAATTGCCATGAAAATCGGGATACACGGAAAAGAATTCAACCGCCAGTTGGTTCCCCTAGTGGAGGGAATTCTTTCCTGCCTGACCAAAAAAGATTCCGAACTTTTTATTTCAGAAAAATTCGAAAGCTTCTTAAAAGCTCCTGTCTTCAAAAAATTTAAATGGAAAACTTATCGCGAAGGCAACTCCTTAAAAAAACTGGATGCCTTCCTGAGCATAGGCGGAGATGGAACCTTACTGGAATCTGTTACGCACATTGGCCGTGATGAAGTTCCCATCCTGGGGATCAACACCGGGCGGCTTGGATTTTTGGCCACCATCAGTAAAGACGATGTGGAAGATTCTCTTGAAAAACTCTTTGCTCAACACTTCACCCTCGATAAGCGTGCCGTACTCAGGCTCGAGTCAAATCAGGAATTATTCGGCAACCTGAATTTTGCCCTGAACGATTTCACCCTTATCAAAAAAGATACCTCCTCCATGATTACCGTTCATACGTACATCGATGGAGAGTTGTTGAATTCCTATTGGGCCGATGGCATTATTGTTTCCACGCCCACCGGGTCAACCGGTTATGCGCTCAGCTGCGGTGGCCCATTGGTTTTTCCGCGATCCGGAAATTTTGTGATCACCCCGGTAAGTCCGCATAACCTGACGGTACGCCCTATAGTAGTCTCCGATCATTCCGAAATATCCTTTCGGGTGGAAGGCAGAAGTAAAAAATTTCTTGTAACGCTCGATTCCAGAGTTGCGGTTATCGATAGTAGCGTTAAATTGAAGATTGTAAAAGAAACCTTTAACGTAAACCTGATTTTGTTGGAAGGCCAGCATTATTTTAAAACCCTGCGGCAAAAGCTTAATTGGGGCCTTGATATTCGAAATTGATTTTTTATTACATTTGTAGTTCACTGATTCAGAAATACTTAGAGAGATGAGAAAATTTACTTACCTGCTCATTGTTGCTTTCATGGTGATGTTGGCTCACCAGGATGCGTACAGCCAAATGAACCGGAGACAAATCAAAAAGAACAACAAACGCATTGGCAGTTTCAGGGGTAAGAAATCTAACTTCGATAAAAACAAGGTGTATAATGCTGTGGGTATTACCCTGAATGCCATGAACTACTATGGCGACCTTTCTCCTACACCCAAACGAATCAGTACTGATTTAAGCCTGACACGCCCTGCCGTTGGCATTTCATTCACACACCGGTTTGGCCCACGTTACCAGTTGGTTGGAAGCTTTACGTATGGTGGAATTCGTGGTTCTGATCATGAATCGGCCGATCCAAACGATCTTGACAATGGTGTGTTCCGGTACGTTCGCAATCTTTCCTTCCGTAACCGGATAAAAGAACTTTCGGCCGTTGCCCAGGTCGACTTATTTGAAAACCAATCGACCTACATCAGCCGCGTTCCGTGGACACCGTTCGTGTATGCAGGACTGGCGGTATTCCATCATAACCCACAAGCACAGGTACCCAAAACCGACCTGTTAGGCAATCCATTTTCCGATGCCGGAGAGTGGGTTAACCTTAAACCGCTGGAAACAGAAGGTAATTCTTATCATTTAATTCAGTTTGCAATACCATTTGGCTTCGGTGCACGTTTTAGAGTGAACGAGGTAATTGATATTTCAGGTGAGTTCGGTTTCCGTTATACGTTTACTGACTACCTGGATGACGTGAGTGGTAACTACATCGACCTGACAACGCTCGACAGTGAAAAAGCAAAAGCGTTGTCGTATCGATCAAACGAATTGCCAAAGAGCGGACCCAATTCAAGGTATGATGAAATCGTAAACAACCTGTACACAGGTTATGGAAGTTTTAATACGGTTGCGGGCTATGGGCACGTAAACACAAACGGACTTCCTAATCCGCGCGGAGGGCTGTCGGGCGACAAAGACATATACATGGTTACTACTATTCGCGTTACCTATATCCTCGGAAAAACATTTCACCGGGCTAAGTTCAGATAATGCATAAAAACATACTGGTCGTTACGATTCTCATCCTACTGGGTACAACCGCCCAGGCTCAACGATCAGAACTCGGTTTCGGCCTGGGAACCTTCACCTATACCGGTGATTTGATTCGCAATTATAATTTCAAGTATTCTCGACCAGCAGCCACCGTTTTCTTTCGCTCCAATCTCAGCAAGGTAGTCAGCTTTCGTGCCGGCATTACCGCTGGAAAATTAGTAGGCGAAGAAAAACCCATTGACGCTGCTGCCGCCCAACGCAATGCTTCTTTTGATATTTTTCTATTTGAAGGATCGTTGGCAATGGAATATCACTTCTTGAACTGGCGTGACGATAAACGGCCGATGCGGTATACGCCTTACCTGTTTGCCGGGTTAGGGTTGTTTGGTATTTCGGGTTATGGATCAAAACCTGCCGAGTATAGCAACATACAGGGAGCCATTCCCTTTGGCGGGGGCTTCAAGTATATTCTCAATCCAAAGTGGTATGCCGCAGTTGAAATTGGCGTTCGAAAAACTTTCTTTGATTATCTCGACAATGTTTCTGATTTCGATGATCAAACCCAGAAAAACCTTCAGTACGGAAACCCCAATGACTACGACAATTATTTTTTTATGGGCATTACGTTTACCCGTACATTTTACGATATCCCTTGCCCCAGAAATCCCTATAAATAAGCAACTTACCGGGACCTGCTTTTCCTGAAAAAAAGCTAATTTTGCCGCCCTTGGCTTCATTTAAAGAACATATCGACTTCAATAATCTGCCGCGTCATATTGCCGTTATCATGGATGGCAATGGAAGGTGGGCAAAAAAGAAGGGAGCCCTTCGCATTTTCGGGCACCGCAATGCCGTACAGGCTGTACGCGATGTAACGGAAGGTTGCGGTGAAATCGGGATTCAATACCTGACCTTGTACGCCTTTTCTACTGAAAACTGGGGGCGGCCAAAAGCGGAAATTGACGGACTGATGGAATTACTGGTGAATACCCTTAAACAGGAAATAAAAACCCTGATGGACAACCAGGTAAAACTAATCACCATCGGAGAAACATCTCATCTTCCGGTGGAGTGTCAGAAAAACCTTCAATGGGCCAAGGAAACCACGCAGCACAACAGCGGCCTTAAACTCATCCTGGCGTTGAGTTACAGCGGCCGCTGGGAAATGGTGGAGGCTGTCAAATCCATTGTGGCTGACATCCAATCAGGCAAGGTGAAAGAAACAGCGATAAACGAAAACTTAATTAACCAACACTTGCAAACGGCAGGAATCCCCGACCCTGAATTGCTGATCCGTACAAGTGGTGAAATGCGCATCAGTAATTTTTTGCTGTGGCAAATCGCGTATACCGAACTGTACATAACACCCACGTTATGGCCAGATTTCAGAAAAGAAAATTTATACGAGGCGATTTGGGCATACCAACAACGCGAGCGCAGGTTTGGAAAAACAAGTGAACAATTGAATCCGGTTACTGAATGAGAAACATTGTACTGATTTTTTTATTGCTTTTTGTAGGGGTTGAAACAATGGCTCAGTTCAGAAAGAATCGCACCGATCGCGCCAATGCCAGCGCTGATGCCAACCTGAACTACGCTAATCCGGCCGAATATTTTATTGCGGGAATAGAGGTGAAGGGCCTTAACGTGCTGGACAAAAATGCGATGATCTCACTCACCGGCTTACGGGTGGGAGACAAAATAAAAATTCCTGGCGATGCCATTTCCGGGGCCATCCGTAAACTGTGGAAACACGGCCTGGTTGGTGATGTTTCCATCCATGTTGAAAAAATAGAAGGCGAGAATGTGTGGCTTGCCATTGTACTTTCGGAGCGCCCGCGATTGACCAATTTCTATTTTACAGGAATTAAAAAGGGACAAGAGTCGTCACTGAAAGAAGACCTGACCCTTATTCGCGGAAAAATTGTAAACGATGCCATGCTTCGCAATACCGAACTGGCCGTAAAAAAATTCTTTGTCAAGAAGGGATACTTAAATACCGAAGTCCAAATTCACCAGGAGCGCGATACTGTCTCTACCGATGGTATCCGTCTTCGCATTCATGTGAGCCCGAAATCAAAAGTTAAAATCAATAAGATCACAATTATTGGAAATGAGGCGATAGCCGAATCAAAAATTAAAGGTAAAATGAAGGGAACGCACGAATACCCGCGGTTCGTGCTTCATCGAACCTTATTGAAGGAAATTTTTCATTTTAAGCCCGTTCAATTTTTCGGATCCTCTCATGATGTGAGCTGGAAGCAGGTTAAAGAGTTTATGGGCGACAACGTGAAGCTGAATGTTTTTAAGGGGTCGAAGTTCATTCAAAGCGACTATGAAGACGACAAGAAGAGCATCGTTGCATTGTACAACTCAAAAGGTTACCGCGATGCCGATGTGCTTTCCGATACGATTTACAATTTTGATAACCGTACCATCAACATTGAGCTGAGCTTGATAGAGGGTCCCAAATATCACTTCCGCAACATCATCTGGATGGGCAACTACCTGCATACCGATAAAACACTGAATGCCATCTTGGGCATCAAGAAGGGTGATGTGTACAACCGCGAAATGATAGACAAAAAGTTGACGTTTAACCCCAAAGGAGCTGACATCAGCGGACTATACCAGGATAACGGATACCTGTTTTTCAGTATCAATCCGGTTGAAATTGCCGTAGAGGGAGACTCTATCGATGTAGAGATGCGAATTCGCGAAGGCGAGCAGGCAACCATCAATGAAGTGACCATTACCGGGAATGACCGAACCAGTGATCACGTTATCAGGCGGGAACTGTATACCGTGCCCGGACAAAAATTCAGCCGGTCCGATATCATCCGTACGCAACAACGATTAGGACAATTGGGCTACTTCAATGCACAAAATATCAATCAAAACCTGGTACCCAATCCGGCCAATGGTACCGTTGATATTGAATGGCAGTTGGAGGAACAATCAAACGACCAGATTGAACTGTCGGGTGGTTGGGGAGGCTACTATGGCTTTGTAGGAACGTTAGGATTAACCTTCAATAATTTTTCGTTACGCAATGTTCCGAAAATCAAGGAGTGGCATCCATTGCCAGTAGGCGATGGCCAGCGGTTGTCGTTGAAAATGACAGCGAATGGCCGAACTTTCCAAAACTATGGTATTTCCTTTACCGAGCCGTGGCTTGGCGGGCGCAAACCACAATCGTTAACCGTAAGCTGGAACAAATCGGTTTCGCGTTATGCCGATGCGAACTATGGCGCCACCAGTTTAACAGATTTAAATGCCTCCTTAAATGTTGATAATATTTCAGTTGGTATTGGACGTGTACTCGCATGGCCCGATAATTATTTTACGTTGCTCACCACCCTT
Source organism: Cyclobacteriaceae bacterium (assembly GCA_049306095.1). GTDB lineage: Bacteria > Bacteroidota > Bacteroidia > Cytophagales > Cyclobacteriaceae > UBA2336. The sequence goes on from JBAQPU010000052.1 coordinate 74,649, forward strand.
GGGTACACCAAGTACACGGTAAAGAATGCACCTAATTATGGATTAGGATGCGCTAACTGTTCGTCACACGCGGTAACCTTCAACGCTACGATTGCGCGTAACAGCATCGATAACCCCATGTACCCGGCCAGTGGTTCATCCATTTCGTTAAGCGCTACTTTCACTCCACCATATTCTGCGTGGAAAGATTTAGAAAATGCTACACAGGCTGAGAAAAATGAATATGTGGAATATCACAAGTGGATGTTCGATTCGAAGTTTTACCTGCCATTAGATAGCAAGAAGAAATTCGTCATTGAAGCAAAAGCCCACTTTGGATTTTTGGGATCCTATTCGCAGCAAACTGGTATCGGTCCGTTCGAGCGCTTCTGGATGGGTGGTGATGGACTGGCAGGCGGTGTTGGATCGTTTGTGTTAGGGCAGGATGTGATCGGCTTACGAGGTTACCAAAACAACCAGATTACCCCGCCATACAATCCGCTGCAGGGCACCATGCGAGGCGGTATTGTCTATGACAAATTTGGATTAGAACTCCGATACCCAGTTACTACCGGCAATGCTGCCACAATTTATGCTTTCACCTTTGCGGAGGCCGGTAATAACTGGTACAATTACGCAGACTTTAATCCGTTTGAGATGTATAAATCAGCAGGCTTTGGCGCCCGTATTTTCATGCCCGCCTTTGGCTTAATTGGTTTAAATTGGGCTTACGGATTTGACCCCTTCCCGTTGGGCAGTGGTGCAAAAGCCAGCGGAGCACAGTTCCACTTTACCATTGGTCAGCAAATCAGATAAAATATGCGGTTTTACCTTATTCCAATATTTTTTATCATTTTCGGCCTGAATTTTGTCAGCGCTCAGAGGTTCGGCTATATCGATACCGATTTTATCCTGAACAAAATGCCCGAATACAAAAAGGCACAGGAAGAAGTAAACCGGCTTTCTGAACTTTGGGAAAAAGAAATTCTGGGCATGTCGAAAGACATCGAAGGGATGTACAGTGCGTTGCAGGCAGAACAGGTTTTGTTAACCGATGCCATGCGAAAAGAACGTACCGATGCCATCAAAAAGAAAGAGGCTGAACTGAAAGAATATCAGAAAAAAGTATTCGGTTTTGGAGGGCTTTTCTTTTTGAAGAAACAAGAATTGATCAAGCCTGTCCAGGATAAAGTGTGGGACGCGGTAGATAAGGTGGCAAAAAAGAACAGCCTCGCTATTGTGTTTGATAAGTCGGGCGAACTGGTGATGATTTATACCGATCCGCGTTTCGACTACACCGATTTTGTATTGGACGAACTGGGATTGGGCGATCCCAACGATGTAGTAAAAAATTAACCTGAATAAATTTAAACGTGATGAGAAAACAATTTTTTGTACTGGTATTTGGGCTCGCAGCGGTGGTTTCAAATGCGCAAACAGCTCCCCTGAAAGTAGGATACGCTGATGTGGAATATATTTTCAGTCAAATGCCTGAATCGAAAGCTATGGAAAGTGATTTGCAGACCATGCAAACACAGTTGAAAAAAAGCTACGATGCCAAGGTGGCTGAGTTCCAGAAAAAGCTGCAGGAGTACCAGCAGTTTGGTGCCACCGTACCGGATGCCGTAAAGCAAAATTCTGAACGCGAACTGCAGCAACTTCAACAGAACATTCAGAAGTTTGAGCAAGACTCGCAGAACGACCTTCAAAAAAAGCAAGCCCAACTGCTTGAACCAATCCAGTTAAAAGTGGGAAAAGCAATTGAAGACATGGCCAAGGAAAATGGCTTCACGTTTGTGCTGATCTCTCAGATCGGTGGCGTGGATGTGATTTTGTACGCAGATGAAAAAATGGATGTGTCTGACATGGTGTTGAAGAAAATGGGAATCACCCCGGCTCCTGCTGCCAATCCAGCTCCTCCGAAGAAATAACTTAAAAAGTAACATGACTCAGAAGCCCCGTCCGGAAAAGACGGGGTTTTTTTGTTTCTTTAGAAACATGATCAGGCCTCCATCTCTCCAGAAAAATGATACCATCGGAATAATTGCCCCAGGCAAAAAGATTGAGCCCGGCACGGTTGAGGAGGCCTCCCGCATTATTGAATCCTGGGGATTACGCGTTCAGATTAGTAAAAATATTTTCAGCACAAAACACTCATACATGGCGGGCACCGATGATGAGCGCCTGGAAGACCTGCAAACCATGCTCGACAATCCATCCGTCAACGCCATTCTTTGTGCCCGTGGGGGCTACGGCCTCACCAGGATTATTGACCGGTTGGACTTCAATGGATTTTTAAAAAAACCGAAATGGATTGGTGGGTTTAGTGATGTTACTGCCCTTCATTTGAAGCTGCAGTCATTGGGCGTGTGCAGTATTCATGGAACCATGCCCATTCTTTTCTCAAAATCGGAATCAACATCATCTGTCGAGAGTCTTCGAAAAATTTTGCAGGAAGGCATCTTACCTTCCATCTCTGCTGTTTTCGATACCGCCAATAAAATGGGCGAGGCCAGCGGATCGGTAGTGGGCGGCAACTTATCGCTGATCACCGATTCGCTGGCTACCCCCTCCGAAATTGACACAAAAAATAAAATACTGATCATCGAAGAAATTGATGAGTACTTTTACAAAATCGACCGGATGATGGTTCAGTTAAAGCGCGCCAATAAACTAACTAACCTGGCGGGTTTGGTGGTGGGCTATATGTCGGAATTAAAAGAAACCGAACTCCCCTTCGGTGAATCTGCAAAAGAAATCATTCTGAATCATGTGAAGGAGTTCAGGTATCCGGTTGCGTTCGGTTTCCCTACCGGTCACGAAAACCCCAACCTGGCGTGGGTGGAGGGCAGTCGTGCCACGTTAAAAGTCACACCCGAAAATTCACAGCTTACCTTCGCCTAAAAGGTAAGCCTCTCTGTATACTGTGGAATGAGTTCGTGAAAATATGTGCTCAATTGCCGTATTATTTGTTTCCCTGATTTGTTCACGATGGCCCTGCCATCGATTTCTTTTACAGGCGTTAACTCACCCATCGTACCGGTTCCAAATACTTCATCGGCTGTGTAAAATTCGGTAAGCGAAAGATTTCTTTCTTCTATCGGTATTCCTTTGGTGCGGCAAATTTCCATCACCAACCCTCGTGTAATTCCATGCAAACACGCATCGGCAAAAGGAGTGTACACCGTCCCCCCTTTAATCATAAACAAATTGATGTCGTTCAACTCTGCCACAAAACCTTGCTGATCGAGCATGACAGCCGCATCAACACCGGCTAGGTTTGCCTGGATTTTTGCCAGGATATTATTCAACAAATTGTTATGATGAATTTTTGAATCTAAAAACTGGGGATTGTTCCTTCTGATGGACGAGGTAATTACCCGAATACCCATTTCATTATCATACACAAGAGGTTTCCACTCGGCTAACACAATCAGACAGGTGCCTTTTGTATTCAACCGTGGATCCATGCCGGACGTAATTTTTTCTCCGCGCGTAAGCGTAAGCCTGATGTGGGTTTCATCACGCATGTCGTTTGCTCTCAGCGTTTCAAAAATTGCCTTTTTGATTTCCTCCTTTGTTGGAATTTGCGCAAACGCCAGAGCATGGGCCGAGTCATGAAGACGATCGAGGTGGCGATCCAGACAAAAAATTCCGCCCTTATACACCCGCAGTCCTTCCCACACGGCATCGCCTCCCTGAACAGCGCTGTCAAACACCGAAACTTTTGCTTCTGCCCGGGGCAACAGTTTACCGCCTACATGAATAAAAATATTTTCGTTTTTCGGATTAAATTTTTGCAGCATAAAAATTAAGGGGTTACAGCGTGTTTCACCAATTGATCGTAATAACCGGCTGCCTTTTGGTACAATGGCCTCAGATGCCCGGGCAATGGCCGCTCACTGGTTGCCTGCTTTTCAAAACCTGTTGACCGATGAACATTGGTATACCAATATGGAGCCCAAACCCCATCATACGGTTTTGGACCGGCCGGCCAATGCAACATCGCAGGCTGAAAGGAAATCCCGATTGTTGAACAAGCTTTTTTCAACACCGATTCAGGATTTTGCAACAACAGTCCCGAATCAATTACAAGAGGATTTTGATTTTCCAATTTTTTAAAAAGAGTTTGCTCGTATTCAATGCCAATATCCCGCATCACCGGCTGGTCAATCACCTGGGCATAGCTGGCGATCAATTGTTTTGGGTCTCTGATTAAAAAGATGTTCACGCACTTTAAAAGAAAATCATCGTTGATTACTTCGATGTGATGTGCCATGTTTTTTATAAACACATTCGGGCTGCCGGCCATCTCGAAAATTTCTTTCTTAACAACTTCTTCATCGGAAGACTGTGCTTGCATCACCGCTGGCTTGCCTGGATGTTCTACTTTTGTACGAGATAGGTAACAGGCATAGAAGGGTTCATCCAACACCGTTGTATCATTCCGCTGCGCAAAGGAATACATCAACGCGGTTGAAATATTTCGGGGGCCTGAAATGAGGTGAATGTACATGAATGCGAATGGGTACAATCTACGATTTTTCTAAAAAAGGTATTCAAAAAGTCCGTAGAGCCCCAACAACAACAACACGCTTCCGGGAATGTATTTGACGCGCGAGTTGGATTGAAAAAAGGGGATCATGTACTTGGCCGAATAGGCTACCACCAGTAAAAGCCCCAGCGCACCTGCCGACACCCCCAGCAAATAGAGGTGCAGTTGAGCGTTGCCCGTTAAGTCTATCCAGCCCTGAAATTTTAAGTAAGCAGTGATGGCCATCCAAAAAGGCAACGCCAGCGGATTTAAAATACTTAACACCATTCCCCGCCTGAACCCTGACGTTTGAAACCTCCTCGCTAACGCAGTAGGACGGTAGGCCGACCAAAGGTGAAACACGCCCACGATCATCATGACCAACGCGCTGATCAGTTTGAAGTTGTCTATCATTAGGGGGGAAGAGGTAAGGTAGCGTTCAAATACTACTGCCAGCCAGGCATAGGGATACTCCACCAATGCGGCCGCCAGCGCAAAACGCCACGCAGTTTTTAATTTCTGATCGAGACCAAGTTGTAGAATGGTAACGTTAAGCGTGCCGGGAGGAATTGACCCTAAAAAACTAAAGATGGCTGCGATGAAAAAATTCTGAAGCAGATGCATTAGTGCTGAATAGCTTGTTTGAATTTCCGATAAATCCTTCTCCCTTCATGAAAGGAAACATAGGGCACTCCGCGTTTATGATTTTGTACGCTGATGGCAAACATGTTCTTCCAATGTGTAAACAAAATACGAAACGCTCTCCACAGCGAAAATCCCGGCTGATAGATGTGGGCAGGCTCGGCACCGCAACCATTCAATTCCATTATTTTTACTCTGCCATCGTATAAATCCGAAGTGGAGGCACACCGTAAATCAAATCTTCCAAAATAGAAACCCTCAATTTGTTTACTGATGGTGTCGAACGCCTGAGAAAGTTTTTCGTTTATTAAATGTTCACCATTCAGGAATTTCGTGCCCAGACAATGGTTTCCAATTAAGTTCAGTTCAACAATTTCACCTTTCGGTATAATGTCATCTGCTCGCTCTGCATAGACCTCACGCAGGTTGGTCCACTGAAGTTTTGCCCGGGGTTTATCATCAATCAATTTCTTTAAGGTGCTTTTACCGTTGCCTGTTACAGTAAGCATTTCTTTGAGCACGACCGAGGTAACGTTTCCATTTTCATCCTCAGGAAATCGGGTATAAAAAACACCGCACTCTACCGGCAAGTCTACCAATTCCTGAATCAGAAAGTCGGCACGAATTTTTTTAAGGAAATCATCCATGTCCTGCTCATAGAAAATCCGTTTCACCAAATAGCCCCTTTCTCCTAAATCGGGTTTAAAAACCAGGGGTAGTTTTAATTGATGACGGTGGAGAAGTTCGACTATCTTATGTTTTGTTGTGGGGTATTCAACAAAAATGGTTTTGGGCTTATATTGATCTGGTATTAAGTTCAGCACATCGTATTTCGATTCACCAAACATTCCTCCCATGGTGATGCCCGGGTTAGATGCCGAGAAAAAAAATAACGATCTCGCCCGGAACGACAACCACAGCCAGTATAGGAACAGGGGAAATTGAACAATGCCAAATGGCCAGTATTCCCAGTGAGTGAGCTTAATAAAAAAATTACTGTTGAGCAGCCTTTTCAACTACCGGATTTTTAGTGTGGCACGTTGGCGGCTTCGTGGTAGCGGATGGTAGAGGCCGCAATTCCAAAATCATGCGGTAAAATAATGGCAGGAGCTATTTCACGGATACCGATTTTCATAATGGCCATGTGGTGAACAGCGTGTTCAATGTTGTAAACCAATTCGCGTAAAAAATTTGTTTCAATCGTTACAAACTCTTCCCGCTCTAGGTCATATCCAACCTCAAGCTTCAGTGCCTTGTCTGTTTGTTGCGCGGCAATGAATTTTTGAATTTTCAGGATTGTCGATTGCGCCAACACTTTATCCGTCTCAATAAGTTTATCATGTGCCCGTTTATCATAATTGATCAGTCCCCCTTGAAAGCCTTCTTCCAAACAAATAAAAAATTCGAGGGTATGTCTCACATGCTGACCAATACTGGAGTGGCCAAGGGAAGTAAGCGGACTTGAAAAATCCCGGTCAGAAAGTTGGGTGATCAGGTCGTTCAGTTGGGCTAAAATATTAGCGCAGGCCTTGTGAAGGTTCATAATAATGGGTTGGTAAATATAGAGCAAAAGAATGCAATTGAGACAAGCGCAAGCGGTGGTAAAAAAATTACGGAACGATTTTTTTCCAGTGTTGATCGCCTGCCCCCTTTAGTCTCTTCTCATCCTTGTTCCACTCACGTAAAGTATTGTTACCCCAAAAATTATAGAACAGGTACAGCTTCCCCTCTAAAATTTTATAGGTTTCGGGGTCGACCTTAACTTTTTCACCTGTTTCTCCCATCGCATAGGCACACCAGCCTCCGTAAGCCGGCTCATATTTGTCGGGTGCAGATTTAAATTTATTCAGGTTGGCTTTTGTTGCAAACTGGTAGATCACACCCCGATGGGTAACCCTGAGTTCCTCCTTCCCTTCCTGGGGCTCTCCGTCAAAATAACTAACCGGGTCATAGCCTTGCAAGGCCAGGCCCTTACTAAGGTTAAACTGTTTTTTTCTCGCTTCCGTTTGGCCGGTTACATTGAACAGGCTCAAGACAAAGAGAATTACAAGGATGGGTCTCATCATGTTGGAAGATACGTTGAGAATCCAACTTTGGATTTACCTTTATACGGAAGTGTCGGGAAGTTTACATTTTACGACCGATCAGGGAACAGGGCTTTTAACCGTTCCCAAACTAACTCAGGCTCAAATCCCTTTTGTATGGCATGTTTTGAGGCTTTATCGCGGGCAATCAATAGCGTGGCGCTCTTCATCTCCGCCATTTTTCCCTGAAGCAGTTCCTCCAGAGTTTCGACATAATCATTTTCCTCAATTTCTTTCAGTCCAATGCGAATGCAGTTTTTGGACAAGCCCTTTCCTTCGAGTGCATACTTGATTTTAATCCGTCCCCACTTTTTAGTACGAAACTTCCCTCCCGCAAATGCTTTAGCGAATCGCTCTTCATTCAGAAACCCTTCTGTAATCAGGTAGGCCAGAAGTTCATCCACCCACGATGTAGACAGCCCTAATTCATACAATTTGTTTCTTACCTCCCGGTGTGATCGCTCCTGGTAAGCGCAGTACCGCAATGCTTTTTGTTTTGCCTCTTCGTAGGAAAGCTTTTTTTCTTTTCTGGGCACGTGTCTATTTCACAAAACCTTTCGACTTAAGGATACTGGCCACAAATTTTCTTTCGTTATCGGTATTAAAAATTTTGAAGGGCCAGTAAATCAGTTGCGCTTTGTTTACATATAACACGTAAAAATCTTTTCCGATGGAGGCGGCCTTAATCTGGTCCCACTTCATCGGCATACCTTCGCGCGGGTTAATCTTCATTAAAATCTGCTGACTGCTGATTTCGTACGTAAATTTTTCAAAGAGCATGCGGCCTTGTTCCAGTTGGGTTACTCCATAAAACTGGATCCACCAAAATAAAATATAGAGGCCTAACCCAATAAAGGCACTAATGAACCACCAGATGCTGGGAATCCACATATAGCACAGGCATAACAACACGGCTACCGTTAGGGCAATCCAGCCTTGTTTCTTCAACACGCTTTTCAGCGCCAACTGGATATAGGTTTTCTTTTCGAGTTTGTAATTTTTTGTTTTTACGATCATAACTTTTCTATCACTAAATCAATTCACTAATATGCCTTCAGGCTCATGTCTAAACTTTTTATGGAGTGTGTAAGAGCACCCACCGAAATAAAATCAACACCGCTTTCTGCAACCTGGCGTATGGTTTCGGTTGTTATCCCTCCGCTGGCTTCTGTTTTATACCGGCCATGAATTAACCATACGGCTTTTTTCATTTCCTCAACACGCATGTTGTCGAGCATAATCACATCAACCCCTCCAATTCTTAAAACCTCTTCCACTTCTTTCAAGGTGCGGGTTTCAACCTCAATCTTCAGGTTTTTATTTTTGGCGCGAAGATACTCTTTTGTTTGAATGATTGCGCGTTCCATTCCTCCGGCCATATCAATATGGTTGTCTTTCAGCATAATCATATCGTAAAGGCCAATCCGGTGGTTCTGCCCTCCTCCTATTACCACTGCCCACTTTTCCAATAACCTGAAATTTGGAGTAGTCTTTCGCGTATCCAGTAACACGGCTTTTGTTCCTTGCACCAACGTTTTTAAAGTATGGGTCAGGGTAGCAATGCCACTCATGCGCTGCATGCAATTGAGTACAAGTCGCTCGGTCGTTAGGATAGAACGGGCCGCACCCTCCACCACAAACGCCACATCTCCATTTTGTATGATGTCGCCATCCTGAAGTTTTCGTTCAACCTTAAGAGAGGAATCGAACTGATGGAAAATCATTTCAGCCAACTCCACGCCAGCTAACACGCCATCATCTTTGATCAAAAGTTTGGCCCGGCTGACAGCCGCTGCCGGAATGGATGCCAGGGTGGAGTGGTCTCCATCTCCTACATCTTCCGACAATGCAGCGTCTATAAACTTTTTCAGGAATTGCGGAGTGATGTACGCAGGTTTTGACACAGCTTAAACGATTGCTCTGATCTTACTTGATTCTTCAGCGAATCAATACTTGAGCTGCAAATTTAAGTTATTCCTTCACAAAGGAAATCTCCTGGATGAGTTGTTCTTTAGAAACCGTTTTAATCTTCATCCAAACGCGGTATGTGTTTGCTCCGCTTTTATATTGGCCAATGGCAAATGGCTGACCTCCTTTTGAAGATCCCTGATGAATAACGTTAAACTCGTTGGGGGGATGAGCCTTAAAAAAATCGCGCAGCACAAATTCCGCCTGTGCCTTGCTGTAGTTCTCTACTTTATCCTCAATGGTTACGTCAATGGTTTGACTGAAGTACTTCGACAGTTCTTTTGCGCTGCCGGCTTTAACAGCTTCCTTCACCTGGTCAATTACTTCTGCCTGAGAGAACGAATCAGCAGAAATTAAAAGCCCGGCTACGTAAACCAACCAAACAAGGAATGTGTTCCTTTTCATAGCGCTAAATCAACCCAAAAGTATGCCATAGATGACGAATTAAAACCCTCGCACCCTTCTACGGGTATTTTTTGTGAATGCTCCTATAGGCGCAAGGTAACCCTTTAATCTTTCAATACTGTTTATATTTGCCCTCTAATCTTACTTCGATGAACAAGAAAGTGCTGTTAATGATCCTGGACGGATGGGGAATAGCCACGAATAAAAATGTGTCGGCTGTTGACAAGGCTCATACACCTTTCATGGACTCACTTTACCCCCAATACCCCAACAGCCGATTGGAGGCATCGGGGCTTGCGGTTGGTTTGCCCCAGGGCCAAATGGGTAATTCAGAAGTGGGACATATGAATATCGGTGCCGGAAGAATTGTTTACCAGGATTTAGTTCGGATTAATAAGGCCCTTGAGGAGAAAGAGCTGGATCAAAACCAGGTGTTGCTGGAGGCTTTCGCTTATGCTAAAAAAAATGGAACGAATGTGCACCTGATCGGGCTTGTTTCAGATGGAGGTGTTCACTCTCATGTCGATCATCTGAAAGGAATTTGCACCATCGCTCATCACCAGGGAATAAAAAATCTTTACGTCCATGCCTTTACGGATGGACGGGATACCGATCCAAAAAGCGGCCTGGGTTTCTTACAGGATCTTCAGTCACATCTTCAGAAAACAACGGGAAGAATAGCCAGCGTGGTTGGAAGATACTTTGCCATGGATCGCGACAAGCGATGGGAACGGGTGAAGCTTGCGTATGATGTTCTGGTGAAAGGAACGGGGATGGCTACTCAAAATATATTAGAGGCTGTACAAAAATCGTACGATGCCAATGTAACCGATGAATTTATTAAACCTATAGTAGTTACTGACTCCGGAAGACCGCTTGCCCTTATTCAGCCGAAAGATGTTGTACTCTGCTTCAACTTCAGAACCGACCGTGGACGGGAAATAACCATCGCGCTGACACAACAAGATTTTCCGGAACAGGAAATGAAAGCGCTCGACCTCTACTACATTACACTAACCAATTATGATGATACCTTTAAAAATGTAAAAACCATATTCGATAAAGATAATCTCGAGAACACCCTGGGGGAAGTGATCTCCCGTGCGGGTAAAAAACAAATCCGCATTGCGGAAACAGAAAAATATCCGCACGTTACCTTTTTCTTTTCTGGTGGACGCGAAGACGTGTTTGAAGGTGAGTCCCGGATTTTGTGCCCATCGCCCAAAGTGGCAACCTATGATTTGAAACCCGAGATGAGCGCCAACGACATTCAAAACAAAATTATTCCGGAGCTTAACAAAAGAGAAGCCGATTTCATTTGTTTGAATTTTGCGAACCCCGACATGGTGGGCCACACCGGTGTGTTTGAAGCCGCTGTGAAAGCCTGTGAAACGGTTGATACGTGCGCAGGCAAAGTGACCGAAGCGGCCCTCCGAAATAATTACGCCACCATCATCATCGCTGATCACGGAAATGCCGAGTTTATGCTGAATGAAGATGGCACACCCAATACGGCACACACTACCAACCTGGTGCCATGCATCCTGGTTGACCGGAATTACAAAAGCACCTTGAAAGATGGGAAACTGGGTGATCTCGCCCCTACCATCCTTACCCTGATGGGCCTTGAGGTTCCTTCGCAGATGACCGGAAAAGTTTTGATCACTCAATAAACAACAATTTTAAATGATCAGGATAATGAAGATTGCTGGCTCGTTGGGTCTTTTTTTCCTGTTGTTTTCCTGCGAACAAGAAACCAGGCGTCCGCACGCGTATTATCCGGTTGATAGCCTCATCCATGCTCAGGTAAAGTTGCTGCAAAAGTCGGGGGCGGTGTTAACCAAGAAAGCGGAAATCGATGGCGTGGAAGATGAAACTTCGTTTACTCCTAAGGATTCAACTGCCTGGGCAAATGAGCTGGATATTTTTTTTGAACTCAGTTTAATCAACAACCCAATTCATGCCGGCAAGTATGTGGTGGAGAACGGCCTCAACGATCAAAACAGTAACTTGTCGATTCGTTCCTATACAGGAAAGAATGTGCTACCAGTAGTTTACTTAAAACTTTTCTACCTCGATAAGCCTTCAAATATCAGGCGAATGGAAGCGCTGTACCGCGAAGAAAATGCGCTGCTCAAGGGATCACGATTACTGATTCTTGAATTCCAGGAAATCCGGGATCAAACCGTTTTGACTTCCTACTCGATTGAGGGAAGCCAGAAAATGTTTTTAGGCAACCTGGTACAATTCTCCATTAAAGGAACGATCACGCTATTATAAATGGCAAAACGAATAAAGGAGCCACTTCGGGAGGAAGATAAACGGCCGATAAACTTGTCCAGTCTGAAAAGTATTGCCGGCATTTTTCATTTCATCCTGCCCTATAAATGGTTGTTTATCCTGGGAATTGTTTCACTGTTTTTTTCCAGTTTAACGGTTCTTTCGTTTCCTTATTTCGCGGGGATGTTGCTGGACATCGCTTCGGGGAAACCGGTTACCTATTTCACCAGCATTAACCAGGTTGCACTTACCCTCATTTCAATTTTGCTGGTTCAAAGTGTGTTCTCCTTTACACGCGTGTATGCTTTTGCCATCACCAGCGAACGAACGCTGGCTGATTTACGCCAGGCTGTTTATAAAAAAATGGTATGGTCTCCCCTCACTTTCTTTGATAGCCGCAGGGTAGGCGAACTGATGAGTCGCATTACTTCCGATGTATCACAATTACAGGATACTTTTACCTCCACCTTAGCCGAATTGCTCCGGCAGCTTTCCATTCTTGTAATCGGCACGGGCATTATTCTGTACCTGGCTCCTGAGCTCACCCTGTTCATGCTGCTCACGTTTCCGGTGCTGGTTATTCTGGCCCTCATTTTTGGAAAATACATTCGCAAACTTTCACGCAAAACACAGGATAAATTAGCCGAAGCAAATGTAATCGTGGAAGAATCACTCCAATCAATTGCGGTAGTAAAAGCATTCACCAACGAAGTTTTTGAGATTTTTCGATATAAAAAATCATTAAACGAAGTGGTGAACGTGGCCTTGCGTACGGCACGTTACCGCGGTTTGTTTATTTCTTTTGTGATTGTGGCCTTGTTCGGTGGTATTGTTGCCATCGGATGGAAGGGCGCTTTGCTGGTTCAGGACGGAACCCTTACTGCAGGAAAATTATTTTCGTTTGTGTTTTATACAGGATTCATCGGGGCATCTATTGCAGGGTTGGGCGACATCTATGCGCAACTTCAGCGAGCCATCGGTTCTTCTGAACGATTATTGGAGATGCTTCAACAACCGGATGAGTCTGCGTTGCTTCCCGAAAAGCCAAAAAAATTCAACGGAGAAATTGAATTCAAACAGGTTTCATTCTCTTATCCAAGCCGTGCAGATTTTCAGGTACTGAACGATTTATCCTTTACGATTTCATCCGGTGAAAAAATTGCGCTGATCGGACAAAGTGGTTCCGGAAAGTCGACCATCATCAGTTTGTTGATGCGGTTTTATCCGATTCATCAGGGAACGATTAGCGTGGACGGAAACCCCATCGAAACGTACAATCTTTCGGAATACCGCCACAACATCGGCATTGTTCCGCAGGAAGTAATTCTGTTTGGCGGCACCATTCAGGAAAACATTGCGTACGGTAAACCGAATGCTACTTTGGAAGAAATTAAAGCGGCCGCACAGCAAGCAAATGCCCTGGAGTTTATCGAAAGTTTTCCGGAAGGGTTTCAAACGGTGGTAGGTGAGCGGGGCGTTAAACTTTCCGGTGGTCAGCGGCAACGCGTAGCCATTGCCCGGGCTATTTTAAAAGATCCGGCCATTCTCATCCTTGACGAAGCCACCAGTTCACTGGATGTTAAATCGGAAAGACTTGTGCAGGAGGCGTTGGAAAAATTAATGGAAGGAAGAACCTCGATCGTTATTGCGCACCGACTGAGTACCATCAAGAAGGCAGATCGCATTTTTGTGATCAACGAAGGCCGGCTCGCGGAAATGGGTTCGCATGCCCAGCTAACCGGGCTACAGAATGGTATTTATAGTACCTTGCTCAAACTTCAGGTGCACGAATCATGAATGCCTCTTATAAAATTCTAAAGAATTTTAAGTTGCGATCGACCCCCAGTCGCGAAGCAATTTTACTGGCTTTCCTCCAAAAAGATTTTGCGCTTTCGCATGGCGATGTTGAACGCGTAGTTCCTGAATCGTGTGACCGTGTTACGGTGTATCGCACCCTCAAAACATTTCTGGAAAGAGGCCTTATTCACAAGGTGCTGGATGATGAGGGAAGCCTGAAGTATGCTTTGTGCAATGAGGCCTGCACAACCGCTCACCACCACCATGATCACGTACATTTTAAATGTATGAAATGTGGTCAGACGAATTGCCTTCAGGTGGAGGTGCCCATGGTAAAGCTACCCAAAGGCTACAGGATGAAAGAAGTAAATTTGCTCATCCAGGGGGTATGCGAGCAATGTGGAAAATAATGCCTTTGTACGGGGTTCCCTTTACCGCCTATCCTCCATAAATCGGCCATGTAAGTTTTCGTGTTTAGTTTATATTTGTATTTTTGAAAGCTACGGGTAGTCTAATTTGGCGGGTAACGCCTACTTTTGGCTAGTCCTGACTTGTTGTAATTAAGACCCTTTTGCAGAACACATTTAACATACTTCTGTTTTCCCTTTTCAAAGAGAGCGAAAGAGAGACCCTGCTCTTTGGTCTTTTTGCGGCAGTTATTATCATCTTCCTTGCGCTAGACCTGGGCCTGTTTCACAAGACAGCCCATAAAATTACAACCAAATCAGCCCTGTACCAGTCCATCTTCTGGGTGTTGATCTCAACCCTTTTTGGGGTGTTTATTTATGTCTATGACGAAAGCGGTGCCCAGGGTGCTGTAGAATATTTCTCAGCATACTTAACCGAGTATGCGCTTTCTGTTGATAACATCTTCGTTATCCTGCTTATTCTCAAATACTTTAAAGTTGACGAAACGTATTACCATAAAGTACTCTTCTGGGGAATTTTGGGAGCTATTGTTTTCAGGGCCATCTTCATTTTTGTTGGCGCATACTTTATCCACAGGTTCCATTGGATTTTGTACATCTTCGGAGTGTTTCTTATCTACTCGGGAATCCGAATCTATTTTGAAGATGGCGATGAGAAAATTGAACCGGATAAAAACCCAATTCTCAGGCTTTGTAAAAAATATCTTCCTATGTCCATCGAGGGCAGGGATGGCAGCTTCTTTTTCAGAGAAAACGGAAAGTTATTCTTTACTCCGCTGTTCCTGGTCATTGTGCTGATCGAAACCACAGACTTGATTTTTGCGGTTGACTCTATCCCTGCTGCGTTTGCCATTACACAAAATGAATTTTTGATTTACACCTCTAATATTTTTGCAGTGATGGGGCTTCGCGCCATGTTCTTTTTATTAGCTGGCATTATTGATAAGTTTTACCTGCTGCAAAAAGGATTGTCCATTATCCTTTTCTTTATTGGGGCAAAAATGTTGTTGGAGATCTTCGATGTCCACATTAATGTCTACCTCTCTTTCACTGTGATCATCGCCACGCTCACGCTCTCCATCGTATTCTCTGTTCTGATCCCGAGAAGAGCTAAATCCGGTTTGGATTAAGCTTAGTTTTTTACGCCATCACTGAATAAATTTTTCGGCAAAATTTGCATCAAAATTGGCAGCGTTAAAAACCGTTGTGGCAACGATATGATGACGAAGGTCGGAACGGTTTTCAAAATAACAATTAACTCTTGCCTGATCTGTTCGCTTTCTTCCGGTGTTAACTCTTCGGTGCGCGCTTTTTTCAAAAGCCTGAGTACATCTTCGCTATCTTGAATTTCTTTTAGCAACCGGCTCCTGTTTCGTTCGGCAATTTTTGATACGCGGCTGATGAAATGCTCGCTTACCCGGTTGTAATCCTGCTTGTCTTGAAGGTATTCCAGTTGCTCCCAATGTTCCAGCACAAAACCTTCAATAGCAATCAGACTGTTGTCGAGATCTTCATCCGTAAAGCCCAGGTATTGGCAAAATTGTTTCAAAAATTCCTGTTCCGCCTGTTCAACCTTCTTATCGGCCCACATGGTAAGGATGGCTATCTCCAGGAAAAACTTTTTCAAAATCCAGGAGTTCTCCGAAGGAAGGTTGATGGAGTCAATATCAACACCTCGTTCGAAAATCTGAATTGATTCTTTCTTCTTATCTGCCGGCAGATCTGTTCCCTGAACAAAAAATTCAAATAGTTTTCGTTCTTCCGGATCCAGCATTTTATCGGAATGGGCAGCAGCGGCAATTACTTTCACAATCGAGAAGCGAAGTTCTTCCCGTTCATACCGGAAAAAATCGGCAACAATGCGGTCGGCATTCGTGTGGATCCATTGACCGAAAATAAAGACATCGAGAAACAACAGACTGTTATGAAAAAAATAGATCCAAAAGTTTCCTTTATAATCTGTCGTGCGGTCAATCCGTTTTTCCAAAATTTTCTCGGCCAGTTCCAGGGGCGATCTCTTTTTCCCAAAAAGTGTTTTGCTGGGTGTTGCCAGTTCCGGAAAAATGTTGTTATAAAAATTAGCAATGTTCTCAACCGTTTTGAAAAAAACCTGCGAAAGTTCTTCCGGAGTATTCACAGGCTTTTCGTGAAACAACAACGAACTGCTGACCAGGCTTTCGGCCAGCAAAATTTTCATTTTATCTTTTTCACTCCACGATTGCGCTGCTGGATGGTTAATGTGTCCTACGGTTTGCCCGTACATCAAGCCGGTAGGTTGAATAATGCTGTACAACGAATGCTCGGGATGCGATCCTCTTTTTCGCTGGCTAAAATCTTTCAATAGATCTTTCCTGAATTCAAGGTATTCCTTTAACCAACCTTTCTCCTGGGGTTTCATGTGTCAATAATTAATTCTTTAATGGCACATCGAAAGGCATCTGTCGGAAGGGTTGGGAGGGAACCCTTCCAGCCATTTCATGTGGGGTTGAACGCATTGAAATTACAGATTTTTAACCAAATAGTGAAGATCACTTATCCGTGAGCGACTTTCTCCATCCTTTGGTTTCGATCGACTTGGCGGAGCTTTCAACTTTTGTTTTGAGAGAGGCTTTGAATTTGTCGAGGCGTTTAGCCGCTGCCTTGTCGTGCGACCCAATAATTTGCGCGGCAAGAATGCCGGCATTGCGGGCGCCATCAAGCGCTACGGTAGCCACGGGTACTCCGGAAGGCATTTGCAAAATGGACAGCACTGAATCCCAACCATCAATGGAGTTGGAAGATTTGATGGGCACACCAATCACCGGCAACGATGTGATAGAAGCAACCATGCCGGGTAAATGTGCTGCTCCGCCCGCCCCAGCCACAATAACTTTTATTCCTTTTGCGCGTGCCTGCGATGCGTATTCCACCATGCGCAGCGGGGTACGATGTGCTGATACAACAGTAAGCTCAAAGGGTATGGATAATTCCTCCAGCGCTTCAGCAGCCTCTTTCATAATCCTGAGGTCAGACTGGCTGCCCATGATGATTCCTACAACGGGTTTTGTCATGCGATAACTTTGAGTGTTTGTTTTACAAAGTTGGCTTTCTGTTTTAAACTATCAACGTTCTGATCAATTATTGTTACATGACCCATTTTACGGAACGGCTTGGTAAGTTTTTTTCCATACAAATGAACATGAACACCCGGCACCTTCATCACCTCTTCAAAACCCTGGTACTGTGCTGTCCCTGAATGGTCGGGCTCGCCCAGCAAATTCACCATTGCACTGGGGATAAGCATACTGGTGTCGCCTAACGGCAACCCGATGATCGCCCGCAAGTGTTGTTCGTATTGTGATGTGGTATTCGCCTCAATGGTTTGGTGACCGCTGTTATGCGGGCGCGGAGCAACTTCGTTCACCAACACTTCTCCTTCTTTCGTCACAAACATTTCAACGGCCAGCAAGCCAACCATTCCTAACTGTTTGATTACTTTTCGCGCCACCTCATCGGCTTGTTGCAGTTGATGACCCGGTAACTGTGCGGGTGCAAAAAGATACTCGACCAGGTTATGCTCGGGATGAAATACCATTTCAACAGCCGGGTAGCTGACTACCTCACCCTTTTCATTACGCGCCACAATAATCGATATTTCCTTTTCATAATCGACCAGCTTTTCAAGTAAGCCGGGCGCATCAAATGCTTTTGCAAGATCGCCTTTTGTTCGGATCATTTGAACACCTCGACCATCATAGCCTTCTTTTCCTAATTTATTTACGGCCGGTAAAAAGTTTTCTAATGCAACTACATCTTGCTTGTTTTCAGTCAGGTGAAACGGTGAGGTGGGTATCCGTGAGTTTTTATAAAAAGTCTTTTGCGTGCGCTTGTCTTGTATCAATTCAATAATCTCGGGCTGAGGAAAAACTTTCTTGCCTCTTTTAACCAGTTCTTTTAGGGCGGCTGTATTGACATGTTCAATTTCAATCGTAATGATGTCGCACAGCTCTCCAAATGTTAATACGGTTTCAAAATCAGTGAGTTTGCCGACATGAAAATCGGCCAACCCGCTACACGGTGCGTGTTCATCCGGATCGAGTACCGAAAACGAAAGATTAAAATCAATACCCGACTGAATGAGCATGCGCCCAAGCTGGCCTCCGCCTAAAATACCGATGGTGAAATTTTGATGGAACGACTTCAAAACGAAAGTTATTTAGGGGCAAGTTAAGGGTTTAGGGTTAAACTTGTGTCAGATTGAAAAACCCTCATCCACAGTCACCAAATTATTTTAACCTTTTTATTATACTTTCGTCATTGAAGCATGATGTCAGGTTCTTACGTAGCAACTCTCCGGAAAAACAAGGGCTTGTCACAAGAGGCATTGGCCGAGGCTTGTGGATTGTCGTTACGCGCTGTTCAACGGATAGAAGCAGGCGAAACATCCCCCCGGCCTCACACCATCAACGTACTGGCAAAGGCACTTGATGTGCCGGTGGAAGCGTTAGCAGAAAAATTTAATACACCATCGACCAACGCTGTACTGGATAGCAGTATACTTCCTGCCCTCCGCGTTATCAATTTCTCCACCATGCTAGGGCTCATTATCCCTTTCGCGAATGTGTTTGTCCCCATGTTTCTTGTCAGGCGAAATGAAAATTTAAAAAAGAACATGGCATACAAAAAGATCATAAGCTTTCAGGCAATTTGGCTGCTGGTCACGCTGCTTGCCGTTGTGTTTACACCCGTGATAATTAAGTTGTTCACACAAACTGTCGCTTTTGGGAAGTTGCCCCCTCCAATTTTGCTGACCTACGGAGCAATGGTCTTGTTAAATGTTTTCTTTACAATACGATCAGCTATTCAACTCCGCTTGGGTACCGCCATCTACGGCTGGGTGCCTTTAATCTTTTAAATCGGGTAAAATTCATAGAAATGACGTAAGAATGGCGTAGGCAGGTATGGGCTGATGCTTTCATCTTTGCGTTAACATCACAAAAAAGTTTATGAAATTAGTGCTTACCGTTCTTGTCTCTGTTTTACTTGCGTCCTTCGTAACCTTTCTCTTGGTACACCTCCATTTTACCGGTCTTTTGCCATGGGAAAGCGATCGTGACAATGGGAAAATTATCGGTACACTTCACTCAGATATCTTGCAAGAGACTCGTGATGTGGAGATAACTCTTCCCCGAAACTATTCAACACAAAAGCAATATCCTGTTTTGTATATTCTTGATGCAGGAGTGCTACAGGATCATAGTTTTAAAGCACTTGATGTGCTGGCTGAAAACGGTTACGCCCCGGAAACAATTGTAGTGGGCATCCCCAACCTGAGTATGGAAACGCGGCAACGCGATCTTACTCCTCCTTACATGATGACCGACATTGACGGCTCTGCGAGTGGGACTGGTAGTGGCGATACCTTTCTGAACTTCCTGGAAGAAGAACTTATCCCTTTTATTGATTCGCACTATTCAACCTCTCAATATAGGCTTATCAGTGGTAATTCGCGTGGTGGATTGTTGGTGCTACACTCGCTGATGACAAGGCCAGGCTTGTTTCAGGCTGGAATTTGTTACTCGACTCCGTTCTGGAGGCAGGACGAAATTATACTTCAAAAATTCAATGAGTATCTAACTGTGGCAGACTCGACTCAAAACTTTTTGTTTTTTAGCACTGGTGAAAATGAAACAGATCGCATCCGGCAAGGCAACAACAGCCTCGCGGAAAGACTTAAAAAAAGGATTCCTCCGGGTATGGTGTGGAATTATCAGGTTACGCCCAAAGCCGACCACCAAAGCAATGCACAACAATCAGTTGGGAGAGCGATGGGGTTGTGGGGAAAGCACGTTCAACAACAGAAGGTCGAACCACAAAAGAATTGAGCTATGCCACTACAACATTCTCTTTCACGCACCTGTAGAAAAAGGCTCATTTCGTCAACTCCACTTTCATAATCTTATTCCCTACTTCAATCTTGTGTACCACATCCATTCCTGATTCCACTACGGCAAAAATCGTGTAGCGGCCGTCTAAATGCGGTGTGGGTGAGTGGGTAATAAACCACTGAGTGCCTTCGGTATCTTTTCCGGCCGAGGCCAATCCAACCGAGCCTTCGGTGTAGCGCCTTCCGGAAAATTCAGAGCGGATGGAATACGCTTCGCTGCCCCATCCATCACCA
The DNA here is from genome assembly GCA_049306095.1 of Cyclobacteriaceae bacterium. GTDB lineage: Bacteria > Bacteroidota > Bacteroidia > Cytophagales > Cyclobacteriaceae > UBA2336. The sequence continues at coordinate 94,926 of JBAQPU010000052.1, forward strand.
CGGTTGCACCCGCCTTGTATAACAAAGTTGGGCACTACGCGGTGAAAATTTTTCCCATCGAAATATTGTTTATTCACGAGTTGAACAAAATTAGCCACCGAGCCTGGAGCCTCTTCCACTAACAAGCGAAGCACAATTTCACCTTTGCTGGTTTGGATGCTTACCTGCTGATTAGTTGGAATGGTTTTTACCAGTTCCCAGTTAATCGGGTGATTGAATTCATTTTTAACCGTCTTGAGTGCTTTTTTTCCTTCAAAATGCGCTATCGCTCGTTCCAAAGGCTGAAGGGCTTCAACGTCTTTTGGCAACGCGAGTTTTTTTCTTGCTTCATACAGAAAAGAGTAATCGGTAATTATTTTTTTATACCCTAACGTGGAATCAGCTAAAGCGATGGAAACAGTGCCGATCACGGCCGGGTCACCCGTACCACATGCCTGTTTGTAGAGTCCGGCAAAAATCGTTTGCATGTCGGCCTTAAATTCCGGATGGTAATTAATGTCCACCAACGCAGCGGCTGCTGATGACCGAATCACAGGAACAGACGAGCGCTGCAATTCTGTTCGGATGAATTCGTAGCTCGATGTTGATTTTCCTAAAGCCGTTAACAACGCTGCCTTTCCATATGGGTTTTCAATGGCGGCATACCGATTATAAATTTCCTCAGTTATTTCTTTGTTGTTCGAAACAGTCAATGCGGCTTCGTATAAATTTCCCTGAATTCTCCAGTTCGTTGCCTGGCGCGCCAACGGCACCAGTTCCTGAAACTCATCTTTTGTAGCCACCGCTTTAATTACTTGTGATGCCGCTACCGCAACATGCTGATTCGAATCATTCAGCGCTGCCAGAAGAGTTTGCCTGGTGTCTTTTATCCGGAAGGATTGAAGTGCGAAGATGGCATTCACCCGAACGCGATAGTCGGTATCTGTTGAAATAAGGGTCATTAAGGTTTCCATCGATGATGGCGTATTAATTTTTCTTAACGCAGTAGCGGCAGCCATTCGAACATATGCCGATGGATCGGATGAAGCTGCTTTTTGAAGGGCATCTTGCGCAACGGAAATATCTTTTGGACCACGGGCAAAAAAATGGGCGGCCCCCAGGCGTGAATAGTCATCTGCTGAATTCAGAAAATCCAGCGCTCTGTTTACTGACAAGGAATCGGCAACACCACGAAGGGCAAGGCGGTATAGTCCCCAGGAATTGAGGTCTGCTGGAGGGTTGCCACCGCGCTTCATTGTTTTTCCTGCAGCTTCTGAAATTTCATCTGCGGCAATGGTATCGTTGTCGGATGTGTTTAATAAAAAATCATACGTCCGGCTGCCACCGGTCTGGCCCAGTGCAAACGCGGCTGCTTTTCGTACCTCTGCATTTTCATCAATTAACAATTTCGCAATGCTATCCACTGCTAGGGTGTCTTGAATGGAAGCAAACGCCAGCACAGCATCTCTTCGGTACGCTGCATTTTCGTGATTCAGAAACTGGTACAAACTATCCGACAATCGGTGATCCTGAAAATCGGCAATCCGAATGAATACCGGATCTGAAAATTTATTGGTTGGCTTTTGTGTGCATGCCATCATGGCACACAAAAAAAGTATTGCTAAAACTCTCATATCAATGAAAAGGCGGTATTTCAGCCGCCCGTTTTACCACCTCGTCAAATTCAATGCCTGACATGCGTGAAGAATACAACAAAAGCCTTACTTCTTTTACGTGTACGCGACCGTCCACCTCCGACATTTTATATAAAATGGCAAAGCCTCTTAATTTTTCCTGATCGGAACATTGGCTGAACGATTCCAGCCCAGCCTGGTAA
>JBAQPU010000053.1:0-24848 GCA_049306095.1 Cyclobacteriaceae bacterium
CTCAAGCACAACCAAAAAATATATTCACACACGTTATCCGGGTTCAGGCTCCCGATATTGATACGCTGGATCACGTAAACAATGTAGTGTACTTACGTTGGGTACAGGATGTGGCAACAGCCCACTGGTGCAAAATAGCCCCCGAGGAGATGAGAAAGAAATACTCATGGGTGGTGCTGCGCCACGAAATTGATTACAGAAACCCGGCAGTATTGGGAGATGAATTGATTGTTCGGACATGGGTTGGATCAAGCAAGGGAGTGAAGTCGGTGCGCTATGTGGAGTTTCATCAGTCAGGCACAGGAAAGCTGGTGGCTGAAGCAAAAACGACCTGGTGTTTGCTGGATGCACAAACCATGCGACCGAAAAGGATCGAGAATGATATAGTATCCATTTTTCAGTAACAAATTATCCACCCTCGAGTATATGTAAAGCGTTGGCCAAAGAATCTCTTTTTTCCTGCGCTTCTTTAATCCTCAGTTTTCGCTTATAAATAGTTTGCAAAAATGTTTCAGGAGGCGGGGCTATGGAGGTATCAGCCTGAATGATTGAATCGCGCTTAACGATAGAAGTTTCAATCTCTGAAATTAAGTCGTCATTTAACTCATATAAGTCGCAGTCTAATTTTCCTTGTTGTTCTGGAGTGAGACTGGGAAATTTCGCACTTGAAATTACTTTAAAGGAAGGATCATTGTTTACCTGTTTGAGGAAAGCCGCTGTTATGGGCAACGCTGTACTCGATCCCTGTCCGAGGTCTGTTCTGCGAAAGCGAATGCGGGGGTCATCGGCTCCAACCCAGGTACCAATTACAAGGTTAGGTGTCATCGCCATAAACCAGCCATCGGCATTGGATTGTGTTGTTCCGGTTTTTCCGGCTACATCGTTATATATTCCGTACATATACCGCAGTCTTCCCGCTGTTCCTTCATTCACCACTCCCCTCATCATCGAGATCATTAGTTCGGCTGTCGTTTCGGAGAAGACGCGTTTACCCGACTCGCCCTTTTTGAAATTAATGTATGCTTTTCCATCACCATCGTGGATGCTGCTGATATAGAATGGAGCCACTGATATACCATGATTGGCAAAGCATGAAAACACGGTCGTCATTTCCATCAGAGAAACAGACGATGCACCCAGGGCGATAGAAGGAACATCAGGAATTTCACTGGTGATACCCATTTTATGAGCAAGTTCAATGGTATTGTTCACGCCTGCTTTTTCTTGTATGAGTTTTGCCGAAACGGTATTCACCGAATATGCCAAGGCACCACGCATGGTGTATTCAACTTCATAGTCGATTTGCGTGTTACGGGGCGTCCACTCTACACCTTCTTTATCGATGTAGGTTGGCCGTGATGCAGAAATCAGCTTGCAGGGTTCAGCCCCTTTTTCCAGGGCCATTGCAAAAACAATCGGTTTAAAAATAGAGCCGACTTGTCTTTTGGTATTGATGTTCACATGGTCATACTGGTAGAAGTCATGGTCGATACCTCCTACCCAGGCTTTCACTGCTCCGCTTGTCGGATCCATGGCGAGAAATCCTGCATTCAGGTATTGGAGATGATGAATGATTGAATCAACGGGACTAACCACTGCTTCCTTTGGACCGTCCCAACTAAAGAGCGTCATTGGAATTGGCTTTTGCAATTCTTTCATGATATCTTCTTCAGAAAGTTTTTGCTCCTTCAGTCGCTGGTAGCGGGATGATCGCTGGATGGCCTGTTCCAAAACAATTTCTTTCCCTTTCCATGGTTTTTCTCTTCCCCAATGGTTGAAAAACGTTTTTTGAATTTCAGTCATCTGCTGACGCACGGCATGCTCGGCATATTCCTGCAGCTTAGAATCAATTGTAGTGTAGATCTTTAATCCGCTTGTAAACAAATTGTAATTGTCGCCATCTTCGTTTTCATTGACTTTGCACCACTCCAGTAATTCAGCTTTCAGGTATTCCCGGAAATAAGGAGCCAGCCCCTGATGATGTGAGATGTTATTGTATTCCAACTCAATCGGAACCCTCATTAATGGGATCGCCTTCACGCTGTCGAGGTAATGATACTTTACCATTTGACGGATCACTACATTTCTTCTTCGCAGGGCACGGTCGGGAAATAGCCGAGGGTTATAACTGTACGTTGCCTTGAGCATGCCAACTAACACTGCTGCCTGGTCGATGGAAAGGTCTTTCGCTTTTACTGAATAGAACCGGTTTGCTGCAGCCTCAATACCAAATACGTTATCGGCAAAGGGAACGGTGTTTAGGTATAGCGTGAGCAACTCTTCTTTCGTGTAGATGTCTTCTAATTTTAATGCGGTACGAACTTCCCGCATTTTATTAATCAACATTGAAAAGAACCAGTAGTGTTTTCTTGGGTAGAGATTTTTTGAGAGTTGTTGCGTAATGGTGCTTCCGCCCCCTGCTGATTCATCCTGTTGGATGATGGACTTAACAATTACCCGGCCAAGACTTCTGAAGTCAACGCCATCGTGTTGGTAAAAACGGACATCTTCGGTTGCAATAAGAGCCTCCCGAACAGCGGGGGCTATTTCTTCATACTTAACTTCTGTTCTGTCTTGAATATAGTAACGCCCCAGCAGCACGCTATCGGCACTGTAAATTTCAGAAGCTACCTGGTTCCGAATGTTTCGAAGTTCGCTGTTCCATGGAGTTTCAAACCAAACAACAAAAAGCAGCAGAATAAAAATGGCTACAGGGGGCCCGGCAATGTAGGTGGTAATGCGCGCCCACCGGTGTGTTTTAAAATAGTGTTTAGCTTTTTCGTACCGGGGTTTTACCAGAAGCCAATAGGGCCATATCCAGTTTTTAATTTTCCCATACCAACGTTGAATACCGGATGTAGTCCGTTGAAAAAAGTCCTGCATAGTGTTCGGTCCACAAACAATGTACGAAGGTTTTTTAAATGGTTACTGTGCGACCTCAGGGATTTTGAATTTTACCGTAGTGCCGTGACCCTCTTCTGATTCGATTGCCAGCGAACCTTTGAGTTTATCTACTGTTTCTTTTACGATATAGAGGCCCAAACCAGAACCGGCACCTTCGTCAGTAGCCCGGTAGAACATTTTACCCAGGTTGGAAAGGTGCTCTTTCCCTATTCCTTTCCCATTGTCTTGTATGCTTAAGTTTAGCAGGTGTTCGTTCACATTGGCGTTTATTCTAATTACCGGATCTTTTCCATTTTTATAGCGGATGGAATTGGAGATGACATTATTCAGAATCACTTTCAACCTCCACTTATCACAGTAGAATGGTTCAGCCTGATCAACCTGAATAATCTTTTGAAGTTTATTGCCATTCAGATTAGAGTAGTCCAATTGTTCAAAGGCTTCTTCAATCAATGGCTTGAACAGGACGGGCTCACTTTTTACTTCAAGGCGCGAATTCCGCGACTGATCCAGAATTTCGCGAATGAAATAATCTTGCTGACGCGCGCTCTTCTCCATCATTTCCAGGTAAGCATGTTTCGCGTGTTCACCTGTATCATGTTTCGCCAGGTTAATCAACCCCAATATTGATGCAATAGGCGCGCGTAAATCGTGCGATACACTGTAAACAAAATTGTCAAGCTCAGTATTTCTTTTCAGGAGTTCTTCGTTGGTCCGTTGAAGTTTAAGTTGTGCCTTTTGTTTGTCTTTGATTTCATTCTCGAGAGCTTTCGTCCGGTCATGAACCATACCCTCGAGGTTTTCATTAAACTTTTTCAAATCCTGCTGCGCCTGTTGACGTTCGCTTACAGCTGCTGCCAACACAAGCGTTGAAATTGAAACAACCACTACATACACCTGTAACAGCAGAATTGAATCACCTCTGAATTGAAAGATGATAAATGGTCCTTGCGATTGGCTTGTAAAGTAAATGGCCGCCACGGAAACACTGATAAATCCAATGATTGACACGGTGCCCTCAAACCGAAATGCTAACCACAATAAAAAGGGGATCACGACAAAGGGTAATGCATAAGGAAATACCGTTTGCAACGCTTCAATTTTGAAAAGCAACAGAGACGCGGCAACGCAAAGAATAAACAGCGCCAGTTCTCCAGCCTTGTATAAGGAAATATCTTCGCGCTTTAATCTTGGCAGCGATAAAAATATTGGTGTAAACAGAAGGATGCCAACTACATTCCTTGACCAAAGCGAGAAGAGTATGGTAATAAATTTTCCTTCACTGATGGTGCCCGACCAGTCCAACGCCAGTACTGTAACACCCGAACTAATACAGGAAATGGCCAGAGTTATAAAAACAAATTGAAAAGCATGAATGGTGCTTGAAAAAGGGTATCTGTGCTTTACCAGTTTTTTCAGCAAGATTTCACCCGCCAGGGGCTCCAGCACTCTTCCAACGGTGATGATCGCGCTGATAGCCATCAGTAGTTGCAATGAGTCAATGGAGCCAAACCAAAAATTCTTGACAGTAATAACCAACGATCCGATGGCAATACCGGGCCATACTTTTCGGCCGTACAGAATAATTAATGCGAACGCAATGCCGGCAGGAGGCCAAAATGGTAATAGGGTATTATCATCAAAGGCCACAAGAAAGCCTACCTCAGCAGAAAGATAGTACAGCAGGGCAACCATCAGAATGCTGAAATCGAGGGATCGGAAGATAGGAGTTTTCATGTCAGATTGCTTTTACCGGAGGTTAATTATCGACATTATGTATGACCTAAGGTAACGATATTAAACGAATTGATAATTAAGCCGATATAATGCTACGATTACCGTTAATTTACAGGTTCAGGCACTCCAATTTTTGGCTTAAATTGGCTTGGAATGCTTTAAACCAAGAGCAGATACAGCAGGAAAAGGATGGTCAAAAGTAAGGCAATCCACTTGAGTCCTCCCTTATTACTGTCAGCAAATTCGTATGAACAGATTGGGCAAACCCGACTTTTGGAATCAACCTCCATGGCACATGACGGCATTCTTTTGTTTTCATCATCTAAATTATAGAACTAACTTACGGTATTAAGAACCAAATTTATGCGCATAGCTTCCATTGTTGTCCTGGCTTTTGTCTCCAACACTGTTTTTTCACAAGCAGTTTCGTATGGCAATTTCAAACTTTCGGAGCAGGAAATTATTTACCAGAAGATCAATGCCCTGGACTCGGTTACAGTTGCCAAACTTGAGGAATATTACAAAACTCTCCCCTACTTGAGCAACCTGGAAACAAAAGGTGATGGACTGCAATTTGATATGAACGATGTATCAGTTGATTATAAAAAATTTCAATTTACACAGGTCAATACACCATCTGTTTTGCAGACGGGGAAGTTCAGCGGTAAAGTAACCGTTGGTGTAAAGGATGGGAAATACAGAATTACTGTTAAGTCGATTCAGTTTACCGGAAACCTCGGATACAAAATGGTAACTGAAAAGGACAATCTTACACGTTATGCCACCAAGAATAGCGGTACGGTATTGGCTGAAGACTGGTGCCGGCCGAACATGCTTGGATTGCTTGATAAAGCATTTCACGATAAACTCTCCTTAAAAAGTGACGATGACGACTGGTAACGAAAAGTTAACCAGACGTCATGTAGCGCTTGCTTGAGATCAAAGGGCGTTTACCCGAACGGGAACGTAGTCGTATACCTGAGTACCATTTAACCAAACGACTATGAAATCAACAAGTATTAAAGTATTGATTGGGATGACTTTGTGTGCATCCTTGTTTTCGTTTTCACGAATTGGGGGTGATCGCTACACTATTCACCTGAACGCTAAGCAAATCGTTGAACATTTTGTGCTTTCAAAAGAGGCAATTCCAAGTTTCTCACTTGACCAGGCAAATGCTAACAGCCAACTTTCCGTCTACTACAGCGAGTGCGGAAAAATTGGTACAGCCAGAAAACTTTCAGTAAAAGATGATAAAGGTATTGTATTAGCGAGTTGGCAGTTTGAGAACACCGTACAAGAGCACACCCCCATGAGTTTTAAAGCAAAAGAGGTTCTCGCATTAAGACAGAAAGGTAACACCAGTGTGAAACTCTTTTACTCATCACGCGAAGTGTCGAAGGATAGGTTACTTGCTACGATTATTTTGACAGATGAGTTGAAAGCAAAAAAATAGGGCACTCATTTGATCTGGTGAAGAATCACAATACGATGATTCTTCACTTGTTATTCTCCAACAAAGCAATCAGGAATGAAACACACTTGATCGTATAATCAGCCCCTCGCTTACCTCCAGCATCTCCCCCACTAGCAAGTCTTCCTCTCCATTCACGTGTCGTATGTACTCCATGAATACCCGATCTTCGTATGGTGTTAGTCGTTTTATTTCATAGCGCAGTGAAGGCAGTCGTTGAAAAGCATCTTGCCACCATGCACGCAGGGCATCCTTGCCTTGAATAAGGCCCTGGGTCTCGGGATGTCGAACCTTCAATTTTGGACTGTAATGTTCGGCTTGCTCGTGGTAAAGCGACAGCAGTTTTTCAAGGTCATGTTTGTTAAAAGCATCAAACCAATGGTGGGCAATCAAATTCAATCCTTCTGGGCTCATTGGTTTAAAAATTTACGCTCCATTTTTCACGCAATGCAACTTGCTCTGCTGTTGCTCCACTTCCAACGAAATTAATAAAGAAGGTATTGGTGGAGGGGTCGTAGGTTATTCCAATCTTTTCAAAGTACTCAACCATGGGCAGTGCAACCGTTCCTTTAACGTATTTGTTTAAAAAGTCTGTTACTTCGGTTGGGTAGCCGGTGATATCAGCAAAGTCATTAAAGAAATCATCTTCAGAAAATGAATTTTCAGGACCATACGTATCAATCAACTCCAGAATTACTTCACGGAGCCCTTTCGACCCGTTAGAAAGATCCAGTAGTTGAATGTCCAACAACGCAGCTACCAGCGCGCCCTTGTTATAAACATTGTTAAATTGCGCACCGCCTTCTGCATAGCAGGTAAGGCTCATCTGGCTTAAGCTCATCGGGCCGAGGTTGTTGACGTTGTACCAGTCGGCATTCGCTTTTTTATTGGCAAAGCGGTCCAGCAAGGTGGCCGTTGTAATATGGTTATTTCTAAACTGCATCATATGAGCAGCCCATTCGGTCATACCTTCGTAAAGCCATAAATGCTCGGACGGGGTTGGATCGGCAAAGTTGAAGTCTTCAATAATTTCACTATGAATATTAAGAGGGGTTACAACGTGGAAAAATTCATGCGCGGTAATGTTGCGGATGGATTGACCATACGCAGCGGTGTAGGGTTGTTCGAACAACACGTATACCGAACTGTACGAATGTTCTAATGCCCCGGAACTGAATTCATCCAACAGAAACAGAAAGTTATACCGATCGGCCGGTAAGCCATTCAAAAACGCATTGGCGTCCGCCAACACTACATTAACATCATCTAAGATTCTTGATGATTGAATTAACCTGGTTTTAGAATAGGTGTACACCCCTACATCGGTACCCGCTACAGTAGTGGCAGCAGATGTTACCGAGCCGAGTAACAAGGGGCTGTCGACAAATTTGTCAAAATCTGTGGCGTAATAGAATCCATCTTGTTTTTCAAGGGAAGTGCCAACCGTCCAGGATGAGGGGTAGTCAATGTCTAGGTAGAAATCGTGCTCCTTTAAGCCTGTTGGATAGCAAAGAACATCAAAGGCATTTAGTAAGGTGTGATCATTCTCTAATGATGTTCCAGCCATTTTGTAAATGGAGTGCTCGGTTACTGGTGTATCAAACGTTTCCTTAACCTCATATTCAATAATACTCGTGTTCTCAGGATCGGTTAGTTGCCACTGATTGACAGAAAGGTGGGTGAATTCCAGTTCCTTGTAATTTTCGTCATAGACTTTAAAATTGCTTACAAATCGTCCAATGTCAAAAATATCATAGGTGCCCGGTACAGTAGCGGCAAACTGAATGATGGCATTGTCTGGTGTAAGGTTATCCACGAACATGCGCACTTTAAAAGTGTCATTACTCCGGTCGGTCAGATCCACTTCGAAGAAGATAGAATTTGTTAAGTCAATTTCTTCCGGTGCTGTTGGAATTTTAACACCTACATCATCGGTGCACGCGGCAAGGACGACAATGGATAAGAAAAGTACGCGTTTAAATTTATTCTGAATTTTCATGGCGCAAAAATATTCCTTTTATATGGATAAAAAGTGTGACCTAATACGCATACCACAGAATGGCCACCACATGGCAGGCGGTGCCTCCCAGCACAAATAAATGCCAGATGAAATGATGGTATCGAACACGGTGATCATATATAAAGAAAAGTACACCGCCTGTATACATAACCCCGCCTGCGATTAACCAGATCAATCCCCATAAGGGTAAGCTGTCCCACAATGGTTTTGCAGCAACAATGGCAAGCCAACCCATACCCAGGTATAAAGCGGTAGATAATTTACTGGGTCGTGCTCCGCTTATTGACTTCAGTAAAACACCAAAAATTGCCAGCACCCATACAATTCCAAATAGCGACCAACCCCAGGCGCCTTTTAATACACTCAGCGTAAAGGGTGTATAGGTCCCGGCAATTAAAAGGAAAATAGCGCCATGATCAAAAACCTGAAAGACTCGTTTTGCCTTACTGTGCGGAAAGGCATGATATAAAGTTGACGACAGGTATAGTATCATCATGGTGAATCCGAAAATGCTGGCTCCTACTATACCGGCCGCCCCTGATGGTATTGCTTCTAAAATCAGGAACGGGGTAACCGCTGCTGCGCCTAAAAAACCAACACCATGACTGATGCTGTTGGCGATTTCTTCGCCCAAACTTTGTTGTCGCTTTTCCAGGGTCGGACCGTTCATGCTTTTAAAATTTGTCCCAAACTTAACGAGTACGGTAGTATTTTGGTATAGGTATTCGTCATGCTTTGAGGAAATCGTGTTGATTTTAATGGGTTTTTGCAGGAAGTAAAAATAGTTCTATTTTCAGTATTAAAATTTGCAATGATGGATGACCTGGTGGCCTATCTCGAAAACAGTATTCGTGATGAGATTTTCTCAAAAAGCGAGAAGAAGTCCTTTAAAGCACTGGTCGGTGAAGCACTGTTAGATCAGAACCAGCTAAATTTTTTACGCAGCAAAGTCTATGAACTGGCTAATGCGCGGGTTACGCCCACAAACTACAAATTTATTCTGGAGTGGATAAAAGTAGCCAACAGTGCATTGATACCTGCTGCTGCTCCAACTGCCGATGCCTTTTTTAGTCCGGGTGAAACGTGTCGTAACATCATCATCCGGCAAATAGAAAATGCCATTCAGCAACTTCACATTTGTGTTTTTACGATCAGCGATGACCGAATCACCAGCAGTTTATTGACAGCCCATAAAAAAGGCGTTCGCATTAAACTAATTACGGATAATGATAAATCGCTGGACGAGGGATCAGACATTGAGGAACTGGCCAGAGCCGGTATTGCGGTTAAGATGGACAGGACATCTAACCACATGCACCATAAGTTCATGCTTACCGATCAGCGCGAATTAATTACAGGAAGTTACAACTGGACGTTAAGTGCTGCCCGCTACAATCACGAGAATATTATCGTTAGCCGCGAGGCAGGTGTGGTGAAGTCGTTCGCAAAAGAGTTTGATCAGCTATGGAATTTAATGGAAGAGTTTTGAGCGGATGTTTATCATTAGTCTGAATTATATAGTTCCGTTAGATCAAATTGATGCGCACATGACTGCGCACGTTAAATTCCTGAACAAGTACTATAAACTGAATAAGTTTGTGGCATCGGGCCGAAAAGTTCCTCGCACAGGTGGAATTATATTAGCCCTTGCGCAATCGAAAGAAGAAGTTGATCAGATCATGGAGGAAGATCCCTTTTGCATTCATCGGTTGGCAGCATATACCGTAACCGAGTTTCAAACGTCACAAGCACACCCCGATTTGAAAAGGATGTTAAAGCAGTAGGGAATAGTTTATCGAGGCACAACAGGTTAACGCCATTTCGAGTTTCCTTATAAGAGGGGTTGATATTTTCAAGAAGATTGCGGTCGTATTCCAAAGATTAACAAATAGCCGATCATCCAAAATTCACCAATTGTTGCAGGTATCGTTAGCACATCAACCCATGCGGCTTGAACGCCAGCATAAAACACAAAGGCACTCGCAATGTAACCTGCACCACCCAGTAATAAAATACGACCTAACCACACCGGCATCCGTTTTGAGCTTACAACAATATATCCCATCGGTATCAGCCAAAGGCCAAAGAAAAGGCTACCGGCAATCCACGCATTTTTAATAAACTGGTAGAAAATCTGAATCATGATTAACTTCTCATTATCAGTTAAAGAGGCGTTTGCCACGTGAATAGCTCCACTCATCGCTATCGCACTTATCATGATTACGCCTGCATTCATCACACCCCATGCAGCCAATGCCCATGAGGCAAAATGATTGATATCTTTAAAAAGTTTAAAAAAATACACAGCCGCTACGGCTTGCGATATCACAATTGCAAACTCCATTAGAAGTCGGAGCCGCGCTATTGCTTCATGTTCGCTCAAGTTTACAACCGTTTTTGCCGGGTTATCCAATACATAAATCTGAGGGTGCAAGACTAGAAAGCCAAGCATGCCTGAAATTGCTAATGCCAAATACCATCCACCTGTTTTCCTTGCAGTACTAACCAAATCCGGCTGTTGATTGCTCATATCAAATTGATTACTCTTAAAACTCAATGACTACTACGACATTAAAATGTTACACGAAAATAAATATATAAAATTGAAGCAAGGATAATACTTATATTTGCCCCCTTATTTTCAAAACATGATTTCAGTTGACGCAGTAGGCGTAGAATTTAGCGGAACGGTATTGTTTAGCGACATCACCTTTAACATTAATGAGAATGACCGCATAGCCCTGATGGGTAAAAACGGGGCAGGCAAAAGCACGCTGCTTAAAATTATTGCCGGGGTTAACAAGCCCACGCGCGGTAAGGTAAGTGCTCCCAAAGATGCTGTGATTGCTTACCTCCCTCAGCACTTATTAACGAAAGACAGTGCTACTGTTTTTGAGGAAGCCTCCAAAGCATTTGCTAAAATCAATGGCATGAAGGTTCGCATGGATGAACTGAACAAGCAGTTGGAAACGCGTACCGATTATGAATCGGACGAGTATGCTAAAATTATTGAGGAAGTAAGTGAACTGAGCGAAAAGTACTATTCCATTGAAGAAATCAACTACGATGCCGAGGTTGAAAAAACATTGATGGGTTTGGGTTTTTTACGCTCCGACTTTACCCGGCCAACCAGTGAGTTCAGCGGTGGATGGCGCATGCGCATTGAACTGGCAAAGATTCTGTTGCAAAAGCCCGACTTAATTTTATTGGATGAGCCTACCAACCACTTAGACATTGAGTCGGTACAGTGGCTGGAAGAATTTTTGAAAACTAATGCCAAGGCGGTTATCGTCATCAGCCACGATAAAACCTTTGTCGATAACCTCACCAACCGAACCATTGAGGTAACGATGGGCCGCATTTACGATTATAAGACCAACTATACGCATTACCTGCAACTGCGTAAGGAAAGACGCGAGCAACAACAAAAGCAGTTTGACGATCAGGCAAAAGAGATTGCCGACATCACGGCTTTTATTGAACGTTTCAAGGGCACCTATTCAAAAACGTTGCAAGTCCAGTCGCGGGTTAAAATGCTGGAGAAGATCAAGATTGTTGAGGTAGATGAAGTGGACCACAGTGCCTTGAATTTGAAATTCCCTCCTGCGCCACGTTCAGGAAATTATCCGGTCATTGTAGACGGACTAACCAAAAAATATGGCGATCATACCGTATTCAACGATGTGAGCCTCACCATAGCGCGTGGCGAAAAAGTTGCCTTTGTTGGAAAAAACGGTGAGGGTAAATCCACCCTTGTGAAAGCTATCATGGGTGAAATTGATTTCGAAGGAAAGTGCCAACTCGGACATGGCTCGTTGATCGGCTATTTTGCGCAGAACCAGGCAGCATTGCTCGAGGAAGATATTTCTGTTTTTGAAACCATCGACCAGATTGCCGAGGGTGATATCCGCACGAAGATGAAAGACATTTTGGGTGCCTTCATGTTCAGTGGCGATGATATCGATAAGAAAGTAAAAATGCTTTCGGGTGGTGAGCGTACACGTTTAGCAATGATTAAGTTGTTACTCCAGCCGGTGAACCTGCTTATTCTGGATGAACCAACCAACCACCTCGACATCAAAACCAAGGATATCTTAAAAGATGCGCTCCGGGCATTTGATGGGACGCTTATTCTTGTTTCGCACGACCGTGACTTTCTGGACGGCCTTGCCAACAAGGTATTTGAATTCGGTAATAAGCGTGTGAAAGAACATTTCGAAGACATTGGCGGCTTCCTACGCAATAAGAAGATGGAGAACCTGCGGGAGATTGAGCGAACGGTGAAAGTGTAGCGGATCTCGCACAGCAAGAGCACATTCCGCCTATGCGGTGATGGTTATCCTTGCGTAACATTCATGCCGATGACTCTCAAGAAACTTGGAGTATATCTAAAAAGTATATACTTTTGGAAAAAAGTAATATAATGAAGAACCTATCCTTAAAACTAGAAGATGACATCTTCCAGGAGACTGAAAAAATCGTAACGAAGGTTAAAAAGAATCGGAACAGGTATATAAACGAGGCTATCGAATTCTACAACCGACTTCACAAACGGAGACTTCTATCAAAACAGTTAAGTAAAGAATCAAAAATCGTTGCTAAGGATTCTTTAAAAGTCTTAGCTGAATTTGAAAGGTTGAATGATGAAGATTAAGCAATTTGAAATTTGGATTGCCGACCTAAACCCGAGAATGGGTACCGAAACCGGTAAAGTTAGACCCGTTATTATTGTACAGACTGACTTATTAAATAATGAGCATCCATCGACTATTATTTGTCCGATAACTACAAATGTAAACTCAGACTCCGAAATATTGAGGGTTCACCTGAAAAAATTTAAATTCGGACTCAAAGAAGACTGTGACATAATGATTGATCAAGTTAGAGCTATTGACAATAAAAGACTTTTTAAAAAAGTAGGGGAAGTTGACACCAGCACGGCAGAGCAAGTGAGAGAGAATTTAAAAATAGTTATGGACTTGGACTAACCTATACGAAGCAATAACATACGAGATCAGATTACGCGGCAGTATCTCGCTCCATTCAAGATAAGTAGTAATTAAACACGAACCCGAACCATCGAAGCATCTTTTGCCTCTAACTGCGAAGTTCCCATCAGCCATTCATCCACCGCACGGGCGGCCTCACGACCTTCTGATATGGCCCACACCACCAATGATTGCCCTCTCCGAATATCACCTGCGGCAAATACACCTTCTTGTGATGTTGCGTAGCGATTGGTTTTGATATTGCCTCGCTCGTCAATAGCAAGGTTCAATTCCTCAACGAGCCCGTCTTTTTCGGCACCCACAAATCCGATCGCCAACAAAGCAAGTTCGCAGGGAAGTACCCGTTCGGTTCCTTCAATTTCCCGGAACCCCTTTTTACCTTGTTCATTTATTCCCCAGTTAATATCCACAATCCTCAGGCCCGTTAAATTTCCTTGTCCGTCACTCATAAACTCTTTGGTGAGAATGGACCATTCACGCCTCACACCTTCCTCGTGCGATGATGAGGTCATCAAAATCATGGGCCATTGAGGCCAAGGATTATTTTCATTCCGAATTAAAGGCGGCTGAGCAAGCAACTCGATCTGTGTTACCGATTTAGCACCTTGCCTGTTGGAAGTTCCAACACAATCTGAACCGGTATCGCCTCCGCCAATGACTAACACATTCTTTCCGGTTGCCAGAATGTTTTCGGTAAGCTTATCACCGGCAACACGCTTGTTTTGTTGAGGAAGAAATTCCATTGCAAAATGAACACCGCTCAACTCGCGGCCGGGTATTGGCAGATCACGAGAAGCTGATGCTCCACCGCAAACTAGAACAGCATCAAATTCCTGCTTTACTTTCGCGGCACTAACATTCAAACCTACATGCGCATTCGTTTTGAATTCAATCCCTTCCTTCTTCAGTAAACCAATTCTACGATCCAGCACATTTTTCTCCAGCTTAAAGTCAGGGATACCATAACGCAGCAACCCGCCAATGCGATCGCTCCTCTCCAATACAGTAACCCAATGGCCAGCTTTGTTTAATTGTGCAGCTGCTGCCAATCCTGCCGGGCCCGAGCCAATTATCGCAACACGCTTGCCGGTTCGCCCCGAAGGAATAATTGGTTTGATATAGCCCTTTTCGAAAGCAGTTTCTGCAATCGTCTTTTCGATGTATTCGATTGTTACAGGCTTATTATTAATACTGAGCACACAACTGGCTTCACACGGTGCAGGGCAAATGCGACCTGTAAACTCAGGAAAATTATTGGTACTGCTGAGAATTTTGATGGCTTCTTCCCATTTATTATTGTGTACGGCATCATTGAAATCAGGGATGTTGTTTCCCAACGGGCAACCATGATGGCAGAATGGAACACCGCAATCCATGCAGCGTACACTTTGTTCCTGAACTTTTTCTTTTGAAAGCGGAGTGAATATTTCGTTGTAGTCCTGAATCCGTTCTTTCACATCGCGAGATGCGGGCATCCCGCGATTAAACTTCATGAAACCATTGATGTCTCCCATGTGTTAACTTTTCAAATTTATAAATCACCTTATACTGGTACCGGTACCTTCTTTTTTTGTTTCTCCAACACGGCTTTAAAATCCTTTGGCATTACCTTTACAAAAAGCTCAACAGCATGCTCCCAGTTCTCTAAAATCCAATCGGCCGGATCGCTTTTTGTATACTCAAAGTGCTTTTCTATCATCACCCTCACACTTGCCATATCTTCTTCCGTAAGCGATTCCAAATCAACCATATCTTTGTTGACTAGCCGTTCCAACCCATGTTCGGCATCATATACAAAGGCGATGCCTCCGCTCATACCGGCAGCAAAGTTCCGCCCGGTTTTGCCCAAGATTACTACACTTCCGCCCGTCATGTATTCACACGCATGATCGCCCACGCCTTCTACCACTGCATGCATGCCTGAATTGCGGACACAAAATCGTTCACCGGCCTGCCCGCGAATGTAAGCCTCGCCCGATGTGGCTCCATAAAAGGCTACATTGCCGATAATGATGTTGTCTTCTGCTTTGAATGATGCTTCCTGGTCGGGATAAACAATGAGCTTTCCTCCTGATAAACCTTTCCCAAAATAATCGTTCGCTTCACCTTCGAGTTTGAATGTAACACCGGGTGCTACAAAGGCGCCAAAGCTTTGTCCGGCTGATCCTTTGAATGAGAATTGAATCGTATCGGATGGCAACCCTTTGCCTTTATATTTTTTAGAAATTTCGTTTGATAAAAGAGCACCGGTAGAACGATCGGTATTACAGATGCTGAACTTTCGTTTTACTTGTTCGCCATCGTCAATGGCCGGCCTTGCAAATTCAAGAAGCTTCCAGTCAAGTACTTTCTCCAATTCAAAATCTTGTTCGATTTGTTTAAATAACCCCACCGGATGCTGTGTGTTTTCGCGATGCAGGATAGGTGAAAGGTCGAGCTTCTTAACTTTCCAGTGATCCATATCGGATCGAACACGTAAGGCATCTGATCGCCCAACCATTTCATTCACCGTTCTGAATCCCAGACTGGCCATCACCTCGCGAAGGTCTTGAGCCAGGAACGCGAAGAAGTTTACAACATGATCAGGGTTACCGGTAAATAATTTTCTCAGTTCGGTATCCTGCGTGGCAATTCCTACCGGGCACGTATTCAAATGACACTTGCGCATCATGATGCACCCCTCTACCACCAGGGCTGCCGTTGCTACACCCCACTCTTCCGCGCCAAGCATTGTGGCGATGGCGATATCGCGCCCCGTTCTGATTTGTCCATCTGTTTGAAGTGTCACACGGCTTCTCAGATCATTCTTTACCAATGTTTGATGAGCTTCCGCTAATCCTAATTCCCACGGTAAACCGGCATGGCGCATCGAACTGATGGGCGATGCCCCTGTTCCTCCATCGGCTCCCGAAATTAAAATAGCATCGGCCTTTGCTTTGGCAACTCCGGCTGCTACCGTACCAACACCTGCCTGCGAAACCAGTTTCACATTGATGCGTGCTTTTCGATTGGCATTTTTAAGATCGAAAATCAATTGCGCAAGGTCTTCAATAGAATAGATGTCGTGATGTGGTGGCGGAGAAATCAGGCCAACACCGGGCGTGGCGTGGCGTACTTTTCCAATCCATTCATCTACTTTATGGCCAGGCAGTTGACCGCCTTCTCCGGGTTTGGCGCCTTGGGCCATCTTGATTTGAAGTTCATCGGCATTGGCGAGGTAATAACTGGTTACACCAAATCTTCCTGAGGCAACCTGCTTAATGGCCGATCGCTCCCAATCGCCATTTTCTTTTTTCT
The DNA here is from genome assembly GCA_049306095.1 of Cyclobacteriaceae bacterium. Lineage (GTDB taxonomy): Bacteria > Bacteroidota > Bacteroidia > Cytophagales > Cyclobacteriaceae > UBA2336. The sequence continues at coordinate 16,442 of JBAQPU010000053.1, forward strand.
CAAACCGTACCTCGTCTTCGCCTCCTTCACCGCTGTTACTCTTCCCGCCAATGCGGTTCATGGCAATGGCCAGCGTGGTGTGTGCTTCGTGCGAGATGGAGCCAAACGACATGGCACCTGTTGCAAAGCGCTTAAAAATTTCGGTTACCGGCTCCACTTCCTCCAGTGGAACCGGAGTACGTTTTTTAAATTCAAGCAAGCTTCGGAACGTAATGGTATCGATTGCCTGATCATTGATTCGGGAACTGTATTTTTTGTAGAGCTCGTAATTATTCGACTTCGTAGCATGCTGAAGCAGATGAATGACCTCCGGATTGAACAAGTGCTTTTCGCCTCTTCTTTTCCATTGATAGATTCCTCCCGGCTGTAGTTCAGCTGGGTGTTGGCGAAAGGCCAATTGGTGCCGTACCAGCACTTCCTGTGCGATATCATCAAATGACAATCCTTCAATGCGGCTGATGGTTCCGCGAAAGCATTTTTCAATTACTTCACTGCCAATTCCCAATGCTTCAAAAATTTGAGCCGACTGGTACGACTGTAAGGTGCTGATGCCCATCTTCGACATCACCTTGAGTAACCCGTTGCCAATGGCTTTTTGATAATTGGTAAAAGCTTCTTCATCGGTTATTTGTTTGGGGAAGGCTTTTTGTTCGTTAAGGGAATGAATGGTTTCGAATGCCATGTAGGGGTTAACCGCGCTGGCTCCATATCCAATAATGGTTGCAACGTGTTGCACCTCCCAAACATCACCAGCTTCCACCAGTAGCCCGGTATGGGTACGAAGCCGCTTTTCAATCAACGAGTGGTGCACGGCCCCAATGGCCATCATGGAAGGAATGGGCGCCTGTTCGTTGCCGATTTTTTTATCTGATATAACGAGTATTTTTTTACCCTCCCGAACAGCCGCTTCAGCTTCAGCACAAATGCGGTTGATGCCCTGCTCAAGCCTGCCGGGTTTACCGTCAGCCTGAAAAACAGAATTGATGATGGCATAATCAAAATTATGTTCCGGCAGGTATTTCAGTTTTTCGAGATCAGCATTTAGTAACACCGGCTGCGAAATGTGGATTTGCCTGGTATGCTGCGGAGTTTCTTCCAATACATTCAGGCTCATGCCAATGCGCGTAAACAAGGACATCACTAATCGCTCACGGATCGGATCAATAGGCGGGTTGCTAACTTGCGCAAAGTGTTGCTTAAAGTAGTTTGAGAGGTGTCTGCTCTCTTTCGAAAGCACTGCAGGCGGTGTATCGTCACCCATAGAGCCGATGGGCTCATAACCGGTGGCAGCCATCGGTGTGATAATGGCTTTGATATCTTCTGATGTAAATCCAAAAGCATGCTGCCGTTGCAGCAAGGTTTTCTCATCGTAGTTGTTTCGGAAGGTCGGATGCTCCGGTTCCAGTCGGAGTTTCAGCCGGTTTTCAATAATCCACTTATAATACGGCTTGCCTTCATAAACCGTTCGTTTGATTACCTCATCACCCAGTACCTTTCCTTTTTCCAGGTCGACCATCAGCATTTTGCCGGGTGTTATCCTGCCCTTCTCCAAAACTTCCTTCGGGTTGACCGGAAGGGCTCCTGCTTCAGACGCTGCAATTACCCGACCTGTTCGGGTAACACAATACCGAAGAGGACGCAGTCCGTTACGATCGAGCGTGGCACCGATTCGCGCGCCATCGGTAAATACCAGAGCGGCCGGACCATCCCAAGGCTCCATCATAGACGCGTGGTATTTATAAAATGCCTTTCGATGCGGATCCATAAGTTTATTATCCTGCCATGCCTCAGGCACCAACATCATCAGCACATGGGGCAGCGATCTTCCGGAAAGCACCAGCATCTCAACAAGTGCATCGAGGTTAGCGGAGTCAGAGCCTTCCGGACTTGTGATTGGCAACAACATTTTCAATTCCGCATCTGTGAAATAAGTTGATTTGAAAAGCGCCTCTTTGGATTTCATTTTGTTAACGTTTCCACGGATGGTGTTGATCTCACCGTTATGGGCGATGTAACGAAATGGCTGAGCAAGTTTCCAGTTAGGAAAAGTATTGGTAGAGAAACGTGAGTGAACAACGGCAAGCGCTGTTGTTAGCCTTGCATCTTGCAAGTCAAAGAAATATTGCCTGAGTTGCTCTGTCCTTAACTGGCCTTTGTAGATGATTGTTCGCGATGAAAAACTTGGTATATAAAATTCCCGGCTGCTCCCTTTAATTTCAAGTGCGATTTTGTGAGATGTATAATTTCGTAAAACGAAAAGCTTTCGCTCGAAGGCTTCCTGATCAAGCGTTTCGTTCATTGCGTGCACAAAAACTTGTTCCATAACCGGTTCAACTTCGGCTGCACCGGGGCCCGGAACACTATGATTCACCGGCACCGGGCGGTATCCTAAAATTTCCAGCTCCAATTCTTTGCAGGTCTTGCGCAGCACCTCACGGCAGGCGTTCATCATTTTTTTATTTCGCGGTAAAAACACCATACCCGCTCCGTATTTGCCCAATGGGGGGAGCACAAATCCTAATCGACTTGCTTCTTCCTTGAAAAACTCATGCGGAAGTTGAAGAAGGACACCGGCACCATCGCCCGTTCGGGGGCTGCTTCCTTTACCGCCACGATGCTCCATATTTTCAAGCATGGAAAGCGCATCGGCCAATACCTGGTTGGTTTTTAAACCGCTAATATTCGCGATAAATCCGATGCCACAGGCATCGTGTTCCAGTTCCGGAGTGTATAGTCCGGCAAGGGGTTTCCGCAGAGGTTTTCTTCTCATTGTAGAGTTATTTGAGATAGAATTAAATAATGTTTTTTATAAAAATATTGACAGAATATTCTTAAAAAGAACAAATACGCAGAATTATCAACCTTAAAAGGAATAAAATGCAGAATAAAAGTTTAAGCAAACGATTGCGAAAAAATTTGACCGGGTTTTGGCTACTTTTTATGGATAGTTTGTGCGAAACACTATTACAGATCATCTGCTTGAACAAATGTAACCATCCACTTCACCGGGTTGTGCCAATCTTTTCCTTTAAAGGTTCCGACCGGAAGTTTTACCAGCACGGTATTCCAGCCTTTGTGTAACGGTATTTCAGTCGGTTGCCGGTACTCATAGCCTTCGTCTACAAGCGGGATTTCAGAATTTCCTTTCTGGCCACCGCGTTTCCATTTGGGCGGATCGATTAACATTCCATTCACCCGAATCGAACTCTGCTTGTTATCCCATGCGTTGGCGGGAGGCGAATCAGTGGCGGGTGAACGTGAAATATTATTGAAACCAATCCAAAAGTATCCGGTAGTATCTTCATCGCTCCAAATCTTCGTGGTAGCATACCAGGTCGTATTTTCCTCTGGCTTATCAATGGCTCCTTTGATGAGCGGATACCACCAGTGACGCAGCACAATGGTGCCTCCCATCACTTCAAAAGAAGGCTTAGTCTTTTCCGGATTAAAGCCTGCCTCTTCGGACTTAAATTTTCTGGAGAGATTTCCTTCGTTTGAATGCGGACCAAAGAATTTCCATGTGGTGGTGCCTTGCTTATTGTAAGGAAATGGCTTTGATTGAAAATACAGTTGTTTATGATCCATCAACCGGTTTTCAAATTCCTGAAATGCTTCCGCTTGTGCAGAGCCCGGACTGCCCACATTGGCTACCCAGCCATCCATTCCTCCGCCACGCCAACTCCGTTCACCAAAGGTTATCATAGCCGGATAGACAGGGTTCATTTTTAAGACTTCATCTTCATTGGCAATGGCCCGGTCGTGCCACATGCAGATAGTGCCACCTAAAATAGAAGCATTACCCCGTTCGTGATTGCCAATCTTTCGGTTGAAAATGGTGACAACACTTTCTAACGGATCCATGTGATTCAAATACAGATGACGCGAATCGATGTATTGAATGTCTTTCGCATCCGACAGAGCACCCCGGTCGTCCATCCACAATTGGCGAATGGTACTCGCTGAGAAATTTCCGCCCGGCTCCCACCCGATTACTTTCTTTCCAAGACTTTCGATATACGCTGATACTTCCGGCACAAAGTTTTGGTTTGTGATCTTCACCTCATCGGCACCAATGTGGAGATACGGTACATCATAGGTTGCACAGAATTCTTTCAGAATATTCTTCACCATCTTTAAACCTTCTTCGCTTTGCATATCGGTGTTCATGGCGCGGGTAAAAGCCGCACTGTGTCCGGGCATGTCAATTTCAGGAACCAATGTGATGTAGCGGTCCTTGCAATACCGGATCAGTTCTTTCAACTCCTGCTCGGTGTAATACTCGCCTTTATCGCGAAGCATCGTTTCCGGAGCTGTAAGCTGCGGATACTTTCGGATGGCAATGCGCCAGGCAATATCTTCGGTAAGATGTAAATGAAAAATATTCAGCTTGGCTCGAGCCATTACGTCAATCTGCTGTTTCAATAACTCGACCGATTGAAAATTGCGCCCCACATCAATCATGTAACCGCGCCATGCAAAGGCCGGCCAATCCGTTATTTCACACCCATCGATCATACTCCCATCTCGCACCAATTGTAAAAGAGTTTGGATGCCATTGAAAATTCCATGCTTCGTGTTGGCGGTGAGTTTTATTTTGCCGGGTGTAACCTGCAGGTGATACGCTTCTTCCGATAACTGCGCTGTATTAATATTCCCGATGCCCAGTTCGATGTAGGGTTCGTTGCCCGGTTTATTTTTTAAATGAATCGCTCCCCTACTCTGACCTAAAGATGCTTGCAGACGGTGTGCTGCTTTAAAAAGTATGGTATCTTTCACAACAATGGTATTACACCGATACATTGGAAAGTATCCTTCGGTCCATTCCATTTGTTGTGGCAATGGAATAATGGAGGCTTTCAATTGCAGATCATACACATACGGGTAAATCAAATGTTTCCATAACATGTAGCCCTCGCCCGTCAGGTGTAAACCGTCATTGGTAAATTTCGCATCAAGCTTACCGGAGGAATTACTAAATGCGGTGTGCAAATCAATATATGTATACGAATGTGTAGCCGCGTTGCTTCTCAGTGTTGCGTTTACATCACGGATTGCTTGCCCTTGAGCAGTATGCCCGGTAAATTTTCCAAACGCATCATTGACTGGTAAAATACTTTGCACAAAAAGCTTTGTCGATGGAGAGCGGTCCTTCAGGTATTTTGCTATCCATAAAATATTTCTTATCAAACTATCTGCCCGGATACTCCTTGCGAGATCGTTGGTGCCAATCATCAAAAAAATCTTGGCTGGTTTTCGAACGGCAATTTCATCCACGCGATGGATGACGCCTGCCGAAACATCTCCGCTGATTCCTCTGTTCTTAACCGACAAATCATCAAACAACTCTTGCCACTCGCCACCATCGGTAATGCTGTTGCCTAAGAAAATAATATCGCCTAGCGTTTGCGGAAGGCTTTTAAAATGTGTGACACGCTGATGATAGTACGTTGAAAAAAGGCTATCGGGAATTATGGGCTTGCTGTGTTGAGCACATAATCCAGCCGGATACAAGAAAGTTATTACTAATAGAATTCGAATGGAGTTCATAGCATTAGTGCACTTGAATCGCAAATGTAGAAGCCGGTAAGCCTTCAGCGTTTACGAGATTGCCATCACTAAAGGGCTTCCAACCATAATAAACAAAGGCTGGTCTATCGGGTGCGTCAATTATTACTGTACCGTTTTCAATCTTTGCAGCCACGTCTGTTTTCCCGTCAATCGAAAACCCCATCAAAGGTTTACCACCGGAGGTAAACAGGCCGCCACTGCTGAATTGGAATGAAATTGTCACTTTACCATTGGCGTAGATCGCATTTATTGGCAATGGGCCAGAAGGAACTACATTTTGATGATACGTTTGTTTAAGTGCCCAGCGTGCAAGCCTTTCTCCAACATCTTTTTTGTTTCTTGGATGCACATCATCTTTTGCTCCTATGTCACTGCATACGGCCATGCCTCCATTTTCTATAAGGGCTATCATTTTTCTTTGCTCATCCCGAAACAGCGGCCAAAAATGTCCTTTGTACTTCATTGTATCAATGGATGAAAGTTGAACCCAATAGAATGGAAGTTGTGATTGTCCCCAGCCCTTTCTATAGTCATCCACCATCAATTTTGTGAGGTTTGTATATTCTTTCACACGCTCCATTTCCTGTGCATTACTTTCACCCTGATACCAGACTATTCCTTTGATTGGAAAAGTAAACAGTGGTTGTATGCCTCTCGCGAAGACAAAGCCAGGCTTATAAGGATGGTTAGCTCCAACTTCATCGCGCGGTACATCAGGATTTCCACCGACATTTTGATTTCCACGCTCACGGATCCACACTGGCAGGGAATCGTTCTTGAGCCAATTTGCTTTTACTTTTGATGCAAAAGCAGGATGCTTGGCAAGCGTTTCTTTATTAATAAATGTTTCGATGGGCGCCCCACCGATAGCCAGATCAATGAGGCCAATCGGAACCTGCACCTTTTCCAAAATGGATTTTCCAAAGTAGTATCCTACTGCACTCATGGTTTTGATTGAGTTACTATCACAGCGTTGCCAACTGCCATTGTAAAAATTAGCCGTGTTCAGCCTGTTGATGACAGAATCCGGGAACGGCTGCCGAAAAATATTTTCTCCGGCATAGGAAGGGTTATAGAAGCGAATAAGTGATTGATTTGCGTTTTGCAATTCGCTTTTAAAGTGCATTTCTCTTTCCATTGGCCATTGCATATTACTTTGCCCAATACAAAGCCAGACATCACCTATCAATACATTCTTTATTTCAATGCTTTCATTGGCGCTTGTAACCCTGACTGATTGTGGCTTTGTGTTTGCCCTTTGCTCCTCTAAAACCAAACTCCACAATGAGTCGGATGAAACGATAGTCGTTTTATTATTGCCTAATGTTGTAACAACAATATTTCTTCCGGGAAACCCCTTACCCCAAATTTGGATAGGCTGGTCTCTTTGCAAGACCATATTATCCGTAAAGATTTTATCAACGCTAAGTTGACCGTAGGATGTGGTCGATATCCACATCAGAAGAGACAGAATGGATTTCCCTATACTCATTTTCACTTCAGGTATTCCTCTAAAATTTGCCAACAATACCACTCTTGCCGTGGCAAGTGAAAAGGACCTTTGAAATGATTGCCTTTAGCGGTTTGTGCCAGGGTACCATCGCGATGCAAATACCCAAACCACTCACCATGTTGCTTGTCATGAAAATGTTTGTAGGCATAATCGTGCACCTGCTTGTGCCATTGCGCATATTTTTCGTTGCCCGTCATGAGATAGGCGAGTAAGGTAGCAATAATCGTTTCGTTTTGCGGCCACCACATTTTCATGTCTTGCCAATACTCCTGCACGGGTTTGTTGTACACATCGCGGTAGTAGATAATACCACCATGTTCTTTGTCCCAACCCCGCTCCCACATGTAGTCAAGCATTTTACATCCTAATTCAATCAGGTGTGGATCGTTGTTTCGGTATTTGGCTTCATGCAGTATAAACCACGCGCCTTCAATGGCATGGCCCGGATTTAACGTGCGGCCATCAATATGATCGATGATACTTCCATCGGGCGCTACCTGCTCCATCACGCATTTAATGTCATGCTTCACAAAATCTCTTTCAATTTCCGTGATCCATTTCATAATCCATTCATCGCAACGCGGGTCGCCAATCGTTTCTCTCAATTGTTGAGCGGTGTTAATCATGATCATGGTCGCACCTATTCCTTTTGAAGGGCGTGTGTTGGTAAATTTTGCAGGTAATTTTTTTTCACCGCTTATGTATGCGAGGCAATTGCCAAAGATATTTCGCGACCATTCTGCCAGCTCTTTATCGCCTGTTGCTTTTGCGCAGGCTGCCGAAGAAATTACAGCAAATGTTTCTGAGAAAAAGTATCTGCGTTTACGAATGGGCTCCCCTTTGCGGGTAACATGAAAGAACATCTGCCCATCAGAATCAAATCCGTATTGCTGTAAGAAATTAACGCCAGACTTCGACCAATCGCGCCATTCGTTCTTTTTCTCTACGGTGTTGTATAACGTGGCCAGCATCCAGGCTGCACGACCTTGTACCCAAATCATTTTATCGTCATCGATCAGGCTGCCATCCTGATCGCGCATGAGCAAGTAACCGCCAAACTCTTCATCTACCGAGCGGGGAAACCAGAAGGGAATGGTATCGTTGAGCAGTTGGTTGTTGTAAAAATCTTTTAATGCTTTAAGTTCTTGTTTGGAATAAGCCATGATTTTGTTCTGTGTTAGTTAATGAAAACTATTTCCACTTCTGTGTAATAAACACAATTTGCGAGTAACCGTCTTTTTCGAAAAGGATGCCAATTGAATTCTTTCCTATCTTCACGATATCCGAATAAGCAGCGGCATCATTTTTTTCCGGGTTATTGTAGAT
>JBAQPU010000054.1:0-6826 GCA_049306095.1 Cyclobacteriaceae bacterium
GGAATTTTAGTTTTGATTCGCGGTGTGTTATCGTTTCTTTAGCACTCAGCAACACACCAAATCCAACGGAAGCCACAAAACTTACTTTAAAGAATGATAAGTCGATAATGTGTAACTTAAAACCAGCCGGAAACTGAAAATACGTAAGATCAATAGTTCGTTCACCAACGTCTCCTCCCTGAATATTAATAACATTATAACTTTGGCCGATGCGGGTAATAGATGGGTCGATCATTACACCGTATCCCTGGTAATCGACACCGTAATGAACGCCAAAAGGAGCAAATTTCACATTATACTTAATCCTGTAGCGTGAGTCTTTATTAATACCGGCATCGTAAGTATAGGGCACCGTTATACCCGTGAAAATGCCAAGTGAGTTAACCTGCTGCGCTTCTGCTATGGAATGGCACAAAAAAAGCAGGGTAATTAGAAGGAACTTAGTCAGGGGGTTTAGGATCATTTCTCCATGCCTATTAGCCAGCCAAAATAATCATTAATCCAAATACTTCGCATTTTAATTTCGGGGTAAATTAGCGGTCGTGAACAGCCGCGCTGATGGTTGATGAAAGAACAAATAATTTAAGTAAACCGTAATTTAAACGAATGGAATATAAACGATTAGGGAAATCCGGGTTGCAGGTAAGTGTGTTATCCTTTGGGTCATGGATTACGTTTGGGAAGCAGATTGGTGATACAACGGCCGATGAGTTGATGAGCGTGGCGTATGATCAGGGTGTTAATTTTTTTGATAACGCAGAGATTTATGCCAGGGGAAAATCTGAACTGGTGATGGGCGAAATCCTGAAAAAGAAAAACTGGAGGCGCGACAGCTACATTATTTCCAGCAAAGCCTATTTTGGACTAGGTGGAAAAGATCTGAAGCCTACTCAAAAAGGTCTGAACCGAAAGCACCTGGTGGAAGCCTGTGACCAGGCCCTGCAACGTTTACAACTTGAGTATCTTGACTTATATTTTTGTCATCGGCCTGATAAAGCAACACCGATAGAAGAAACTGTGTGGACGATGCATAACCTGATTCAGCAGGGAAAAATTTTGTATTGGGGAACAAGTGAATGGAGCGCCCAGGAAATTATGGAAGCCCACATGGTGGCGCAACGTTATAATTTAATTGGGCCAACCATGGAGCAGCCTCAGTACAATATGCTTGAACGAAAAAAGGTGGAAGGCGACTATGCCCAGGTTTACAAAACTGTAGGGCTAGGTACTACGATTTGGTCGCCCCTTGCCAGCGGAATACTCTCGGGTAAGTACAACGACAGTTTTCCTGCCGAGACACGAATGGGTATTGAAGATATGGAATGGTTGAAAGACCAGAACATGGTAGAAGAAAACCTGGCTAAAGTGCGTAAGCTTACTTCGGTAGCAAAAGATTTAGGAATGACTATGCCTGTTCTGGCAATTGCCTGGTGTTTGAAAAATGAAAATGTGAGTACGGTAATTTTAGGAGCTTCAAAAACCTCGCAGCTTACCGAGAATTTTAAAGCGCTGGAGGCTAAACAAAAGCTGGTGCCCGAGGTTATGGAAAAGATTGAAGAAATTTTAAAGAACAAGCCAGCTCCGCCTCCGTATTAGTAGTTAGGTGATTAAAACGAATTGGTGTTAAAATGATTCGTAACCTGATAATCTATCTGATCCTGTGTACTATACCAGTTGTCTATGGCCAGCAGCAACAGGAAGAAATTCGAATGAGTATATATTTTGGAGGAGGAAGTTATAGCATCGATTCGTTACAAATGGATGAACTCTTTCACTGGCTTGATTCCATTCCAAGCCTGGATCGATATGAAATACAGTTGATCAGTCATACCGACCCGATAGGAGGTAAACAATACAACGAGTGGCTTTCGCAAATGAGAAGCGAGGCGGTGCGTAACCTGCTGTTGCAAAAAGAAGTTCCGGAACATAAAATTTCGATCAAGGATTGGGGGTTAGATAATGCCGTTTACAGTAACCGAAGCCGCCAGGGGATGCGAATGAACAGAAGGGTAGATGTGATCCTCTATCCCCTTGTTTTTTAATCTTCCAGTTTGTCCGAAATAGGACACCATTTTGCAAATACGGACGTATTGAGCAATAATAATCGCCTTTTAAAGCCCGGTGGCCTATTTTAAGGTGCTTGGCATATTTATTGGCAAATCTGCCACGAAAATCAGCATCATGATAAAATTACGCGATATCGATAAGTACGTGGATTCCCGTTTCCAGCGGACGTTCATACTGAAGGGGGTAAACCTGGATGTTCAGCAAGGTGAATTCGTCACCATTATGGGGCCCAGTGGCGCGGGTAAATCTTCTCTTATGAACATCATCGGTTTACTGGATGAGCCTTCTGCCGGTGAATATTTTTTCTTTGACGAACCCGCGCATAAGCTGAAGGAAAAACAAAAATCAGAAATGCATAAAAACTACATCGGGTTTATCTTCCAGGCTTATCACCTGATCGATGAACTTACGGTGTATGAAAATATAGAAACGCCACTGTTGTACAAAGGTGTAAATGCCAGCCAGCGTAAAAGTATGGTGGCCGAGTTGCTCGATCGGTTTAACATGGTTGCCAAAAAGGATTTATTTCCCGAGCAACTCAGTGGCGGGCAACAACAGTTAGTAGGAATTGCCCGTGCTATTGTTGGCCAACCAAAACTTTTATTGGCCGATGAACCCACCGGAAATCTGCATTCCGAGCAGGGTAAACACATCATGGATATTTTTCAGAAGCTGAATGAAGAAGGGATCACCATCATTCAGGTAACGCATTCAGAAGAAAATGCAAAAAGAAGCAAGCGCGTGGTTCGCCTGGCGGATGGTGCAGTCGTTTCAGATGAAAGAAATTAAATAATAGTTGATGAAGAGAATAATAATAATATTTTACCTGTCAGTGTTATCAATTGCTGCGACTGCGCAAGTTGATTCATCAAATTTGTTGACTTTTAAAGATGCGGTTAAGATCGGTTTACAAAATAGCGTTACGTTGAATCAGCAACGTAATAATCTGCAACAAAGCCAGTCGCAAAGAACCTACAGTCTGGCGCAATTAGGACCCCAGGCAGCAATCAACGGCAATGTAGGCGTTAGAAGTGGTAATAACTGGATTCAAAACACAGGCGAGGTTGTGAATGCAACGGTGGATGGAGCAGCAGCATCGCTTGATATTAACATGCCGATTTTTAACGGATTGAATGGAGTAAATACAGCCCGCCAGGCTTCCAATCAATTAGATGCCCAAATGGAGCAGGTTAAACGATCTACACAAGATGTGATTAATCTTATCTCTATTCAGTTTCTTCAGGTTCTACTGGACCAGGAGTTATTGAAGATTGCTCAGGAAAATTTAACTGTACAACGAACCCAATTAGAACTGATACTGGAGCACGTACGGGTAGGCAGCCGTTCACCGGTTGATGAATACAATCAGAAGTCGCAAGTCAGCAATTCAGAACTTTTACTTGCCCAGGCTGAGTTCAATTTGGTGAACGATAAGATAACACTCCTTCAAACACTTATGATTGACCCGGTTAATCAACCCACATTGACAGAACCTGAGTGGGATGTGAATTCAGTTGTTCTGGATAATCAGAATTTAGACCAACTCTTAGCAACAGCAGCTGCTCAACGAAGTGATTTACACCAGGCTCAGTATACCGAAAGGGCATCAAAATTTTTAATGTATTCAAGCAGGGGGAATTATTTACCCAGTCTCAATGCTTCCTATAGTTTTGGGTCAAGGTATAATCAGGTTCGTGGTACACCCCGGGATTCATCCTTTCGGAATTTTGAAAACCAGGTTACCATTGATAACCGATATCAGACTTTTGGAGTGGGTATTAGGATTCCAATCTTTACAGGTTTTCAAAATCGATATACATACGTACAATCAAAAGTCCAGTATGACAATAACAAAATCCAAACAAAAAACAGGGAAGTTATTGTCAAGGGAGATGTTGTAAGAGCTTACAGAAATTTTGAAAGTGTCAAGAAGGGATACCTGGCAAGTATCGATGGACTGTCAGCTTCTGAAATGGCTTATAATCTTGAGAAGGAACGATACAATTTAGGAATCACCAGCTTCGTAGATTTTGCCAATGCCAATCGAACGTATGTTCAATCTCAAACCAATATGGCCCAGGCAAAGTACAGATTCTTGTTTCAAAAGATATTGCTGGACTATGCCTTGGGTACCCTCCAATTTGAAAATATTCCTTAATAAACCCCCAAAACTAAGAGGAAGCGTAGGCTTTTTGTATAAAAAAGCCCTTCTGTCGTCTGAAGGTATTATTTGCTAATTCATTGATATTGTTTGGATTTGGGTTCCTATTTCTGTTAAAAAATCCTACATTTGCACCCCCTTCAAATGAAGGGGCTTTGGTTCCCCGAATCAAAGAATGTTAACTAAAATTGCAGCATTCTCGCCCGGTTGCTGCATGTAAACAAGGGCAAGTTCATTATTATGGCTAAAGAAAAAGCAAAACCTGCTTCAACCGATGAGGAATTGAAAGCAGTAAAGAAGAAAGTTGTTGAAACCACAGCAGCTGATTTCGATGAAGAGGATCCCCTCGCAGAAGTGAAAGCCACCCAAAAAGAAGAAATCATTTCAGAAGCAATTTCCGCTAAGGAATTGCGTAAAGCTGCTCAAGTTAAGCAGGTGCCTGGTGAGTTCGATTGGGCTGCATTTGATCGTAAAGGATTTGGTGAAGGGTATTCATCTAAAGACCGTGAGCAAATGGAGAAATTGTATGCCGGCACAGTAACCACGGTTGACAGTGGCGAGCTGGTGGTGGGTACTGTCGTGGGTATCAACAACCGCGATGTAATCCTGAACATTGGATTTAAGTCTGACGGACTGGTTCCGTTAGCGGAATTCAAAGACATGACCAATTTGAAAATTGGTGATGTAGTTGACTTGTTCATTGAAGAGCGTGAAGACAAAATGGGTCAGCTTGTGCTGAGCCGCAGAAAAGCGAAACTGGTGAAGGGTTGGGAAAATATCCAGAAATCGCTGGATACCGATGCCGTGATTGAAGGTTTCGTGAAGCGCAGAACAAAAGGTGGATTGATTGTAGATGTATTTGGAATTGAGGCATTCTTGCCTGGTTCACAAATCGATGTGAAGCCAATCCGCGACTTCGATGTGTATGTGAATAAGACCATGGAAGTGAAAGTTGTAAAAATCAACTACACTAACGATAACGTAGTGGTTTCTCACAAGGTATTGATTGAGAAAGATCTTGAACAGCAAAAAGTAGCCATCCTCAGCAACCTTGAAAAAGGTCAGGTGTTGGAAGGTACCATCAAGAACATGACCAACTTCGGTGTGTTCATCGACTTAGGTGGTGTTGATGGTCTGTTGCACATTACCGATATTTCATGGGGACGTATCAATCACCCTGAAGAAGTACTTAAGCTTGACCAGATCGTTAAAGTGGTTGTGCTTGACTTCGATGGTGAGAAGAAGCGTATAAGCCTCGGCATGAAGCAACTTACACCTCATCCTTGGGCAGGTTTAGCAGAAGGAATTCAGATAGGTTCTAAAGTGAAAGGTAAGATCGTAAACGTAGCCGATTACGGAGCATTCCTCGAGCTTCAGCCTGGAGTAGAAGGCTTAATTCACGTTTCAGAAATGAGCTGGTCTCAGCACTTGCGCAACCCGCAAGATTTCATGAAGGTGGGCGATGAAGTAGAAGCCGTTGTGTTGACGATCGATCGTGAAGAACGCAAGATGTCGTTAGGCATTAAGCAACTGACCGAAGATCCATGGACACGTCAGGATGTACTGAGCAAATATGCAGTGGGCACCCGTCATAAGGGTATTGTTCGTAACCTTACCAACTTTGGCTTGTTCATCGAGCTGGAAGAAGGTATCGATGGTTTGGTACACGTGTCTGACTTAAGCTGGACCAAGAAGATCAAGCATCCTTCTGAATTTGTTAAGGTAGGAGAGCAGATGGACGTAGTGGTATTAGAGTTAGATGCGGCTAACCGCAGACTGGCCCTCAGCCACAAGCACATGGAAGAGAATCCTTGGGATACTTTCGAATCCATGTTTACAGTGGGTTCGGTTCACAAGTGTACCGTTATCAACAAGCATGATAAAGGTGCTACACTGGAACTTCCCTATGGTATTGAAGGTTTCTGTTCAGCTAAAAACTTAGTGAAGGAAGATGGTGGTAAGATTGAAGCCGGAGATTCTTTAGAATTCAAGGTTCTTGAGTTCTCAAAAGAAGATCGCAGGATTGTGTTATCCCATAAAGCGATGTACTCTGCTGAAGAAGCACCGGTTAAGAAGGCATCGCCTGCTAAACCTGCTTCTAAAGGGAAGACCATAGATAAAATCAACCAGGAAGTTGAGAAATCGACCCTTGGTGATTTAGATGCACTGGCAGCATTGAAGGAAAAGATGAACGCTCCGAAGGGAGAATAACCTGATAGACTGATAAAAGGTGGCTTCGTTTGATTCGGGCCACCTTTTGTTTTTTATCGCCTTGTAAACCAGAATTGATTTCATAGTTTTGTAGTCAATTCAAAATTCAAGATTAGAAAATTCAAAATTTAGAATCTTGAATCTTCAATTTTGAATTGATATGGTCTCGTGGCCGAGTGCCCCGAGGATTCGGGGTGAGCCTGCAAAAACGGCTTTTGCAGAACCTTAAATAAAGTAGTAGCCGTTGATTTTTTTGGTCTCGTGGCCGAGTGTCCCGAGTCCTCGGGATGAGTTCTGCAAAAGCGATGTTTTTGCAGGTAGGCTAAAAAGAGTAAAATTAAATATGGTCTCGTGGCCGAGTGGCTAGGCTGAGCTCTGCAAAAGCTC